>CACMRE010000008.1:0-27574 GCA_902616025.1 uncultured Pelagibacteraceae bacterium | reverse complement strand
CATTATTTAAAACTGAAATTTGATTGTTTAAATCATTAATTTCACTAGTTAAATTTTCATTTTCTTCTATAAATTTTGAATTAGTCTCCTCAATAATTTTAAGCTCATCTTCTAAAATCTTTAATTTTGACTCTTCAAGTTCCTCACTTTTATCTTCAGTTGGAACTGCTTCTGGTTCAACTTGAGGAATATCAATTTGAGTAATTGTTTCTGCAAAAACATATTTTAATTGTGTAAAATCGCTGTAGAATTCAACGTTGTATCTATTAGAAGAACCATTTTTTTTAGATCTTAATTTGCCTATTGGCACTCCACTTTTAAATATTGCTCCGGTACCTGAGGTGTAAACTATGCTTTCATCGACTAGCTCCTCTGATAAACCCGCTTTAATATATTTAATTTGTCCAAAATTATCTCCACTCCCAGTGACTATTGCTTGGATATTTTGAGGGGCAATTGTTACTGGAACATTAGAATTTAAATCTGACAATAATAATACCCTCGATGTTTTATAATTCACTTCAATTACCCGACCAACTAAATAAGATTGATCATAAATATTTGTACCAATTTTTATATCGTCTTTACTTCCTTTATTTATGATTATGCTCTTTAGAAAGGGACTATCATGATCAACAATTATTTTTGCTAAAATTTTATTTGAACTTGAAATATAATCATCAATTAGTACTTTCAATTCTTGATTTTCATACTGAATAATTTCGTTAGACACAAAATCAGATTTAAGTTTATCCAATTCATCTCTATTATTTTGGTATCTATTAAAAAATGTTGTGTATTCAATTATATTTATAAATGAATTCCTGACAAAGTTTTCAGGTATAGAGACAATAAAAGATGATCGATAAACCACCTCACTTAATCCAGCCTTCAGATATCTTACTGCCTTAAAGTCTAGGCTTGATAGAAGGATAATAAATATAGAAATAAATACTAAAGTAAGTAGAGAAAATTTTTGTTGAGTGCTTTTTTTTAAAAAAGCAGAACGAATTGCTATTATAAAATCATCTCTGCTAGAGGCCATTACTCTTAATATTCAGTCAACATAGTCGAGAATGTTTGTTCTTGATCAAGAGCTTTCCCAGTACCAACCGCTACACAAGATAATGGATCATCAGCAATGTGAACTGGCAAACCTGTTTCCTTAGAAAACCTTCTGTCTATATTTTTTAATAAAGCTCCACCACCAGTTAAAGTAAGTCCCATATCAACTAAGTCGGCAGATAATTCCGGAGGAGTGCTTTCTAATGCATCCTTAATTCCATTTACCATCTCTTTTAAAATAATATTCAATGCTTCTGCTGTATCTTCCTCTGTAATATTAACTTCTTTTGGAGTTCCTGATCTTAGATCTCGTCCTTTAACTGCATAAGTATTATTATTTGTAGGAATAGCAGTACCTATTTCTTTTTTGATTTTTTCTGCAGTACTATCACCTATCATCAAATTATATTCTTTTCTCATATAGTTAACCATTGCACCATCCATTGCATCTCCTGCTACTCTTAGAGATTTAGAATAAACTAAACCTCCTAAGGACATAACTGCAATTTCAGTTGTACCACCACCAATATCCACTACCATTGAACCAGTTGCTTCAGATATAGGAAGATTAGCACCAATAGCAGCTGCGATTGGCTCCTCAATCAATTGAACTCTTCTCGCCCCTGCTGCTAAAGCACTATCTTGAATAGCTTTTCTCTCAACAGGAGTTGAGCCAGTTGGAACACAAATTAAAATTCTTGGATTAGCAAAAGTACTTCCTTTATGAACTTTCTTAATGAAGTGTTTAATCATTTCCTCAGTGACGATAAAGTCAGCTATTACACCATCTCTTAAAGGTCTAATAGCTTGAATATTTCCAGGAGTTCTTCCTAACATCGTTTTGGCTTCATCTCCAACAGCTAAAACTTGTTTTTTCCCTGATTGATCAACAATTGCAACAACTGAAGGTTCATTTAAAACAACCCCTTGTCCTTTCACAACTACTAAAGTATTTGCTGTACCTAAGTCGATTGCCATATCCTGACTCCAGATTTTCTTCATTCTGTCAAATATACCCATTAAAACACTCCTTTTACTTTTTTAGGTTCTATATTTTTATAAAGAGATTTCTTTTCTCTTTTAATTAACATTTTATTTAATGCATTAAGATAAGCATTAGCTGATGCTACTAAAGTATCTGTATCAGCGGATTGTCCAACAGTAGTTCTGTCATTCTCCTCAATTTTAACACTGACTGTAGCCTGTGCATCTGTTCCTTCAGTAACTGCGTGAACTTGATATAAAGACAACTTAACATCATGTGGATAAAGCTCCTTAATACATTTAAATATTGCATCAACAGGACCATCGCCTGTTTGAGTAGTATGTTTTATATCGCCAAAAACATCTAATGTCATTTCAGCTCTTTGTGGTTCACCGGTGCCAGCAAAAACTTTTAAAGACTTTAAATTTATTGCATTAATTTTATTGTCAATAATCAAGCTATCATCAACGAGAGCGACTATATCTTCATCATAGATATGCTTTTTTTTATCAGCTAAAATTTTAAATTTTCCAAATGCCGCTTGAACAACATCATCAGTTACATCGGCATAGCCTAAATCACTTAACTTATCTTTAAAAGCATGTCTTCCAGAATGTTTGCCCATAACTAATGATGTTTTTTTAACTCCAACACTTTCTGGTGTCATGATTTCATATGTTTCTCTATTTTTTAGCATTCCGTCTTGGTGGATCCCTGACTCATGCGCAAAAGCATTTTTTCCAACAATCGCTTTATTAAATTGGACAGGAAATCCTGTTGCATTTGATACAATTTTTGAAGCTTTGCTAATTAATTCTGTTTTTATACCTGTTTCATAAGGTAATAAATCATCTCGTGTTTTAATTGCCATAACTATTTCTTCTAAAGCAGCATTTCCTGCTCTCTCACCAATTCCATTAATTGTACATTCAATTTGTCTTACTCCAGCTGACAATCCTGACAATGCATTTGCAACTGCTAAACCTAAATCATTATGACAATGAGCTGAGATAATTGCTTTATCAATATTTGGCACATTATTTTTTATAAGTTTAATAGTTTTGGCAAATTCTTCTGGTATTGAATATCCCACTGTATCTGGAATATTTATCGTTGTAGCACCACATTTAATTGCAAGCTCGATTGTCTTGTACATAAAATCTAAGTCTGTTCTTGTGCCATCTTCACAAGACCATTCAACATCATCTGTGAATTTTTTTGCATAAGTAACACTCTCTTTAATAGCCCCCAAAACTTGTTCGTTAGTCATATTTAATTTATGCTTCATATGAACTGGACTTGTTGAAATAAAAGTATGTATTCTAAATCTTTTCGCAAATTTTAAAGATTCGTGACAAGCATCAATATCTTTTTTAGTTGCTCTTGCCAAACCACAAGGAATGGAATTTTTAACACTTTTGCTTATAGCGCTTACAGCCTCAAAATCACCAGGAGATGATATTGGAAAACCTGCTTCTATAATATCAATACCCATTTCATCAAAAACTCTTGAGATTTGAATTTTTTCCTCAACACTCATTGAAGCTCCAGGTGATTGTTCACCATCTCTCATCGTTGTATCGAAAATGAATACTTTATCTTTCTCAGCCATATCAAAAATTTTTGTTTTTGAAATATACAACCTCTCGTTTAGATTGCAAAAGTAAAATACAGAATTTATCCCAATTTGGAACTAAAATTTACTTCTTGTCACTATCAACTAATTTCTTCTTGCCAATCCATGGCATCATAGCTCTCAAATTAGCCCCAACTTTTTCAACTGGATGTTCAGCTAATTTTGCCCTGGTAGCAAGAAAGTTTTTTTGGCCATTTTTACATTCATCCATCCATTCTTTTGTAAATTTACCAGATTGAATATCAGCCAAAACTTCTTTCATTCTTTTTTTAGTTTCCTCTTTATTAATCACCCTGGGACCAGATTGATATTCTCCATATTCTGCAGTGTTTGAAATAGAGTAATTCATATTAGCAATTCCACCTTCATAAATAAGATCAACAATAAGTTTTACTTCATGAACAGTTTCAAAATATGCCATCTCAGGTTCATATCCAGCTTCTACTAAAGTTTCATAGCCATTCTTGATTAGTTCAACTAAACCACCACAAAGAACAGTCTGCTCCCCAAATAAATCTGTTTCAACTTCATCTTTAAATGTTGTTTCAATAATCCCTGATCTACCACCACCAACTGCTGAGGCATATGACATCGCTAAATCTCTTGCTTTACCAGAGCCATTTTGATGTACTGCAAATAAACATGGCACTCCCCCACCTTTTTCATACTCACTTCTTACCAAATGACCTGGTCCTTTTGGAGCAACCATAAATACATCTAAATCTTTTCTAGCTTTAATTAGATCATAATGAACATTTAATCCGTGAGCAAAGGCAATGGATTTTCCCTCTTTAACTCTTTGCTCTATATGGTTCTTATAAATTGAAGCTTGTAATTCATCTGGTGTTAAAATCATTACAACATCTGCCCACTCAGCGGCATCAGATAAATTCATAACTTTCAATCCTTTTGACTCTGCTTTAGGTATGCTTGAGGAACCCTCTCTCAATGCAACTACAACTTCTTTAACACCACTATCTTTTAAATTTAAAGCGTGTGCATGTCCTTGACTACCATAACCAAATATCGCGATTTTTTTATCTTTGATTAAATTTACATCTGTATCTTTTTCATAAAACATTTTCATAATTTTCTCCTCAGTAATTAATTAAAAACTTTATCACCCCTTGTCATAGCAACAGCTCCAGTTCTAGAAACACTCACTAAACCAAATTTTCTTAAATTTTTTGCCATCTTGTCTATTTCTCTTCTCAATGCAGTAATTTGAATAACATTTGATTTTTTCGTTTTATCCAATATTACAGCATCATACTTTTTACAAGCATTAATAGCTTTTTTGATTTTCACAGAGCTGCCAACAACTTTAAATAATGCCATTTCCCTAAATATTACGCCCTTATCATTCCTTTTAAAATCTGCCACTTTATGGACTGGAACAAGTTTTTTTAATTGCAATTTAATTTGATCAATTACTTGAGGTGTCCCAGTCGTGACTATTGTAATTCTTGATATACTTTTTTTTGCATCCACCTCAGCAACTGCAAGTGACTCGATATTATAACCTCGACCAGAAAACAATCCTACAACCCTTGCTAAAACTCCAGACTCATTATCCACCCAAACAACAATGATGTGTGTATCTGATTTTTCTTTTTTCAAAGAAACACTATATGCAGATTTTGGATTTGCCATACTTAAACTAAAGCTTTACCTTTACCGGTAATTTTATTTTCTTCTTTTTCACTTGGCCCTAATATCATTTGGTTATGAGGTTTTCCTGAAGGGATCATTGGAAAACAATTTTCATTTGGATCTACTCGACAATCAAAAATAACAGGTCCATCAAACTCAACCATTTCTCTAATTTTTTCATCCAATTCATCTGGTTTTTCAGCCATTATACCCTTACAACCATAAGCCTCTGCCATTTTTATAAAATCAGGTAAAGCCTCAGTATAACTTTCAGAGTAATTTTTCTCATGTAACAATTCTTGCCATTGTCTCACCATTCCCATGTATTGATTATTTAAAATAAAAATTTTTATAGGTAGATTATATTGAACTGCAGTAGACATCTCTTGCATTGTCATTAAAACTGAAGCTTCACCTGCAATATCAATTACTAATTTTTTTGGATGGGCTATTTGGACACCCACAGCGGCAGGTAATCCATATCCCATTGTTCCAAGTCCTCCAGAGGTCATCCAACGATTCGGTTTATTAAATTTATAATGTTGAGCTGCCCACATTTGATGTTGACCTACCTCAGTCGTAACATAAGTATCTTTATCTTTTGTAAGTTCATATAATCTTTGAACTGCATGTTGAGGTTTTATGGTTTCATCACTATTTTTAAAATGAAGTGAATTTTTTGTTCGCCATTTTTGTATCTGTTCCCACCATTTAGCAATTTGTTGCTTATTAGATTTTTTAAAATCTAAGTTTTTTTTCTTTAGGGTTTTAGTAATTCCTTTTAAAACCTCTTTAACATCACCAACTAATGCTAAATCAACTTTAATGATTTTATTTATTGATGAAGGATCAATATCGATATGAACTTTTTTGGATTTTGGAGAGAACTCATCAATTTTACCAGTTATTCTATCATCAAATCTAGCACCAATATTAATTAATAAATCACAATCATGCATTGCGTTATTGGCTTCATAGGTTCCGTGCATACCAAGCATGCCTAAAAATTGATTATCATCTCCTGGATACGCACCCAAACCTTGCAGTGTTGAAGTGATTGGAAAACCTGTAAGCTCTACAAGTTCTCTTAAAACATTGCTCGCCTCTGGTCCAGAGTTTATAACTCCACCACCAGAATAAATGATGGGTTTTTTTGATTTATTCATAAGATCAATCAAAGTATCAATGTCCTTTTGTGAAAAATGATTTAACGATTTTCCATTTAGTTTTTTTTCAATTTTGGGTTTTGAATAACTCATTTTAGCAAACTGAATATCTTTAGGTATATCGACTAAAACTGGCCCCGGTCTTCCTGTTGTTGCAACTCTAAAAGCCTCATGAAGAGTTTTTGATAAATCTTTAATATCTTTGACTAACCAATTATGTTTTGTACATGGTCTTGTAATACCTGTTGTGTCACATTCCTGAAATGCATCTGTTCCAATTAAATGTGTTGGCACTTGTCCTGATATACAAACTAGTGGAACAGAATCCATATATGCATCTGTTAATGCGGTAACAACATTAGTTGCTCCTGGTCCAGAGGTAACAAGTACAACACCTGGTTTACCAGATGATCTTGCATATCCTTCTGCAGCATGACCTGCACCTTGTTCATGTCTTACCAAAATATGCTTAATAGTATTATGATTTTTTAATTCATCATAAATCGGTAATACCGCACCACCTGGATAGCCAAAAATAAATTCAACATGTTGATCTTCAAGACATTTGAATACAATTTCGGCACCTGTATATAATTTAGACATTCAACCAATCTAGCTGAAGTTGTGCTTATTGGTCAAGAATTAGTACGTAATATCTAAATTTTTTTTAAAAATTTATTTAGGTCCTCTGACTTTATTTTGTTCCAATCCATCATATTACCTCTGCCCCAAGTAGATTGTCTCTTTGCATATTGCCTAGTCTTTATTGATATTTTTTGAATTACCTCTGATATCTCAATTTTTTTCTTGAGATATTCTCTAATTTCTGCAATTCCGATAGCCTTAGAGGCAGTTTTAACTTTTGGAACCTTTAATTTTATAAATTTTTTAACCTCTGAAACTGCTCCATTTTTAATCATATCTTGTGTTCGATCCTCAATTCTCTTAATTAACTCAGCTCTTGGAAAATCAATATAAATTTTAAAAAAATCATCATTTACATAATCTGATCGTGTACTTTTAAACCAATCGTAAATTGATCTTTTTGTGAATAATTTAACTTCATAAGCTCGAATTACCCTCTGAGTGTCTGAAGGTTTAACAAAGTTTTTTGATATGGGATCTAGCTTAATTAATTCTAAAAAAAACTTCTTTGTTCCAATTTTTTTATGCAACAACCTTATTTTTGATCTTAATCGAATTGGAATATTTGGGATATTTACTAAACCCTCTGTAATTGCTTTAAAGTACAATCCGGTACCACCCACAAGAATAGGTATTTTTTTTCTTTTTTTTATATCTAAAATCTTTTTATTAACTAATTTTAACCAATCCCCTGAAGAAAAGTTTTTTTTTACGCTTTTAAATCCATATAAATGATGCTTAATATTCTTGTAATTTTTTGGAAAAGGTCTTGCAGATAAAATTTTTAATTCTTTATACACCTGCATGCTATCAGCATTAACAATCTCACCTCTAATTTTTTTGGCAAGTTTAATTGCAAAATTAGATTTTCCTGATGCAGTTGGGCCATAAATTAAAATAATTTTGGATTTCAAATCCATTAATTAATCTAATTTAACACCAATATATCTTCTTTGATTTTGGCTATTATAGATAACTAATAAAATAGTTTTTTGATTACTATTTAAGACTTGTTTCACAATTTGGTTTAAATCATTTACATTTCTAATTTTTTTCTTTTGAGCTTCTAAAATTATACTATTCACTTCAACAGAACTTAACAAAGGACTATCATTTGCTATTTTAGTAACAACTAATCCAGTAGTTTGATTAGGTAAGTTTCTTGATTTTATATCTTCTTTATTAATTTGCCTTACAGTTATTTTTAAATCTTTTATCTCTGTTTCTTTCGGACTTTCTGATTTTTCTGAAACTTTAAAATCCTCTGAAGTTTCTAATCTTCCAAGTGTAACAATTTTAACAATTTCTTTTTTATCTCTCCAAATTTTTACCTCCACTTTTTTCCCAACCGCAGTTCTTGCAACAATCATAGGAAGTTCCTTCATCTGATTAATTTTTTCTCCATTAAATTCTAAAATAATATCGCCAGCTTTTACTCCTGCTTTAGCAGATGGACTGTTCTCTGCAACACTTGCAACTAATGCCCCACGAGGTTTATCTAATTTTTCGACTTCAGCAATTTCTTTTGTCACATCTTGAATTCTTACACCTAACCAACCACGTTTTGTTTCTCCAAACTCTATTAACTGATCAATAACTATTTTTGCACTATTTGAAGGAATTGAAAAACCAATTCCAATTGATCCATTCCTTCCAAGGATGGCTGTATTAATTCCAATCACATTTCCGTTCATATCAAATAAAGGCCCACCCGAGTTTCCTTGATTGATTGATGCATCAGTCTGAATATAATCTTCGTACCTACTTAAACCTATCGATCTATTTCTTGCAGAAATAATTCCTGAAGTTACAGTTCCTCCAAGACCAAAAGGATTTCCAATTGCTATTACCCAGTCACCTATTCTTGCTTTATCAGAGTCACCAAATTTAACAGGTTTAAACTTTTCATTTGTCTCAAGTTGAAGAACTGCAATATCAGACAATGGATCAGCTCCCAAAACTTTAGCTTTAATTTCTTTGTCACCTACTCTTATGATAATATCATCAGCATCTTGAATGACGTGATTGTTTGTAACAACAATCCCTTTTTCATCTATAATAAAACCTGATCCTAAAGCTGCTGATGGTCTCTCTTGTGGTGTTCCAAATTCTTTAAACATGTCTTCAAATGGTGAACCTGGAGGAAATTGAAAAGGGAAAGGATTTGTTTGTGTTTTAACTATTGTAGTTGTTGAAATATTAACCACAGATGGCATCAACTTTTCAGCTAAATCAGCAAAAGAACTAGGATGATTTTGGGCGAACGATTTTAATTGAGAACTTATAATCAAAATAATCGCTATAAATAATGTATTTATTCTAATCATTTTAGTTCTTCATATAATAAATAATTATAAAGCCTAATACTGCAAAGATTAATCCACCCGATCTAAGTTGACTATCTTTTATAAGCTCTAATTTTTTAAGCATACTTTTCATTTTTGATGGAAATATGGCATATAAAATTCCCTCAATAAATAAGAATAGACCAAAAGCGATGATCAATTCTTTCATGATTAATTTATTGTGAATTTGGTTTTATATTTCCAAAAAATTTAAAGAACTCACTATCAGGAGATAGTATTAAAGAAGTCTCCCCACCAATTAAAGCTTTTTCGTAAGCCTGCATGGCTCTGTAAAAAGCAAAGAATTCTGGATCTTGGCCAAAAGCATTAGCGAAAATATTATTTCTTTTTCCATCGCCTTCTCCTTTCATGATCTCAGATTTTTTTTGTGCATCTGCTAAAATAACTGTTACTTCTTTATCAGCAGTCGATGTTATCGTGACCGCCATTTCGGCACCTTTAGCTCTAAACTCTTTTGCTTCTCTCTCCCTCTCTGTTTGCATTCTTCTAAAGATCGCATCACTATTTGCTTGAGGAAGATCGGCACGTTTAATTCTTACATCTACAATTTCAATACCAAAGTTTTGTGCCTCATTGTTTACACCCTCTTGAATTAAAGCCATTTGTTTCGTTCTATCCTCTGATAAAAGCGTTTGTAGCTCTTGCTGACCTAATACGTTCCTAATTCTTGAATTGATAATTGTTGCCAATCTAGATCTTGCAACTCTTTCATTTCCAACTGAGATATAAAACTTTAGAGGGTCCACAATTTGAAATCTTGCAAAAGCATCAACAATTAATCTTTTTTGATCCGATGCAATCACCTCTTCAGGTGGTGTATCTAAATTTAAAATTCGCTTATCTAAAAATACGACGTTTTGGATAAATGGTAATTTAAAGTTTAATCCAGGTTTTAGAATTATTCTTTTTGGATCTCCAAATTGAAGTACAATCGCTTGATTAACTTCTTTAACAATAAATATTGAAAAAAATAATGTTGCAGCAATAAAAACAGCCAATCCTGCTATAATTTTTCCTGCTTTCATTTTAATTAGTCACTTTCTTTTTTAATTCTGGTAATGGTAAATATGGAACAACACCTGAGCCAGCATTTTTCTCAATGATTACTTTATCAATATCAGCTAATACTTTTTCCATCGTTTCTAAATACATTCTTTCTTGAGTTACAGATTTTGCTTTTTTATATTCATTATAAATAGCTAAGAATCTACTCGCTTCACCCTCTGCTTTAGCTACCACCTCTTTTTTATAAGCCTCTGCTGCCTGTAGAATTTTTGCGGCTTCCCCTCGTGCTCTTGGGATAACATCATTAGCGTATGCTTCAGCTTCATTTTTTGATCTTTCCATATCTGCTCTTGCAGCCTGTACGTCTCGAAACGCATCAATTACTTGATCAGGTGGGTCAGCTTTTTGAGTTTGAACTTGTGTGATTTGAATACCTGATGTGTATTCATCTAAAATTTTTTGGATTATTTCCTGGGTGTCAGTTTCTATTAAAGATCTTCCCTCGGTTAAAATTGGCTGAATATCAGATCTTGCGATCACTTCTCTCATCGCTGTTTCGGCTGCAGCTTTTACTGTTCCTTCCGGATCTTGAATTTTAAATAAAAAATTACCCGCATCTTTAATTACCCAAAAAACAGAAAAATCTATATTTACAATATTTTCATCACCAGTAAGCATAAGACTTTCTTGTGGTACATCTGCTACCCCTCCAGCCGCAGAAGAAAAACCACTATCTCTTTCTGACCTAAAACCAATATCAATTCTATTAACTTTGGTTACTTTTGGAGTTAAAACAGATTCTACAGGAAAAGGAATATGATAATTCAAACCTGGTTGAGTTGTTTTGACAAATTTTCCAAATCTTAAAACAACTCCTTGTTCATCAGGAAGTACTCTATAAAGACCACTTGCTAACCAAACAAAACCTAAAATAATTAATACTAAAACTGCTTGCTTTCCTCCAGAGGAACTTCCACCTGGTAAAAATTTTTTAATTTTTTCTTGAAACTCTTTTATGATTTTGTCTACATCAGGTGGCCTTGGACCTCTTCCAGAGCCATTACCACTACCACTACCACCTGGAGGTGATCCCCAAGGACTACCGCCTCTTTGTTGAAAATCATCTGACATAGACTATCTATATAGTGTCTAATTTCACAAAAACAAGCTAAGATCAAATAATGTCAGATAAAAAGCCAGAACTAAGTGCCGCAACGAGCAAAGATAGTGGGCGAAAGGTATTCACAAAAAAACCAATTAATGGAACAAAATTCACTATTGCTATTTCAAGTGCCAAAGGAGGGGTTGGAAAGTCAACTTTCGCATCCAACCTTGCGTTAGCATTAAAACATATAGGCTGTAAAGTTGGTTTATTAGATGCAGATATTTATGGACCTTCGATTCCAAAAATGTTTGGGATAACTGAAAAACCAAAAAGTGATGGGCAAAAATTAGATCCTATAATTAAGTATGATGTTCAATGTATGTCAATTGGATTTCTTACTGATCAACAAACTCCAATGATTTGGAGAGGTCCAATGGTGACTAGTGCAATAAGGACTTTTACCCAAAAAGTAAATTGGAAAGATTTGGACTTCATAATTGTAGATATGCCTCCTGGTACAGGAGATACACAATTGACTTTCTCACAAGAAATTAAAATGGATGGAGCAATCATAGTTTCAACACCTCAAGAAGTAGCTTTGTTAGATGTAAAAAGAGGAATTAAAATGTTTGATAAACTAGGGGTAAAAATTTTAGGACTTGTAGATAATATGAGTTACTTCATTGGAGATGATAGTAAAAAATATAAAATTTTTGGTGAAGGTGGAGTTCGTAAAACCTCAGAAGAATTCAATAAAGAATTTTTAGGCGAAATACCAATTAACTCTGAAATAGGAAAAACAAGTGATAATGGAAAACCAATAGTTGAGGAAGATCCAAATAATGAAATTTCAAAAATTTATATAGATTTTGCTAATAAAATTAAATCAACTTATCTTTAAGATTAAAAGCTTCCATTAATTCATTCCATTCCCTTTTTGATAAACCAGAACTTTGTAAAGTGATATCTTCCCCTTTAATTAATTTTTGAATTACAACTTTTCCTTTAGCAGAAACTTCTGTACCTCCCACTCTGTAATCCATAAAAGCTTCATGGGTTATTGGTACCCATCTTTTTAAGGTATCCAACATAATGTCAGCATAAACTCTAATTTCATATTGAGCATGATGATCTGCTCTGAGCCTTAAAAAATTCATCAAATTTAAAAGATCTGTTTTCCAATACCATTGGGTATAAGTATTTAATGTTAAATTCATTCTAGCAAGTTCCCTGGCTAATCCCTTTTTATTATCATCTATAGTAGATCCATCATATCTTTCATTAAGCATGGTTTCATAATTGGAATAAGTTCTTTCAGCATCATTTTTCAAAAGCTCTAGAACCTCTTTTGCTTGATTTCCTTCAAGGACATCTCCCCTTCCTTGTCTATTACTTGTTGATTGAGCTGCTAAATTTTCAGACGTTGGTAAGTAAAATTCTTTATCTAAAATAGAATATCTTGCAGAATATTCATTAACATTTGCAGTTCTATGTCTTATCCATTGACGTGCTATAAAGATCGGTAATTTGATGTGATATTTAATTTCACACATTTCAAATGGTGTACTATGCCAATGACGCATCAAATATTTTATCAATCCAGCATCAGTTGAAACTTGTTTGGTTCCTTTTCCATAAGAAACTCTTGCAGCTTGAACGATAGATGTATCATCACCCATGTAATCAACTACTCTTACAAAACCATGATCTAAAGCTGGTATTGCCTCATAAAGAATATTTTCCAACTCTGATACCACAACCCTTTTTGTTTTGTTGTTTTGAGACTGTTGACTCTTAATTTCTAAGGATTGTTCTTTAGTTAATTTCATGATTGTTATTGAATCTCTTGCGATTCCTTTTATATTAATAAAGTTGGTTTTCCAACTATGACGATAAACGAATTTCGTAATAACCATTGCGGACGTGGGGGCAGTACCCACCACCTCCACCAATTACAACTTATGGGGGTGAACTAGATTCGACGGGTGACTAAAGGCTATTCTTTCGTTCGGAATTGTTCCTCCGTAAAGGGCTAATTTATAAATGCTAACGAAAGTTACGCAATTGCTGCTTAATTAATTTATTAATTAAGTAAACGGGGTTTGGGGCACCTGGCAACAGAACGCCCCCCTATAAAGTATTTTTTGTCGCTTAAAATTTTTAAAATTTATTTAGTAAAATTTAAATATAAAGTGTAGGAGAGTTAAGATGAAAGTTAAAGCAAATTTTATTTATCTTATAATAATAGCATTTTTAATTGCTTTATTAATTATTGGTCACCAAATCAACAAGAAGAGTTCAGCATCCAAAAAAAATGAGATTTCAAACATAGTAAATCAACTTAAAACTAGAAATAATCAGCTAGCTAAAATACAAAAAAACTTATTCGAAGACGGAAAAAACTTAAATGATTTAATTAATAAAAAAGAGATCACTTTTGAAAATATATTTAAAGATAAAAAACTTGATGGATTAAATAATTTTTCTTATTCAAAATATTCAACTAAGGATATTTTATTTAATGGTAATCGTGGTGCTACTGGAACAGCATATATTGACTTTTATAATAATGATAAAAATTTATTAATCGCAACTTATGATGGAATTTTTGCATTTACTAATCTTAATAACTTAGAAAATTTCGTAAAAATCAACTCAAATATTAATTCAATAATCAAATATGATAAATTTTATTTTCATGAGCAATATGGCATTAAGGACATTCATATAGACAATAATAAATTATACGTCTCATATATTGGTGAAAGAAAAGATAATTGTTACGATCTTAAAATTATCTTTAGTGAATTAAATGAAAAATTTTTAGATTTTAATTTATTTTATCAAACATTAAATTGCGTTGATAAAAATAACAATCATGGATTTTGGGCTCACCAAGGTGCAGGCGGAAGAATTGTAAATCTTGATAGTTCAAACCTATTATTTACTACAGGAGATTTTAGAAATAGACCCCTTTCACAAGATATTAAAAGCGACTTTGGAAAAATTTTAAAAATTAATATTCAAAATAAAAATTCAGAGGTTGTATCCTTGGGCCATAGAAATCCACAAGGTTTATATTACAGCAAAAAATTTGACTTCATTTTATCTACTGAACATGGACCAAAAGGTGGTGACGAAATCAATATAAATAATAAACCTTTTTTAAAAGTTAAAAATTTCGGATGGCCAATTTCATCGTATGGAGAACATTATGCAAAGAATTATTCAGACAAAATATTGAAAGAAGCACCACTTAATAAATCTCATAAAAAATTTGGTTTTGAAGAACCTATTAAATATTTTGATCCATCAATTGGTATTAGTCAAACAATTTCCCTGAATGAAGCAGATACAGAATTTTTAATTGGAGCAATGGGAAATGAGATTGCTGATCAGGATTTAGGACTTCACTACATTAAGTTAAATGAGAATAGAGATAAAGTTATTAAACATGATTATTTTTTACTAAATGAAAGAGTTCGTGATATGGTAGTCTCTAAAGATAAAAAATTAATTATAATTTTTTTAGAGTCTACAAGTTCAATATCGGTTTTAAAAAAAAATAGCTGATCGTTATATTTATTTTTTAAAAGAGATTTTAATTTCAGGTCCTCTTTTACGATTTTTGTAATCTAAACCTCGAATAGGATAATTTCTTGTTGTTTTTTGTTTTTTTATCTTAAATTTTTTTGGATTAATTAATGTCATTTCAATTACTTGAGGAATACCGTTGTCATCGACCATGCCATAATTATTTGCATTAATATGAATATTTCTTAGCTTTGATTGATTTATGAAATCTTTTATTTTTTTTAAATTTTTTTGAAGATCATGAAATTCGATAATCACTAAATTTAGTTTATTAAAATTTTTATTAATTTCTTTTAAAACCTTATATTCATCACCTTCAATATCTACTTTTAAAACAATATCTTTATTATCTCCGATTGCCTCAGAAATTGTAATTTGATTATTTTGTTTTGTCCTTGTCGAAACAATTTTTTTTAAATAATGTTTATTTTTACCCTTGAAAAAAGTTAAGTATTGCACAAATTTGAAAACATCTAATATTTGATTGGGTTTAATTTTTCTCAATAACAATAAAGAAATAAAATCTTTTAAAAATCTATGAGCCCAAAATTTATTGTTAACTGTGTGGTCAAAAGCTAAAATTTTACAATTTTTATTATATCCTTGAAATTGTTTTTCAAAACTCCATTCGGCTTCAAGTCCACAAGTAATAATTGCTCTAGTTTTACTGATAACACGTTTGTCTATAACATATCCGCCATCTGATTTTCTTCCGAGCCTAATTAAATTAGATAAAGCTGTATGATAAGGTTTCAAAAAATTTGGTAACATTTATAACTTAACTAAATTCTATTTATTTATTTCAGCCTGGGCTGCAGCCAGTCTTGCTATTGGAACTCTATATGGAGAACATGAAACATAATTAAGGCCTATTTTTGAGCAAAAATTTATACTTTTAGGATCACCTCCGTGTTCACCACAAATACCTAACTTAATTTTTTTGTTTTGTTTTTTTCCTTTGGTAACAGCTATCTCAACTAAATCTTCTACACCTTCATCTATTGAGATAAACGGATCAATTGAAAAAATCTTGTTTTCGATATAATCATTTAGAAATTTTCCACTATCATCTCTGCTAATACCAAAAGTAGTTTGCGTTAGATCATTTGTCCCAAAGCTAAAAAACTCAGCATGTTTTGCTATATCTTTTGCTTTAAT
The DNA here is from genome assembly GCA_902616025.1 of uncultured Pelagibacteraceae bacterium. Lineage (GTDB taxonomy): Bacteria > Pseudomonadota > Alphaproteobacteria > Pelagibacterales > Pelagibacteraceae > Pelagibacter. The sequence goes on along the minus strand of CACMRE010000008.1, from coordinate 11,196 downwards.
TGCTGCTCTTGGTAGTTCAATCATTGTTCCGACTAAAAATTCTATTTTTACTTTATTTTCTTTTTGTACTTTTCTTGCAGTATTAATTACAAGGTCTTTCATTATTTTGATTTCTGCCTCAGTTGACACAAGTGGAATCATTATTTCAGGGAATGCAAATTTTTGTTTATTTTTTTTAAGCTCTGACAAAGCTTTAAAAATTGCCTCACATTGCATTTCATAAATTTCAGGGAATGAAATACCTAATCTACAACCTCTGTGTCCAAGCATGGGATTTTGTTCATGAAGTTCATCAATTCTAGATTTTACTTCTTTAACACTTATACCAACCACTTTTGCAACCTCTGAAATTTCCTTTTCAGATTTTGGTAAAAACTCATGCAACGGAGGATCAAGTAAACGAACTGTAACTGGTAATCCATGCATAATCTTGAATATTTCAACAAAATCTTTTTTTTGATGTGGTAAAAGCTTCAAGAGTGCTTTTAATCTATCATCTTTAGTTTTGGAAAGTATCATCTCTCGAACAGAAATAATTCTTTCTTCATCGAAGAACATATGCTCCGTTCTGCATAACCCAATTCCCTCTGCTCCAAAATCTCTTGCAACTTTTGTGTCTAATGGGGTTTCTGCATTTGTTCTTACTCTAAGTTTTCTAACATTGTCAGCCCAACTCATTAATTTTGAAAAGTCACCAGAAATTTCAGGTTTTACTGTTGGAACGCTTCCTAATATGATTCTTCCAGAGGACCCATCAATTGTGATTATATCGCCTTCTTTAATTTCAACAGAAGCAGTTTTGAAAATTTTTTTTTCATAATCAATATCAATTTCACTTGAGCCTGAAACACATGGTCTACCCATGCCTCTTGCAACAACAGCTGCATGACTTGTCATTCCTCCTCTAGCAGTCAATATTCCTTTAGCAGCGTGCATACCCTGAATATCTTCTGGAGAAGTTTCTACTCTAACCAATATTACATCTTGCATCATATTATTAAGTCTCTCAGCTTCTTCAGATGTAAACACCACCTTTCCACTAGCAGCTCCTGGAGAAGCAGGCAAACCATTTGCAATTATTTCTATAGAACTTTTTTCATCTAAAGTAGGGTGTAATAATGTGTCTAAAGAATTTGGATCTATTCTTAAAATTGCTTGTTTTTTTGAAATTAATTTTTCTTTAACCATATCTACAGCAATTTTAACTGCTGATTTTGCAGTTCTTTTACCTGACCTAGTTTGTAGGATCCATAACTTCTTATTCTCAACTGTAAATTCCACATCTTGCATATCTTTATAGTGCGTTTCTAACTTCTTTAAAATTTTATGAAGCTCTGAATAAACTTTAGGCATTGACTCTTCCATGGAAAGTGCCTTAACTTTTGCCTCTCGTTTAGCTTTTTTCGTAATATATTGCGGTGTCCTTGTTCCTGCTACTACATCCTCTCCTTGAGCATTAATTAAATACTCTCCATAAATATTATTTGATCCGTCTGAAGGATTTCTTGTGAAAACAACTCCAGTGGCACAATCATTTCCCATATTTCCAAACACCATAGATTGTACATTAACTGCTGTTCCCCATTCAGATGGTATCTGATTTAACTTTCTATAAATTTTAGCTCTATTACTTTCCCAAGATAAAAATACTGCACTTATTGCACCAAATAATTGTTGATAAACATCTTGAGGAAATTCTTTTTTTGTTTTTTCTTTAACAATATTTTTAAAATCTTTTATTAAACCATCCCAATCATCTTCATCAAGATCAGTATCCAGCAAAACTCCTTTGGTTAATTTATAATTTTCTATAAGTTCCTCAAAATGATAGCCTTCCACCCCAAGAACAACATTTCCATACATTTGAATAAATCTTCTATAACTATCTTTGGCAAATCTTCCGTTAGAGGTTTTGTTGGCTAGTGCTTTAACAGTTTTGTCATTCAAACCAAGATTTAGTATTGTATCCATCATACCGGGCATAGATACTCTAGCACCAGATCTCACAGATAATAAAAGCGGATTTTTTAGATCTCCAAATTTTTTTTTTACATCTTTCTCAATTATCTTTAACTCTTTTTTAATTTGATTTATCAATGAAGAATTCAATCTCTTTTTATTTTGGTAAAAAAGATCACAGACGTTTGTTGAAATTGTAAATCCAGGTGGAACTGGAAGACCCATTCTTCCCATTTCCGATAAATTAGCACCTTTGCCGCCTAAAAAATTTTTGGGATTTTTAATTTTTTTAGAGTCTTTAGATTTAAAATTTAAAATCAATTTATTCATTATTTGCTTTTAATAATTGAAAATTCATAAAATTTTGAAAGGTTTTACATAACATATTTATAAGTTCCAAACGATTTTTTCTTAAATCTTCATTATCTTCATTTACTTTGACATTATCAAAAAATTCGAAAATTTCTTTTTTTGCCCCAGCTAAAACCGATAAAGATTCTTCAAAATTTTCATTATTATCTATATCTGAATAATACTTCTTTATATCAGTAATCTTTTTAAACAAATTTTTTTCATAATCGCTTTTAAAAATACCAGGATCAGTTGAATTGGTTATTTCAATTTCTTTATTTTCCATTTCACTTTGAAGTATATTGGAAGCCCTTTTGTAACTTGATGTTATATCTATACCAATTTGATTATTTATTATTTTATTTACACATCTTGCTTTTTCGAAAGATGAAAACAATTTATTAGTTGAAAAATTTGAAATCGATGCTTCAATAATATCAAATCGAACATCTTTTTCTTTAAGATAATATCTAAATCTATCTTTTAAGAAATTACTTAAATCTTTTTTTAATTCATCATTTACAAGAGTAAAATTTTGTTCTTGATATAAACCAATAGAATAATTCATTAAATCGTTTAATTTTAAATCTTTTTTATTTTCAATTATTATTCTTATTATGCCGAGCGCCATTCTTCTAAGTGCAAACGGATCTTTTGAACTTGTAGGTTTTTCATCAATCCCAAAAAAACCAACAAGATTATCTATTTTGTCTGTCATCGATAAAGCAATACTGAAAGGTTTTTTTGGTACATTTGAATCTAATCCAATCGGTAAATATTGTTCAGTTATTGATAAACAAATATCTTTATCAAAACCTTGTTGTGCGGAAAAATAGCCTCCCATAATTCCCTGTAATTCAGGAAACTCACCAACTAAATCAGAAGTTAAATCTGTTTTGCAAATAGATGCTGATAACTCTACTTTTTCTTTACTAATAAATAATTCATCAGATATCATTCCACCTAATTTTCTCATTCGCTGAACTTTATCAAAATAGGTTCCAAGTCCCTTGAAAAAATTAATTCTTTTTAGTTCAGATACTTTTTTCACTAAATTTTGTGTTTTATCTTTATTCCAAAAAAATTCTGCATCGCTCAATCTAGCATCAACAACTCTTTGATTTCCAAGTTTGATTAACCCTTTTCGGTCTTTTTTATTTGCAACGAGTAAAAATTGATTTGTAATTTGATTATTTTTATCAATCGTAGGAAAATATTTTTGATGTGACTGCATAGTCAAAACAAGTATTTCCCTCGGGATTGATAAAAATTTTTTATCAAAATCACATAGTAAAACGTTTGGACATTCAACCAAATCTACAACTTCATCAAATAATTTTAAATTTTCTAAAATAAATAATTTTTTTTTACTTAATATCTTTGTGAATTCCTTTTGAATAATTTGTTTTCTTTTAGTTTGATCAACAATTGTTCCATGTATCTTCAAAAATCTTTCATAAGATTTGAAATTTTTAAATACTCCTGTTTTTTCTTCATAATCCTTGTCAATAAAGGTCTTATTAGACGAAGTTAGATGGTAAAATTTAAAATCTATTATTTTTTGATCAAACACTGATAAAATAGACTTTAATGGTCTTGCCCAATTAAGGTTAAATTCACCCCATTTCATTGATTTTTTCCATTGGTAGCTTCCTAAAAGTTTTGGTATTAAAGCTTTTAACAAATCTGAAGTGTTCAATATTTTTGAGGGTGTTTTAAAAAAGTAGAATTCTCCTTTTTCTGTATCACGTTTAATAAGTTGTTTTTTGTCAATTTTATTTGATCTCAAAAAACCCTCTATTGCCTCTACAGGAGCACTGGTTTTGGGTCCTTTAATTTCCTCAGACACAACTTTAATTTTTTTTTGTAAACCCTCGAATACGATAATCACTCTGTTTGGAGTTGATAATGAAAAACTTTTTTTTGATTTTATAGATTTATTGATAAAATATTCTCTAAATTCCTCTAAAAGTTTTTCACGAAAATTTTTTTGTAAATTAGCTGGAATTTCCTCACTAAATAATTCTAAAAAAAATTCCGCCATTTTATATTTGTGTGTCAATCCAAATTGAAGCAACAGATTTTGTGATTTCTCTTATACGTCCAATATATTCCGCTCTCTGGGCAACACTGATAGCTCCTCTTGCATCAAGTATATTAAATACATGACTTGCTTTTAAGCATTGATCATAAGCTGGGAGTGATATTTTTTGATCTATTAATGATTTAGCCTCACTTTCGAACATATCAAATATTTTAAACAGATTCGAGGTATTAGCATGTTCAAAGTTATAAGCCGAAAATTCTTTCTCCGCTTGATAAAAAACTTCTCTGTATTCAACATTTTCGTTATTCCAAATTAAATCATAAACATTATTTTTTTGTTGTGTGAACATACAAATTCTTTCTAAGCCATAAGTAATTTCTACTGAAACAGGTTTACATTCAAAGCCAGCCATTTGTTGAAAATATGTAAATTGAGTTATTTCCATTCCATCACACCAAACTTCCCAACCAAGACCTGCTGCGCCTAAAGTTGGACTTTCCCAATCATCCTCAACAAATCTAATATCATGATTTTTATGATCAATACCGATTGTAGACAAACTATTTAAATAAAGTTTTTTTATATTTGACGGAGAAGGTTTAATTATGACTTGAAATTGATAATAGTGCTGAAGTCTATTAGGGTTATCTCCATATCTTCCATCAGTCGGTCTTCTAGAAGGTTGCACATAAGCTGCTTTCCATGGTTTTGATCCAAGTGACCTCAGAGTTGTGGCTGGATGAAAAGTTCCTGCTCCAACCTCCATATCATATGGTTGTAAAATTATACAACCATGTTTACTCCAATATTTTTGGAGGTTTAAAATTGTATCCTGAAAAGTTTGAAATTTTGGTTTTTTTTTAGAGGCCATATTTTTGCCAAATAGATTTTTCTTCTAATATATTTGCGACCTGATCGACGTGATCGTTAGATGATGATAATTTTTTACTTAACCAACTTTTAGATTTTTCAAATTTTTTGATTATTACATCTTCTCCAAATTTTTCTCTCAACACTTGATTGGCATCACCTATTTCGTCAATCAAACCAAGTTCTTTGGATTTAGTTCCAGACCAAAACTCTCCAGAAAATAACTCAACTTCTGATTTCTTTAGTTTTTCACCTCTACTTTTTTCAACAACATTAATGAAATCTTTATGCAAATCTAATTGTATATTTTTTAATCTTTCTATATCTTCTTTTTTTTCGTCAAGAAACGGATCGAGAGTGCTTTTATTTTTACCAGCAGTATGAACTCTTCTTTCAACTCCAATTTTTTTGATTAATTCTGTAAAACCAAATGATGAATAAATTACACCTATAGATCCAATAATTGAACTAGAGTTTGCATAAATTTCATCACCAGCACACGCAATCAAATAGCCTCCTGATGCAGCAATATCCTCTGCAAAAACTATTACCTTTTTTTTATTTTTTTTCGCTTGTTGTCTTATAAAATTAAAGATTAAGTGTGATTGAACAGGTGATCCACCAGGAGAATTAATTGTAATAGCAACGCATGGTGCTTTTTTTACAGAAAAAGCCTTTAAAATTATCTCTTCTTGACCTGAAAAATCTATACCTTGTTTAAATTTACCTACATTTCCGATAACACCAGCTAATTTAATATGAGGAATAATTTTCTTCTTTTTAAAAATTGAGAGCATAACAAAACTTTATAGAATTTTTGTATTAATATAAAGACACCTTATAATTGAAGATTTAGGTGCGTCAATTGATAAGTATCAAAAGAAACTTATTACATTAATTTGCTCACATTATGGGAAGCGTAATTCAACTTAAAGAACAAATTAATAACTCTTACTTTCAACTTAAAAACTCAGTTGAAAATAAGTTAATGCTTGTTGAAGAAAAAATTAAATCAAAACTAGATAGTAATGTTGAGCTAGTTAAAAAAATGACAGATTATCATTTAAATACTGGTGGCAAAAGGTTAAGAGCCTTATTAACTTTGGGTTCATCAAAGTTATGTGGTTATACAAAAGGTACCAGAGATATTAATTTAGCAGCTTGTGTAGAACTAATTCATGCTGCAACTTTGATGCATGATGATGTTATAGATAATGGTTCAATTAGAAGGGGTAAAAAAACACCAAATAAAATTTGGGGTAACCACTCATCTGTTCTAGCTGGCGATTATCTTCTTAGCAGGTGTTTTGAAATGATGGTAGAAGATGGAAACATTGAAGTTTTAAAACTATTATCGTCAACATCATCAATAATTGCTCAAGGTGAAATTTTACAACTCCAGCATAAAGGTGAGGTTGATATGCTTGAAGAAACTTATTTGAAAATAATTGCTTCAAAGACGGCTGAGTTATTTGCTGCTGCTACTAAAGTAGGAGCAATTTTATCAGAAATGAAAACTAAAGAGAAAGAAGCTTTAGAGTTTTATGGTAGGAATTTAGGTTTAACTTTTCAAATTGCTGATGACACTTTAGATTATAATTCAGAATTAAAAATATTTGGAAAAAATATCGGTCAAGACTTCTATGAGGGAAAAATTACACTACCAATAATTCTTCTATTTCAAAAAGCTAATAAAGATGAAAAAGAAACTCTTAAAAAAACTTTTGCAAAAGAAGAGAGAAATCAAAATGATTTAAATTATACCTTATCTTTAATAAAGAAATACAATATTATAAATAGTTGTTATCAAAAGGCCAAGCACTATATTAATTTGTCATCAAATTCATTGTCGGTATTTAAAGACTCTGAAGAAAAAAATATCCTTGAAAATTTAACGTCTTTTAGTTTATCAAGAAATTTTTAGGGGCTTAAAAGACTTTTGGTCCAACCATTATTTGCTGTCAATTTATACTTTAGTCTTTCGTGTATTCTATTATCTCCATCTAACCAAAATTCTATGCTTGTAGGTTTTAAATTCCAGCCTGACCAATGATTTGGTCTTGGAACATTATTTTGATCTTGGTATTTATTTTTAAATTTTTCTAATGATTTTATCAATTCTTCCCTATTGACTAATTCACTACTTTGTTTTGATGCCCAAGCCCCAATTCTACTTTCGTAAGCTCTAGAGTTAAAATAACTATCAGCTACCTCATCTTCTACTTGGCTCAAAGTACCTACAATTCTAATTTGCCTAAGCAAACTTTTCCAATGAAAACACATTGTTGCATTGGGATTTTCTTTTATTTCGTTTCCTTTCTGACTATTAAGATTAGTATAAAAAACAAATCCATTTTTATCGTAACCTTTAAGAAGCACCATCCTTACTGATGGAACACCTTGTTTTGTTGCAGTTCCAAGAGCTAAAGCATTTGGATCATTAATTTCGTTCTTTTTTGCCTCTTCGTACCAACTTTCAAATAATTTAAAAGGATCATCTAAATCTAGAAAGCATTTATTAAGCCCTAGTGAGTTTTTTTCATTCATAATTTTAACAAAATAATCTATACAATATAAATAATGTCATTTAATACTTTTGGAAAGGTTTTTCGTTTCACTACATGGGGAGAATCTCATGGTCCTGCAATTGGTTGTATAATAGATGGTTGTCCACCACTAATAAACCTCAATGAACGAGATATTCAGATAGAACTCAACAAAAGAAAACCTGGTCAATCTAAATTTACTACTCAAAGAAAAGAGAGTGATAAAGTAGAGATTCTTTCAGGAGTCTTTGAAGGCAAAACAACTGGAACTCCAATCTCTTTAATAATTTATAACGAGGATATGCGCTCAAAAGATTATAATGATATTAAGGATAAATTCAGACCAGGTCATGCAGATTTTACTTACTTTAAAAAGTATGGAATTAGAGATTATAGAGGTGGTGGAAGGTCTTCAGCGAGAGAGACTGCTTCTAGAGTTGCAGCAGGAGCGGTAGCAAAAAAAGTTTTGAGAAAAAAATTAGGTAAAAAATTTAAAATTTCTGGTGCAGTTACACAACTTGGAATTCTTGGATGCGATACAAACAAGTGGGATGATAAGATAATTTATAAAAATCCATTTTTTTGTCCTGATAAATCCATGCTTAAAATATGGGAAAAATATCTTTTGAGTATTAGAAAGGCAGGTTCATCCTGTGGTGCTATAATTGAAATTAGAGCTAATGGTATTCCTGCAGGATTGGGGGCACCAATTTACTCAAAACTAGACTCTGATATTGCATCTGCAATGATGAGTATTAATGCTGTAAAAGGAGTCAATATTGGCTCTGGAATGAATTCCGCTCAACTGTCTGGAGAAGAAAATTCAGATGAAATTTCAAAATCAAAAAATAAATTAAAGTTTAACTCAAATAATGCAGGTGGAATTCTTGGTGGTATCTCTTCTGGTCAACAAATAATTGTTTCATTTGCTGTAAAACCTACATCATCAATTTTAAAGAGCAGAAAGACAATTAATAAATTTGGAAAAAATACTAGCATATCTGTTAAGGGAAGACATGATCCGTGTGTTGGAATTAGAGCAGTTCCAGTGGGTGAGGCTATGCTATCATGCGTTTTACTTGATCATTATTTATTGAATCAAGCTCAATGTGGATAATTACTTTATTTTTGTTTTTGTAAGATAATATTTGAATTTAATACATCTAAAATTTGTTCTTCAATAGAAATGCTATCTAAATTTGCGAGTTTATACATGTTTTCAGGTTTGTCTTGATCAATAAAAATATCTGGAAGTTTCATTGATCTAAATTTTAAATTTGAGTCCATTAGTCCCTTTTTTGTTAAAAAATCAATCACATGAGAGCCGAATCCACCAATTGACCCTTCCTCAATAGTTACAATTGCCTCGTGTGTTGTTGCTAATTGCCATATCAAATTTTCATCCAATGGCTTGGCAAATCTTGCATCCACTATTGTAATATTAACACCTTTTTTTTTTAAATTTTCTGATGCCCTTAAACTTTCACTTAATCTTGCACCAAAGTTTATTAAAGCTAACTTTTTTCCATCTTGAATAATTCTTGATTTACCAATCTCTATCTTTTCATTAATTGATGGCAATATTGATCCAATACCACTCCCTCTTGGATACCTGAATGCACAGGGTCTATCATTAATTTCTGTAGAAGTGTTAATCATTCTTACCAACTCGGCCTCATCACTTGCAGCCATTACAATAAAATTTGGTAGTGTTGCTAAATAAGTTGTGTCAAAACTACCTGCGTGTGTAGGTCCATCAGCTCCAACTAATCCTGCTCTATCTATTGCAAATCTTACAGGTAAACTCTGTATTGCAACATCATGAACGACTTGATCATATGCTCTCTGAAGAAATGTTGAATAAATTGCTGCATAAGGTTTATAATTCTCAGTCGCTAAGCCAGCTGCAAACGTAACAGCGTGTTGTTCAGCAATACCAACATCATAAGTTCTATCTGGAAATTCTTTTCTAAAATTGTTTAATCCAGTTCCATCTGGCATTGCAGCTGTTATTGCAACAATTTTACTATCTTTTTTTGCGTGTTGTATCAGAGTATCAGCAAAAACTTTAGTGTATGACGGTATTTTACTAGAACTTTTTTCTTGTTCCCCAGTCTTTACATTAAATTTGGATACACCATGATAATGATCTTTTGCTTCTTCAGCAAAAGAATAGCCTTTTCCTTTTTTTGTTTTTATATGAATTAATATTGGACCTTGGTGTTTTGAATCCCTTGCATTTTTTAAAATTGGAATCAATGAAGAAAGATCATGCCCATCGATAGGACCAATATAATAGAAACCTAATGAGCTAAATAAAGTTCCACCAGTCACAGCTGATCTCAATAAATCTTCAGCTTTGCCAGCTTTTGCACTAAATCTTTTTGAAAATGCTGATGTAATCAATTTTATAGTTTCTCTTAAACTAAAATATATTTTACCAGAAAAAATTTTAGCTAAATATGTTCCCATTGCTCCAACAGGCCTTGCAATTGACATGTCGTTATCATTTAATATAACAATCATTTTGGTCTTTGAGGCACCTGCATTATTCATGGCCTCATAAGCCATGCCTGCACTTATTGCACCATCACCAATCACTGCTATAACATTCTCTGATTTTTTTGATAATTTATTTGCTTCTGCAATTCCCAAAGCTGATGAAATTGAGGTAGAACTATGCGCAGCTCCGAAAGGATCATATTCACTTTCTAAACGCTTAGTAAATCCTGAGAGACCCCCTCCTTGCCGAAGTGTTCTTATTTTATCTTTTCTTCCTGTTAAAATTTTATGTGGATAACATTGGTGTCCTACATCCCAAATTAATTTATCATTTGGTGTGTTAAAAATATAATGTAATGCTACGCTTAATTCTACTACACCTAAACTAGCACCTAAATGTCCTCCAGTAACTGATACTGCATCGATCATTTCCTCTCTTAATTCATCAGCAACCTTTTGCAGTTTTGTTTCAGGAACTTTTTTTAAGTCTGATGGAAAATTAATCTGATCTAAAAATTCGTAATTTTTTTTCATTTATTTCTATTTAAAATATAATTTAGAGTTTCAGTTAAATTCTTAGATTTTGGTCCATACTTTTTTAACTTAGTATTTATTTTTAAAATTAGTTTATTCGCATATTTAATAGTATTTTTATCTCCCAGTAAACTAATAAGAGTTGCTTTACCTTTTTTCTTATCTTTTCCAGTTTTTTTTCCTGCAGCAGAAAGACTTCCATTATAATCAATTAAATCGTCAGCAACTTGAAATAGTAATCCTATATCAGCTCCGATATTTTCAAATTTTTGGATATCTTTTTTACTTTTGTTCTTTAAAATTAATGGAGCTACACAACAAAAACTAAACAGTTTTCCAGTTTTTTTTATTTCCATTTCAATTATTTTTTTTTCTGAAATTTTCTTA
>CACMRE010000007.1:0-27646 GCA_902616025.1 uncultured Pelagibacteraceae bacterium | reverse complement strand
TATTAAAAGTGATATAAATGATACCAAAAAATATACAAATTTTTTAAATAATTGTGATTTAGCCATAAATATTGCCGCAGAAAGTCATGTTGATAATTCTTTTATTTCCCCACTAAATTTTACAAAAACCAATTCACTTGGTGCTCATGCGTTTTTTTTAGAATGTATTAAAAAAAAAGTTAAAAAAATTCTACATGTAAGCTCAGACGAAGTATATGGAGAAAAAGTAACCGGCACCTGTTTTGAAAACCAATTAGTAAATCCTACTAACCCATATTCTGCATCGAAAGCTGCAGCTGAAATATTGATAAATAGTTACAAATATACTTATAAAAAAGAAATAATAATTGTAAGAGCTAATAATATCTATGGCATTAGACAATATCCAGAAAAACTTATTTCAACTTCTATTGTGAATCTAATTCATAATAAACCAATCCCTATACACGGAAATGGTAAAAATATCAGATATTATTTATCTGCAGAAGATTTTGCAAATGCACTAATACTTTTAGTAAAAAAGAGAGATAAAGGCACATTTAATGTTGGAAGTAATTTTTTTGAACAGAATATCAACATTGCTAAGCATATTTGTAAAATCTTCAAAAAAAATCCAAAAAAATTTATTAAATTTACCAAAGACAGATTATACAATGATAAAAGGTACTCAGTTTCATCAAAAAAAATAAAAAAATTAGGGTGGAGACCAAAAAGAAATTTAATAAAGGATCTTCCAATGATAATTGAGTGGTATAAAAGAAATTACAAAATATTCAAAAAAATATGAAAAAAAAATTTAAGTTTGTTCATAAGACAGGAAAAGTTTTTGAGGACAAAAGAGGTTACTTGTTGAAAATATTAGATAAAGGCTTCTCATCATCAATAGAAATTTTTTCAAAAAAAGGAACCATAAGAGCAAATCATTATCACAAAAAAGATGAGCATTTTTGTTACATATTAAAAGGAGAAATATTATTTTTTTACAGAAATAGATCTAAAGGATCAAAGTTGAATTATAAAGTTATGAAAAAAGGCGACTTATTTTTTACAACTTATAATCAAGATCATTTAGCCTACTTTTTAAAGAATACACACTTTCTCTCGTATAGTAGTAGAAAAAGAGACAAGTTCGATTATGAAAAAGATTTGGTTAGATTGAACATGGATAAAGAACCAAAGATAAAAAAAATAATCTCAAAATATAGATAGTGCAAAAAAAAGATTGCGTTCAGATAAAATGTTGTCGTTTATGTAATTCTAAAAATTTAAAGAAAGTTATTGATTTAGGAAAAACTCCGCTAGCAAACGCGTACTCAAAAGTTAAAATAAGTAAGAAATTAAAAAGATATCCTCTAGGCCTAAAATATTGTTTTAATTGTGGGCACTTACAATTAACCCATTCTATAAAGCCGTCTAAAATGTTTAGTAATTACCTTTATAAAACAAATACCTCCAAAAAAAATTTTCTACATTTTAAAAAATATGCTGATGAAATAAAAAAAAAATACAAAAGTAATGGTGGCAAAATTTTGGATATTGCCTCAAATGATGGAACCTTTCTTAATTTTTTTGAAGAAAAGAAATATTTTAGACTTGGAATTGATCCAGCTAAAAATTTAAAAAGATTGTCTAAAAAAAAAGGGATAATACAAATAGATAATTTTTTTACTAAAAGAGAAAGTGATAAAATAAAAAAAAGATATGGTGATTTTGATATAATAACTGCTAATCATGTGTGCGCTCATGTGGAAAATTTAAATGACTTTTTTAGTGGGGTTCAAAATCTACTTAAAAAAGATGGATTATTTATATTTGAAATTTCTTATAGGGCTTCAGTATTAAAAAAAAATACATTTGATACAATTTATCATGAACATTTAGATTATCATGCGCTGTATCCAATTTGTAAATTTGTAAAAAAATTCAATCTCAATGTTATAAATTTTAAAACGCCAGATGCTCAAGGAGGCTCGTTGAGAGTCTATGCTTCAAAAAACAAAAATATTAGAATTCAAAAAAATATAAAGAAACAAATCTTGAAAGAAAAAAAAACACTAAATTTATTCAAAACTGTCACCTATAAAAAATTTGAAAAAAAAATTGCAGATTGTAAATATAAATTGCACTCAATTATTCAAAATTGTAAAAAAAATCATATGAATTTTGCAGGCTACGGTGCTGCAGCCAAAACAACTACTTTTTTAAATTATTTTAATATTTCTGAAAAAGATATTCAATTTATTTTTGATGATAACAAATTAAAACATGGCTTGTGTATTCCTGGTACAAAAATTAATATTTTAAATCCATCTGTTTTAAATAGAAAAAAAATAAACGTTTTAATTATATTTGCATGGAATTATGCAGACATTATAATTAAAAAAAATAAAAAATTTCAGAAAAAAGGAGGAAAATTTTTAATCCCCTTTCCAAAACCAAAGTTACTTTAATGAAGGTATATAATATTGGACTAATAGGCAGAGGTAAAATGGGTAAGGCTTTTCAGGGAGAAATTGAAAAGTCGAATAAGTTTAATTTAGTTAAAATTTTTTCAAAAAGGGACATACGAAAAAAAAAACAGAACATTAGAAAATTTTTTAGATCAAATATATTTGATCTTATTATAATCACTTCACCAGTCGACTCGCACTATCAGTACCTAAATTATGCTATGAAAAATAAAAAACATATAATTGTTGAGAAACCTTTAGTGGAAAATTTCAATGAGCTTAAAAAATTATCAAAATTGAATAGAAATTTTAAACAAAAAATTATGATACATCATAATGATATTTTAAATTTTGAAAAATATAAAATTTTTAAAAAAGGTTACAAAAATTCCAAAAAAATTGAAATGATCTATGGTAAAAAAGATATAAAAAATAGTACCAAAAAACCTTATTTTGATTGGTTGCCTCATCCACTTGCTTTAATGGTAAAATATTTCGGTTTTCCAAAAAAATTTAAGATTTTGAATTACTCTAAAACAAAGAAAGAAAGTGGGCTTTTTGAGGAATTAAAGATTGAATTTTCATTTAAAAGATTACAAATATATTTAATGTTTTCAAATTTTCTTAAAAATAAAACAAAGAAAATATTCATTTTTAAAAATGTTAAAAAAGAAATATATGATGGATACAAAAAAAAGAACCAAAGAAGTATTAAATTTCTTTTAGAAAAATTTTATAAAAAAAATAAAATTAATGAAATATCATTATTTTTTAAAACTTATGATTTATTATTTAAGATAGAAAAAAATATTGAAAAAAGAGTTATAAACTAATTTTTATCAATTCTTAAGACACCAATAAATGCTTCTTGAGGAATCTCAACTTTTCCAAATTGTTTAGATCTAGCTTTTCCTTTTTTTTGTTTCTCTAATAACTTACGCTTTCTATCGGTAGCGCCACCACCATGAATTTTTGTTAAAACATCTTTTTTAAATCCTTTGATAGTCTCTCTAGCAATAATCTTACCTCCAATGGCTGCCTGAATAGGTATCATAAAATTATGCCTTGGAATAAGTGTTTTTAATTTTTCGCATACCTCTCTCCCTGTTTTCTGAGCAAAATCCTTATGTATCATTATTGCTAAGGCATCTACTGTTTCGCCATTTACCAATATACTTAGTTTTACTAAATCACCCTCACGATGTTCTAATATTTCATAATCAAAACTTGCATATCCGCTAGTCATTGATTTAATTCTATCATTGAAATCAAAAACAACTTCATTCAATGGTAGCTCATAACTCAATACAGCTCTATTTCCAGAATAACTTAAATTAGTTTGAATTCCTCTTTTGTCCTGACAAAGTTTGATAATTGATCCAAGATATTGGTCTGGTGTTATAATAGTTGCTTTAATCCATGGCTCTTCAATAAAATTTATCAAAGTTGGGTCAGGAAGACTTGAGGGATTTTGTAAATCAATAATTTCTCCACTATTCAAATTAATCTTATAAACAACCCCAGGAGTTGTAGTAAGTAAATTGACATCAAATTCTCTTTCTAGTCTTTCAGTAATTATTTCCAAATGAAGAAGGCCCAAAAATCCACATCTAAAACCTAAGCCCAAAGCAGAGGATGATTCTGGTTCAAAAGAAAAACTAGCATCATTCAATTGTAATTTTGCCAATCCATCTTTAAGTTTTTGATATTCAGAACTATCAACAGGAAATAACCCACAAAATACGACAGGTTTACTTGGTTTAAAACCAGGTAGCGCATCTGGAATTGGTCTTGAAGCGTCACAGATAGTGTCACCAACTTTAGTTTCTGAAAGAATCTTTATTCCTGTTGTAATAAAACCAATTTCTCCAGTATTTAATTCATCTATATTTTTTGCTTTTGGAGTAAAAACTCCAACTTTTTCAACAATATAATCTTGATTTGTAGAAAGCATTTTAATTTTCATATTTTTAGTTAATTTACCATTAATAACTCTAACTAATATTACAACACCTAGATAAGTGTCATACCAGCTGTCAACTAACAAACATTTTAAATCTTTTTCAGAATACCCTTTTGGGCTTGGTAATTTATCTATAATTTGTTCCAAAATATCATTTATACCTTCCCCTGTTTTTCCTGAACAAGGAATTGCATTTTCAGTGTCGATTCCTATTACATCCTCAATTTGTTTTTTTGTTCTATCCAGATCGGATGCAGGTAAATCAACTTTATTTAAAACTGGAATTATTTCGTGATTAATGTCGAGAGCTTGATAAACATTAGCTAGTGTTTGAGCTTCTACACCCTGAGTACTATCTACAATTAATATTGACCCCTCACAAGCATACAAAGATCTGCTAACCTCATAACTAAAATCTACATGACCGGGGGTATCTATTATATTTAAAATATAATTTTTTCCATTTTTCGCTTTATAGTTTAATTTTACAGTCTGTGCTTTTATTGTGATACCTCTCTCCCTTTCTATATCCATAGAGTCAAGTACTTGTGATTTCATTTCTCTCTCTGTCAAACCACCACATTGATGGATTATTCTATCAGCTATTGTAGATTTCCCATGATCAATATGGGCAATAATTGCAAAATTTCTGATATTATCGATTGTACTCATTTTAATTTCAAGATCGAATTTTAGCGCCAGTTTTATTTTCCACTGCTTCTATGATTGAATTATTAATTTTCTCTAGGTCCTTATCGTTCAAAGTTTTTTCTGATGACTGAATTGTTATACTGATCGCTATAGACTTTTGGTTGTCTGGAATATTCTCACCTTCATAAACATCAAAAACTTTTATATTGCTAATAAGATTTGGATTCACATTAGAGATTACGCTTATTAACTGTTGGGCTTCTACATCTTTATTAACTACAAATGCAAAATCTCGCTCTGATTTTTGAAAATCCGATACAGAAAACTTTAATTTTTGATCTTTCAATGTTTTTCTTGAAAGTTTTAAGTTTTCTAAAAAGATTTCAAAACCTATTAAATTTTCAGTTTTAATATCAATTTTTTTTAGAATATTAGGATGAATTTCACCAAAATAAGCTGCAACTTTATCTTTACTATGATCTAAGAAAATTCTACCGGATTTTCCTGGATGATAATAATTGGGTGTTTTGCTATCAATAAAAAAATGATCAGAATTATAACCTGCTTCACTCAAAGTTTGCACTACATCCCTTTTTGCATCAAATAAATCAATATTTCTCTCTTTATCGATCCAAGAAAGTCTTGTTTTTTTACCGGCTGACAAACCGCAAACTACTGTCTTTTGCTCACCTGGATTTGAACCAGTAAAAACAGGACCTATCTCAAATATAGATAAATCTTTAAAGCCTCTATCCAAATTTTTACTCATATACATGATTAAATTTGAAAATATGGAATTTCTTAAAACTCCTAATTCAGAACTTATAGGGTTTACAATTTTTATTTCTTTACCAGCTTCTCTAAAGTGATTGTTATAACTTTGATCTGTAAATGACCATGTTATTGTCTCTAAATAACCCTTCGAAGCAATTGCTCTTTGTAAGAAATGAAATAATCTTTGAGTTTTAGTTAAAGTGGATTTAGATCTATCCTTAATAGGGTCAATTGTTTTTATTTTGTCATAACCACTTATTCTCACCAACTCTTCAATAATGTCTATTTGCTGTGAAATATCTGGTCTCCAGGAAGGAACTATCAACTTTAAAGAATTTTTTTCTTTTTTAATGATAAAACCAAGATCAGTCAAAATTCTTTGGATTTCCTTTTCAGAAATTTTAAATCCAACTATATTTTCAAAAGAATTTACATCAAAGTTTATAATTTTGGTTTTATAAGATTCAGTTTTTTGAATATCTATTTTACTAACTTCACCACCACAGATTTCTTGAATTAGTGATGCCGCTCTCTTTAAACCAGTTTCGATGGATAATGGGTCAATTCCTCTTTCAAATCTAAATTTTGCATCTGTATCTAAATTTAGTTTTTTTGCCGTATTTCTAATTGATCTTGGATCAAAATAAGCAGACTCTAATAATATGTTTTTTGTATCAAATTCTGTGCCCGATCTTGTGCCCCCAATAATTCCACCTAATCCTAAAACTCCTTTGTTGTCACTAATAACACACATACCTTTTTCTAACTTATAAATTTTATTGTCCAGTGCTGTAAACTCTTCTCCAGATTTTGAGTTTCTTACGAATATCCCTTTTTCAATTTTGTCAGCATCATATGCGTGTAATGGTCGATTAATATCTAGCATTACATAATTTGTTATATCAACAATAGCTGAAATAGGTTTTTGACCAACTGAAATTAATTTATCTTTGAGCCATTGAGGACTCTCGGTATTTTTTACATTTTTAATTAAACAACTTCCAAAAGCACTACACCCTTGTCCTTTCTCCTTGTTAATCTTAACTTTTAAAGTTTGTTTTGTTTTTAATTTAATTTTTTTTTCTTTAGATACTATTAACCTTCCAAAACCTGAAGCTGCGAGATCTCTAGCTATTCCCTTCACACCAAGACAATCCGGTCGATTAGGTGTAATAGATAAATCAATAAGATTAGATTTTGATTTTGAAAAATAACTTTTACCAATATTTTTTTCATGTTTTTTAGATAATTCGGTAATACCATCACTCTCATCAGATAAATTTAACTCAGACTCAGAGCAAAGCATTCCGTAAGAAGTTACACCTCTAATCTTTGCTATTTCTAATTTTGTATTAGTCTTCGGGATAATTGCGCCTGGAGGTGCATATATAGTGATAAGTCCTTCGCTCGCATTGGTCGCACCACACACAACCTTTTTAAGCTCTTTCTCACCGACATTTACGTCACAAACTTTAAGTCGATCTGCGTTTGGATGTTTTTCTGTCTTGATAATTTTTGCAATTTTAAATAGTTGATTATCAGATGAAAGACTTTCCACGCTTTCTACCTCTAACCCTATATTGGTAAGTTGTTCTAAAAGATTTTTTTCTTTCAGATTAGTTTTTAAATGATCTTTTAACCAATCAAATGTGATTTTCATCTACTTAGGCCTCTATAGTTCGTGGGTACGTCTAAAGGATCAAATCCAAAATGGTTTAACCATCTATAATCACAATCAAAGAAAGCTCTAAGATCATTAATTCCATATTTCAACATCGCTAATCTATCAATTCCTATTCCGAACGCATAACCTTGAAACTTAGTTGGATCGACCTTAACATTTTTTAAAACATTTGGATGAACCATCCCGCAACCTAGTATTTCTAGCCACTGATCGCCTTCCCCTATAATAATTTTTCCATCTTTGATTTCATATCCAATATCAACTTCGGCAGATGGTTCTGTGAAAGGAAAATGACTTGGCCTAAATCTCATCTTTATTTTTTTAACTTCAAAAAATTCTTTGATGAAATAATTCAAACAACCTTTTAAATGACCCATATTTATATTTTTGTCTATATGAAGACCTTCAACTTGGTGAAACATTGGTGAATGCGTTTGGTCACTATCCGATCTGTATGTTCTGCCAGGTGCAATTATTTTAAAAGGTGGTTTGTCTTTTAACATTGTTCTAATTTGAACAGGAGACGTATGAGTACGTAGCAATCTTTCTTTTTTTTCATCAAGATAAAACGTATCATGCATATCTCTCGCTGGATGATTGTCTGGAGTATTTAATGCAGTAAAATTGTTATATTCATTTTCAACATCTGGTCCTTCCTCTACACTAAAGCCTATTTCAGAAAATATAGAGGATATTTCATCAATTGTTTGTGAAACAGGATGGATTTTACCTCTTACAAATGATCGCTCTGGTAAAGTAACATCAATTTTTTCTTTTTCCAATTTTTCATTAATATTAACTTTTTCTATTTCGTTTATTTTTAAATTTATAAGATCTTGAAGTTCATCCTTAATAATATTCAAATCAGATGCGAATTTTTTTCTTTCTGTGGCATCAATAGTAACTATTTTTTTAAATTGAGATGAGATCAAACCATTTTTACCAAATAGATTAGATTTTATTTGATTAAGTTCTGCTAGATCTAATTTACCTTTTAACTTTGATACAAATTCGTCTTTTATTTTTTTTAGATCAGACATTTTTACAGATTATTTCTTCAGCGAAATAAAACAATAGTGAAGATTAATTTAAAGCAGATTGTGCTTTTTGGACAATAGTTTTAAAGGCTTCTGGGCTATCATAGGCTATCTCAGCTAAAATTTTTCTATCAATTTTAATTCCACATTTATTTAAACCGTAGATAAACTTGGAATATGTCAAACCTTCAGCTCTTACACCCGCATTGATTCTTTGTATCCACAATGATTTGAAATCTCTTTTCTTATTTCTTCGATCTCTGTATGCATATTGCATAGCTTTTTCCATAGCTTGCTTTGCAGCTCTAATAGTATTTTTTCTTCTTCCCCACTGACCTTTTACAGCTTTTAAAACTTTTTTATGTTTAGCTCTACTTGTTACACCCCTTTTAACTCTTGCCATTTTAACCTCTTAAGCTGTAGGGCATATACGATTTAACAATCTTACCGTCTTGTTTTGACATCGCAGTAGTACCCCTAAGTTTTCTAATCTGAGAATTAGTTCTTTTTATCATGCCATGCCTCTTTCCAGCTTGAGCCATCATAACTTTCCCTCTAGCTGAAATTTTAAATCTTTTTTTTGCTGAGCTCTTTGTTTTTAATTTTGGCATAATTGAACGAGGTTATACAAAGAATGTTGAAAATTTACAACCTATATTAAAGCCTATAAAGGTTGAATTACCATAATCATTTGCTTCCCATCAAACTTGGGGTGCAATTCAACTTTACCAATATCTTTCATATCCTCTTTAATTTTGGCCATCAATTCATTCCCTAAATGAGAGTGTTGAAGTTCACGTCCTTTAAACCTAATGGTAAACTTTACCTTGTCACCTTTAGCAATAAATTTTTTAGCATTTTTTACTTTAAATTCATAATCATGCGTTTCAGTCACTGGTCTCATTTTAATTTCCTTTAAAGCAATTATTTTTTGTTTCTTTTTTGCAAGGTTTGCTTTTTTTTGTGCATCATATTTATATTTTCCCATGTCCATAATTTTACAAACTGGGGGATTAGCATTTGGGGCAATTTCGATTAAATCCAAACCTTGATTTTTTGCCATTGAGATTGCCTCATTAGTATTTAAAACGCCTAAGTTTTCTCCATCACTTGCAATAACTTGAACCTCAGGTGAGGAAATTCTGTTATTTGATCGAGGTCCGCGATCCTTGGTTCTTCTTTGAAAATAGTTTTGCTTAAAATCTGCCACTTAAATATTTGAAGGTGCTTTGTTTAAAGCAGAAAATTTTTTTAGAAATGAGTTTAGTTCCATATTTTCTTGTTTATTTGAATCCAATCTTCTAATGGTTACTGAGTTACTGTCAACTTCTTTTTTACCACAAATTATTAAAAGAGGTATTTTTGCTAATGAATGATCCCTTATTTTATAATTTAAATTATGATTTTTTAAATCAACCATTGATGTAATACCAGCTTCTCTTATCTTAGTGGAAACTTTTTTTGCGTATTCTTCGAAGTCTTCAGAAATAGGTATTACAACTGTTTGTAACGGAGATATCCAAAATGGAAATTTTCCAGCATAGTTTTCAATCAGAATACCTATAAATCTCTCGAGTGATCCAAATAATGCACGATGTAACATTACAGGAACTTTCTTAGTACCATCTTTATCTACATATGATGCATCTAATCTACCTGGTAAATTTAAATCAACTTGGACAGTTCCACACTGCCAATCTCTTCCTATTGCATCTCTTAAAACAAACTCTATTTTTGGACCGTAAAATGCTCCCTCACCTTTATTTATACTGTACTCAAGTTTAGATGCTTTGACTGCCTTTAACAAAGATGCTTCAGCCTTATCCCAAATTTCATCCTCACCAACTCTTACTGCTGGCCTATCAGCATATTTAAGAATTACATTTTCGAAACCTAAATCTTTA
Organism: uncultured Pelagibacteraceae bacterium; assembly: GCA_902616025.1. Lineage (GTDB taxonomy): Bacteria > Pseudomonadota > Alphaproteobacteria > Pelagibacterales > Pelagibacteraceae > Pelagibacter. Next base: position 17,183 of record CACMRE010000007.1, on the reverse strand, counting down.
TAAATTTCTAATATCAAATTTGTAACATTTAAACATTCACTTGTGATTTGATCTTCGGAGCAAAAAATATGAGCATCATCTTGAGTGAATGCTCTTACTCTTAATAACCCATGTAAAGCACCAGATGGTTCATATCTATGAACTTTTCCAAACTCAGTAATTCTTAGAGGTAAATCTCGATAACTTTTAAGACCTTGATTAAAAACTTGTATGTGTCCAGGGCAATTCATTGGTTTAATTGCAAAAACTTTTTCATCAGGAGTTTCTGAGGTATACATGTTTTCCCCATATTTTTCCCAATGACCTGATTTTTCCCACAATAATCTGTCTAATACCTCTGGTGTGTTCACCTCTTTGTATCCGGCTAGGTCCTGTTTAGCTCTCATGTAATTAATTAATTTTTGAAATAACGTCCAACCTTTCTCATGCCAAAAAACTGATCCTGGACTTTCTTCTCTAAAATGAAACAAATCCATTTCTTTGCCTAATTTACGATGATCTCTTTTTTCTGCCTCTTCAATTCTTTTTAAATAATCGTCTAAATCTTTCTGGGAGGCCCAACTTGTTCCGTAGATCCTTTGAAGCATTTCATTTTTTGAGTCACCTCGCCAATATGCACCTGAAACTTTTGTAAGTTTAAAGGCTTTACCAATTTTACTAGATGATACTAAATGAGGTCCTCTGCATAAATCATACCAAGTATCACCATGATGATAGACTGAAAGTTCTTCAGTTTCCGGAATACTCTCAATGATTTCTGCCTTATATTTTTCTCCAATTTTTTTAAAATGTTTAATTGCTTTATCTCTTTCCCATACTTCTCGTCTTGTTTTTAAATCTTTGTCGATTATTTTTGACATCCTTTCTTCAATTTTTTTGAGATCGTCATTTGTAAAGGGCTCCTTTCTGGCAAAGTCATAATAAAATCCATTTTCTATAACTGGTCCAATAGTAACTTGGGTGCCTGGATATAATTCTTGAACTGCCATAGCCATGATATGTGCAGCGTCATGTCTAATAACTTCTAAACCCTCTGGGTCTTTTGCTGTAAAAATTTTAACGGAACAATCTTTATCAATCGAAAAATATAAATCTTTTAATTCTCCATTCACACTCATTATCAAGGCTTGTTTTGCTAGTGATTTGCTAATTTTTTCAGCAATCTCTAAGCCTGTCACTTTTTTAGGAAAATCTAAATTGTTTCCGTCTGGTAAAGTAATTATGGGCATTTAATTTAGTAATCTCTTATACTCTGAATAAGTAGAAAAACACATTTTTTCAACATTAAATTTTTTTATAATGTTTTTTCTTCCCTCCTTACCCATTAATTTTAAGGAAGTTTCGTCCATTGTCATTGCTTGAATGATTTTTTTACTCAAGGAGCCAGCATCACCAGATTCAAATAACAACCCAGTTTTTTCGTTTAAAATTGTCTCATTTGATCCTCCGATATTACTTGCAATGATTATTTTTTCCATAGATTGTGCCTCTACCGCAACTCTTCCAAAAGCTTCTGGTTCAATCGATGCTGAAACTATAATATCAGAAACTTTATAAGCTAAAGCCATATCCTTACAATGGTCTATGAATTTTACTTGATTGTTCAAATTATATTTTTCAGTTAATTTGATAAGTTTTTCTTTATAAGAATCTCTTCCCTGATCATTGCCTAATATTACAACATGAAATGCTTCGTATCCTAATTCAATTTTAACTAAATTTATTGCCTCAATAAATAATTCTTGACCCTTCCATGACGTAAGTCGACCTGGCATAAGAATTATTTTTTTTTCATCAATAATATTCCACTCATTTAAAAGTTTTTTTTCATCAGTTTCAATTTTGGTAGTTGGATCAAAATAATCTACATTTATGCCCCTAAAAATTACTAAAAATTTTTTTTTAGAATTCAAGAATTCCTGATAATTCTCTTGAATATGTGAAAAGATAAAGTTTGATCCTGCTATTACTAAATCTGACCTTACCATTACTGAATTATAAAATTTTTTTAATCTACCTCTAAAATTATAAGTCCCATGAAATGTAGTAACAAACTTTCTTCTAGTTAATTTTGTTGCAAATAAACACGACCAAGCTGGCGCTCGACTTCTTGCGTGAACAATTGAGATGTTAAAAATCAAAATTATTGCTATTAAAATAATTGAATTTATCAAAATCAATAATGGATTTTTACTATGTACAGGAAGCCTTATTAATTTTACTTTTTTTTTATCAATAAACTTAGTTAACTCTCCACCACTTGTAACAATGTAAGATTTACAATTATTTTCAGGTAAAAAATGTGCAATATCATAGCAACCAGTTTCTGCGCCTCCGTAACCTAATTTTGGGATTACTTGCAAAACATTTAAATTAGATGACATTTAGAATAATTATATAATAATAGACAAAACTAATAAACTTTTATGACAAATTTTAATTACTTAAAAATTTCCACTACTAGAAAAATAAGATATTTGAAACTACATCAAAAAAATGCCCCCTACATTGTTTTTTTACATGGTTTTATGTCAGATTTGGAAGGTAAAAAACCTCAAGCATTTTTAAAATTTGCAAAACAAAATAAACTAGGTTTTCTTGCTTTAGAATATTCAGGTCATGGTAAATCATCAGGAAAATTTATTAATGGTAATATTTCAAAATGGACTAGGGATACTACTTTAGTAATTCAAAAAGTCGTCAAAAAAAACGATATTATATTTATTGGATCAAGTATGGGGGCTTGGATTTCTTTAAACCAGTTTAGTCTTATCAAAAACAAAATTAAAGGTTTTTTAGGAATAGGTTCAGCGCCAGAATTTCTTGATAAACTAATGTGGAATAAATTTTCTAATAAAATGAAGATTGAAATCAAAAAAAAAGGTTTCATAAATTTAAAACATGGTGATTATGAATACCCAATCACTTACCAATTGATTAAAGATGGAAGAAAAAATAAAATTTTAAATAAAAAAATAAGTCAAAATATAAGTGTAACAATGGTTCACGGGAGTAAAGATAAATCTGTACCTGTAATTTACTCAAAAAAAGTTTTAAAAATATTTCAATCTAAGAAAAAGAAATTAGTAGTTATAAAAAATGGTGACCATAGTTTATCTTCCTCAAAATGGCTCAAGATATTGAAAAAAGAATTAAAATTAATAATTAACTAACTTTTTGTATTTTTGTTTTTGTAGAGATTGGATTTTTAAGCTTATCTAACATTTCTTTAGGACAAACCTGTACAAAATTCTTTAACTCGTTTTCAAAGTCATCAATTATTTTTTTTGATAAACTGGATCCTGTTTCATTACTATGTTCGAGTACCAATTCTTTTAAAAATTTTGACCAATACTCAGTTTCAACATTTTGCCATACAACTGAGTCCGGATTAACTTTTTTTTCAAATTCTTTTGATTTATCGTAAATAAAAGCCATTCCTCCTGTCATGCCGGCTGCAAAATTATCTCCAACATCTCCAAGAATTACTGCTGTACCACCGGTCATATATTCACAACCATTTGAATCACAGCCTTCGATAACAGTTGTGGCACCAGAATTTCTTACCGCAAATCTATCCCCAGCTTGACCAGCTGCAAAAAGTTTACCTGACGTTGCACCATAAAGAACTGTGTTGCCAATAATAGTATTCTCATTAGAAATTAAATTGCTTTCATCAGGTAGTTTTATTGAAATGGTTGCTCCTGACAAACCTTTCCCAACATAATCATTTGCATCGCCTTTTAAATTAAGTTTAAGTCCTTTTGCTGTAAATGCACCAAACGATTGTCCGGCTGAACCTTTAAAATCTAGAGTTAAAAAATTTTCCTCTAATTTTTCATAACCATATTTTTTATATAAGTGATGTGAAATTCTAGTACCTACAGCTCTATTAGTATTTTTAATTAAAAACTCGTTATTTATTTTTTCTGAGTTATCTAAAGCCTTTTCTACTTGAGGCCAAATTTCTTGATCTAGTGTATTAGGAACTTGATTAATTTCTGATATCTCACAATACCTCTTATTATTGCCGGGATCTGCTTGGACGAATAATGGATTAAGATCTAAATCATCTAGATTAGGCGAGGCTTTACTTACCTGCATTAATAAATCTGTTCGACCGATAACGTCATTTAAAGATTTAAAACCAAGTGAAGCTAAAATTTCTCTTACCTCTGTAGCAATAAATGTAAATAAATTTACAACTTTATCAGGAGTTCCAGTGAATTTTTCTCTCAATTTTTCATCTTGCGTACATACTCCTACAGGACAAGTGTTAGAGTGACATTGCCTTACCATAATACAACCCATCGCTACTAGAGCAGTAGTTGCTACACCATACTCCTCTGCACCCATCATTGCTGCGATAACAACATCTCTTCCGGTTTTAATACCTCCATCGGTTCTTAAAGTAACTTTATGTCTTAGATTATTTAATGTTAAAACTTGATTGGCCTCTGTTAGTCCCATCTCCCACGGAATACCTACGTATTTTACACTTGTTTGAGGTGTGGCTCCGGTTCCTCCATTATGTCCAGAAATTAAAATTATATCAGCTTTTGCTTTTGCAACACCGGCTGCAATAGTACCAACGCCAGAAGATGCAACCAGTTTAACTCCAATCCTTGCCTTAGGATTGATTTGTTTTAAATCATAAATAAGCTGAGCTAAATCCTCAATCGAATAAATATCATGATGCGGAGGTGGGGAAATTAGTGTTACACCTGGTGTTGAATGTCTTAGCTTGGCAATCTCATCTGTTACTTTAAATCCTGGTAATTGACCACCTTCACCAGGTTTTGCACCTTGAGCAATTTTAATCTCAATTTCATTACAATTGTTTAAATAATTAACTGTTACACCAAATCTTGCTGACGCAATTTGTTTTACTCTCGAGTTTGCGCTATCACCAGAGTCCATGATCTTAAATCTATTTGCATCTTCACCACCTTCACCGCTACAGGATGCACCTTTAATTCGATTCATCCCAATAGCTAATGTTTCGTGTGCCTCCTTAGACAATGCTCCGTGAGACATACTTCCACTACCAAATCTTTTTAATATTTTTTCTATTGGTTCAACTTCAGAAATTTGAATAGATGGTCCTAATTTTTTTTTTCTAAAATCTATCAAATCCCTTAGGTTAATTGGTGGCAAGTTATATATTCCCTCAGCATATTTTTTATAAGCTGTATACGAGTTTGATCCTACAGCGCTTTGTAATAAGTGGATTAATCTGCCCTGATATTGGTGTGTTTCTCCATTTTTTCTGTATCTATAAATCCCACCAATAGGTAACACCGTATCGGTGCTCTCAAATGCCTCTTTATGTATTTCACGTATTTTTTTTTCGATTCCTGACAATCCAATACCCGAAATTTTTGAAGTCACTCCCGGAAAATAATCATCAACTATTGATCTGCTTAGACCAACAGTTTCAAAATTACATCCGCCTCTATACGAACTTAAAACAGATATACCCATTTTTGACATGATTTTTAATAATCCTGCATTCACTGATTTGATATATCTTTCGACACATTCATCAAAACTATACTGGCCAAATAACTTTTTCTCATGCCTTTGGTATAAACTATCAAAAGCTATATATGGATTAACTGTTGTTGCTCCAACACCTATTAATGTTGCAAAAGAGTGGGTGTCCAAAGCTTCACCAGATTGAACATTAATTGAAACATATCCTCTTAATTTTTTATCAATTAAAAAAGTATTAATCGCACCAACGCATAACAACATTGGCATGGGCATACTTGTATCTGAAATAGCTTTATCGCTTAAAATTAATTGTGTAACTCCCTGTCTAACGGCAATTTCTGACTCTTTTTGGATCCTTTTAATAGAATCAAATAAACTTTGATCATTCGAGAAAGTACAATCTATAGAGACAGAATTTTTTCCAAAAAAATTAATAAATTTGTTAAATTGTGAATTCGATAATATCGGACTATTTAAAACATAAATATTTTCTTTGGTTAAAGTATCAAAATCTAAAATATTCCCAAGATTACCAAATCTAGTTTTCAAACTCATAACTTTATTTTCTCTTAAAGAGTCAATCGGTGGATTGGTCACTTGGCTAAAGTTTTGTCTAAAAAAATGATATAGTGGTCTGTATTTGTCCGATAAAACTGCTAAAGGCGTATCATCACCCATGGAACCCGTCGCTTCTTTTGCATCTTCAGCCATTGGATGTAAAATTAGCTCTAAGTCCTCTAAACTAATTCCAAAAGTGTGTTGTCGTCTCCTTAGATCTTCACCATCAAAATTACGTTTTTCATTAGAAATAGATAATTTTTCATCTAAATCTATTATCTGAGAATTGAAATGCTTATATTCTTTTGCCAAATAGTCTTTAATTTGATTATTCGTAAACACTTTGCCTTTTTCAATTCTAACACCAATTATCTCCCCTGGGCCAAGTCTTCCTTTTGATAAAATTCTTTTTTCATTTAATTCAATCATTCCAGTTTCAGATCCAGCAAAGAGAAACTTATCTTTTGTTATTGCGAATCTTAAAGGCCTTAAACCATTACGATCATTAGCTGCAATGACCCATTCATTATCTGTTGCAGCAATAGCAGCAGGTCCATCCCAAGGTTCCATAGTACTATTTAAAAAATTAAACAATTGTTGATGGCTTTTTGGAAGAGTTTTATTTCTTTTTGACCAAGCATCAGGAATCATCATTAATTTTGCTAAAGGTGCAGGTTGGCCAGATTTATTTAATAACTCAAAAACATTATCCAGTGCGGCAGAGTCAGAAACTCCTTTTTGTATAACTGGCTTTAAATTTTCAACATTTTCAAAAAGAGGGCTACTCATCTCTTGTTCATGAACTCTCATCCAGTTTTTATTGCCTTTGTAAGTATTAATTTCACCATTATGGGCAACTGCTCTAAATGGTTGTGCCAAACTCCAGCTTGGAGCAGTATTAGTTGAAAATCTCTGATGAAAAATTGCAAATCTTGAAATAAATCTTTCGTCTTTTAAATCTAAGAAAAAATCTGAGATAGCCTCAGCTAAAAACATGCCCTTATAGATAATTGATTTAGAACTTATCGAGCAAATATAAAAATTATTTAATGATAAATTGAATGCTTTATTCTCAATTTTTTTTCTTGTTTCATAAATTTTTCTTTCAAGCTCTTTATCAAGCAAATTTTTATCATTCGATTTAAAAAGCACTTGAATTATCTCTGGCATAGTTTGAAAAGCTTTTTCTCCTAAAACTTTTGGATTAACAGGCACCTGTCTCCATCCATAGATACTAAAATCGTTTTTAGTTAACTCACTTTCTACAATTGTTTTACAGCTTTCTTGTGAGGAGTAATCATTTCTTGGTAAAAAAATCATTCCAACACAAATATCAGAGCCATCATGTGTGTGACCTGTAACCTCTATTTTTTCAACAAAGAAATCTTTGGGAATTTCTAAATGTATTCCTGCTCCATCACCTGTTTTTCCATCAGCATCAACAGCTCCTCGATGCCAAACAGCCTTTAAAGCTTCAATTCCATATTCTACAACCTCTCTTGATTTTTTTCCCTCTGTTGATGCAATTAACCCTACGCCACATGCATCATGTTCCATTTCCTTAGAATAAATATTGTTTTTAGTAAGTAATTCTAAATTTTTTTTATATATACTCATTATGCAACTTTAGATTTTTTTAATTCGATATTTTCAAGATAAGATTTGATTGATAAAGCAGCATCTCTACCATCTTTAATTGCCCAAACAACTAAAGATGCACCTCTTACGATATCCCCAGCAGCAAAGACTCCTTTTATATTAGTTTCCATAGTGTCAAAGTCTGTTTTAATTGTTCCCCATTTTGTAACTTGTAATTCTTGTGCCTCAAATAATAATGGCAAGTTTTCTGGATCAAATCCTAAAGCTTTTATTACCATATCTGCTTTAATTTCAAATTCAGATCCTTGTTTAATTTCTGGTCTTCTTCTACCTGAGTCATCCGGATCTCCAAGTTGAATTTGATCTACAATTAATTTTTCAATTTTATTTTTTCCTCTAAATTCTTTTGGACTAGACAACCAAACAAATTCAACACCCTCTTCTTCTGCATTAGCTACTTCTCTTGCAGATCCAGGCATATTATCTTTATCTCTTCTATATAAACATTTAACTGAATTAGCTTTTTGTCTTACAGATGTTCGAACACAATCCATTGCGGTATCTCCACCTCCAATAACAACTACATCTTTACCTTCAGCGTTTAATATACCTTTATCGAATAAATCAACTTTATCTCCCAACCCCTTTTTTGTTTGATGCTGTTAAAAACTCCATAGCAGGAAAAATATTATCTAAATCATTACCTGGTAGATTAATTTCTCTTGGTTTATAAACTCCAGTAGCAATTAAAATTGCATCATGTTTTTTTCTCAATTGCTCTAAAGTTGCATCCTTACCAACCTCAAAATTTTGTTCAAATTTAATTCCACCATCTTTCAACAATTTTGTTCTCCTCTCGACCACATGTTTTTCTAATTTAAAATTTGGAATTCCATAAATTAACAAACCGCCCGCTCTGTCATATCTGTCATAAACAGTAATTTGATATCCATTTTTCCTAAGTTGTTCAGCAGCTGCCAGTCCAGCGGGTCCAGCACCAATTATTCCAACACTTTGGTCTTTTTCGTGTTTGATTGATATAGGCTTTACCCATCCGTTCTCCCAAGCACTATCAGTAATATATTTTTCAACTGATCCAATTGTTACAGTGCCATGACCTGACTGCTCAATAACACAATTACCCTCACATAGTCTGTCTTGAGGGCATATTCTGCCACAAACCTCAGGCATATTATTTGTACTTTGAGATAATTCATAAGCTTCCTTCAATCTGCCTTCAGCAGTCAATTTAAGCCAATCAGGGATGTTGTTACTTAAAGGACAATGGACTTGGCAAAAAGGAACGCCACATTGAGAGCATCTACTTGACTGCTCTTGTGCTTTTTGAGTGATAAATTCATCATAGATTTCATTAAAATCATCTTTCCTATTATCAACTCCTCTTTTAGGTGGGGTTTGTTGACCTATTTTTACGAATTTTAGCATTTTATCAGTCATAAATTTTTATAAATTTATCGCAAAATATACATAGTTCTTATTAGTAAAAGAAATAAATAGGTCAGTTATTATTACCTATTTATAATAATATTTAGCTTAAAATCTACTTAATCTGATTTTTGCATACCTAATATGATTAAATCGAATTGTTTAAAATGAATATTTTTTAAGCTACGACACATGTATGTTGCAAGATTTTATAGAAATTTTAATTCTTTCTGCTGTTCAAGGAATTTCTGAATTTTTACCCATAAGTTCGTCAGCTCATTTAATATTGGTATCAAATTTTTATGATTTAGAAACAAGTTCTTTATTAATAGACATAAGTCTACATTTAGGCTCATTAATTGCAGTAATTTTTTATTTTAGAAAAGAGCTATTTGATCTAAGAAATAATAATAGGTTATTAAGTTTAATAATTATTGGCTCCTTGCCTTTAATATTTTTTGGATATATTTTATATTCAACCGAATTTATTCATCTTTTAAGAAACACAAAAGTAATTGCATCAACAACACTATTTTTTTGGATTCATACTTTTCTTTGCTGATCAAAGAAAAATTGATCGAAATATTTCTACAGATTTAAATATTAAATCAGTTTTATTAATTGGTTTATTTCAAATATTAGCGTTGATACCAGGGGTTAGTAGGGCTGGAATAACGATTACGGCAGCAAGATTTTTGAATTTCAATAGAACAGACGCTAGTAAAATTTCTTTTTTACTGTCTATACCTGCATTAGCAGGAGCAAGCTTCTTAGGTTTAAGAGAGGCTTTTGAACAATCAATAGAAATTAATTATTTATTATTTATTGCTACTTTTTTATCATTTATGTTTTCATTTTTTACAATTAAGTATTTTCTTAAATTTATAAGTAAAATTTCTTTTAATGTTTTTGTAATTTATCGGATAATTCTTGGCTTAATTTTATTTTATATAATATATATTTAACTTGCTTTCCTTATTAATGGAACTAATTGAGATAATAAAACTCCACTTAATATAAAAAAACAACCAAGTAAATTATTAATGCCTAATATTTGATTTAAAAGAAACCAGGCGGCAATTGTTGCAAACACACCCTCCAAAGAAAAAATTATTGCTGCTGGTGCTGGAGTTATATTTCTTTGAGCATAAATTTGTAAAACAAATGCAAAACCACCTGATAAAATACCAGCATATAAAATCGAGTCTATTTCATTTAATATATTAGCGATTACAAATTCTTCAGAAAATAAACCTATTATAAATGAGAATAGAGCAACTAGCAGAGTTTGAATTGCACCAATAGTCAATGGTAGATTGTACTTTTTGACAATCATACCAGTAAAAATAATATGTGTACTCCAAAATAAAGCTCCTAATACCACAAGGGTATCACCTAATCTTACAGTTGCATCTTGAAAATTTGTTAATAAATATCCACCGATTAAACATAAAATTACTGATGGCCATACACTCCAGTGTAAAAAATCTTTTTTTAAAGAAGAAAATAATTATTGGGACCATTGGCACATAAAAAATTGTAAAAAAAGCAGCATTTGCTACATCAGTGTAAAGCAACGCAACCTGTTGTAATGCTGAGCCCAAAAATAATGATAGTCCGATTAAAAAGGACAGGATAATGAATGTTTTTTTATCAAACCTAAATTCTTTTTTTAGTTTTTTTGCTTCAAACATTAATGCTAAAGGAACAATTGCTAAAAAACCCACAAAAAATCTTACTGAATTAAAAGTGAATGGGCCGATGTCGTCCATGCCTGTATCTTGTGCAATAAATGTAGTCCCCCAAATGAAAGTGCATAATAGTGCACTAAATAATGAGAGAGTTTTTGACATATTTTTACACAGCTAATTTGTAAGCAAAATTTTTTCCAAGATTGTCTTTCAAATCGTTGTTAAATCGAGCTGCTTCAGCTCCATCAATTATTCTGTGATCATATGATAAAGATAAAGGTAACATTGTTCGTGTAATAAATTTTCCATCAATAAAAATTTGTTTTTTTTGAGATTTGCCAACTCCCAAAATTGCAACTTCAGGATAATTAATTATAGGTGTAAAAAAAGAACCGCCAATACCTCCTAGACTTGTTATTGTCATGGAACCACCAAATAATTCTTTTTTATCAATTTTAAGATTCCTACACTGATCACTTAAATTTTTAAGTTCGTTTCCAATTAATGAAATATTCTTATTATCAGCATTTCTTAGTTTTGGCACCATAAGTCCATGCTTCGTATCTACTGCTATTCCAATATGGTAATACTTTTTTAAGGTCATTTTTCCTTTATCAATTTCATCTATAGATGAATTAAAATTTGGAAATTTTTTAAGTGATGCAGTTAATGCTTTGACGATAAAAGCTAAAGGAGTAATTTTTTTTTTTTCTCCAGTGTAAATATCTGTAAGAGATGTTCTAAACTCCTCTAATTCAGTTATATCTGCTTCATCATGATTGGTCACATGGGGAATATTGGTCCAAGAATTCATAAGATATTTAGACGAAAGTCTTTTCACTCTTGGAATATCCTTTATTTCTGTTTTTCCAAATTCAGAGTGAGGATATTCTAGTTCTATCGTTTCATCTTTTTTGAATTCTTTTTCAGAATTTATCTCAGGTTTATTTGCGACAAATGACTTTACATCACTTTCAGTTACTCTTCCTAGTCTTTCACTACCTTCAACTTTACTAATATCAACACCAAGTTCTCTTGCAAATTTTCTGACTTTTGGTGAGGCTGCAGTTTTTTTAGAAAAATCTTTTACGATAACATTTTTTGATCCAACTTCTTTTTTAATTTCTATTTTTTTTTCCTTAGTATTTTCTTTTTTAATTGTTTTTATTTCTTCAGTTTTTAATTGAGTTTCTACTTGATTATCTTTTAATTCAATTTCTAATATTTTATCACCTTCAGAAACCTTATCCCCAACATTTAAATTTAATTCTGTAACTATTCCATTATGTAATGAAGGTATTTCAACACTCGATTTATCACTTTCAATTGTTATTAAAGGATCATTTTTTTTAATCTCTTGACCCTTTTTGACTATAATTTCAATAACCTCTACATCTTTAAATTCACCAATATTTGGAACTTTTATATCTTTTTTGGGCATTCTATAATTTTGTTGGCATAGGTTTATCAATATCAATCTTATACTTTTTGATTGCTTCTTTTACATATTTTGATGCAATAAGCTGTTCCTTAGCTAAAATACTCAAACCATATGTTGTGATATGTTCCTTATCAACTTCAAAAAATTTTCTTAACTTCTTTCTTGTATCACTTCGACCAAATCCATCCGTTCCTAATGAATAAAAACTTTTATTTACGTATGGTCTAATCTGGTCAGAATTCATTCTCATATAATCAGAAGCTGCTAAAATTGGTCCTTCAGTATTACCCAAACATTTTTCTACATAGCTTTTTTTAGGCTCTTTATCAGGATTTAGAAGATTGTATCTCTCTACCTCAAGGCCATCCCTTCTTAATTCATTAAAGCTGGTTACACTCCAAATCTCACTATCGATTTGATACTCATTTTGTAATATTTCGGCACCAGCTATCATTTCTCTTAAGATTGTGCCAGATCCAAGAAATTGAATTTTAGTTTTTTTATACTTGTTAAACTCCTTTATTTTATACATTCCTTTTAAAATACCATCCTCACATGATTTATCTTTTGGCATTTCTGGATGAGGATAATTTTCATTCATGGTTGTAATATAATAGAAAATATTCTCTTTTTTCTCATGCATTCTTCTTAAACCTTCTCGAAAAATGACTGCAAGCTCGTAGTGAAATGTTGGATCGTATGATCTGCAATTAGGAATAGTTGAAGCCATTAAATGACTATGACCATCTTGATGTTGTAAACCTTCCCCAGCAAGAGTTGTTCTTCCAGCGGTTGCTCCGATCAAAAACCCTCTGGACTGGCTATCAGCACCCGCCCAAGCAAAATCTCCAATTCTCTGAAAGCCAAACATTGAGTAAAAAAGATAAATTGGGATCATTTCTATATCATGGTTTGTATATGAAGTTCCTGCAGCGATCCAAGATGACATCGCTCCAGCCTCGTTAATTCCTTCCTCTAAAACTTGACCACTCTTTTCCTCTTTATACGAACTTAATTGAGCAGAATCTTCTGGCTCATATTTTTGACCTTCGTGAGCATAAATTCCTATTTTTTGGAAAAAACCCTCCATTCCGAATGTTCTGGCCTCATCAGGTATGATTGGAACCAGTCTTGGTGCAACATTTTTATCTCTCAAAAGGTTTGTTAACATTCTGACCAATGCCATTGTGGTCGACATTTCTTTTTCACCTGTAGAAACTTTCATATTATCGAAAATATCTTTTGGTGGTGCTTTAACAGGTTTCGCGTAAGTTGTTCTTTCAGGAATAAAACCACCCAGTTGAATTCGTCTTTCATTTATGTATTTAATCTCTGGAGAATTTTGATCAGGCTTGTAGTATTCAATATTCTTAACTTGTTGATCTGTTAACGGAACATCAAACCTATCTCTGTAATACATTAAGTCGTCGATATCTAACTTCTTAGTCTGGTGAGTTGTATTTACACTCTCACCACTTTTGCCCATTCCATAACCCTTAATAGTTTTTGCAATTACAACTGTAGGACTTCCAACATTTTTAGATGCTTTATCATAAGCTGCAAAAACTTTATGAGGGTCGTGACCACCCCTGTTTAATCGCCAAATATCTTTGTCTGAAAGACTGGAAACTAACTCTTTGGTCTCTAAATATTTTCCAAAAAATTTTTCTCTCACATACGCACCGTCCCTTGCTTTCATTGCTTGATACTCGCCATCGACAGTCTCATTCATTGTTTTAACTAAATGACCTGTTTTATCATTGGCAAGCAATGGATCCCAATAAGAGCCCCAAATAACTTTTATAACATTCCATCCTGCACCTCTAAAAATTCCCTCTAATTCCTGAATTATTTTTCCGTTTCCACGAACTGGTCCGTCTAGTCTTTGAAGATTACAATTTACAACAAATATTAAGTTATCTAATTTTTCTCTTGCGGCTAAACCAATCGCGCCTAAAGATTCAGGTTCATCCATTTCTCCATCACCTAAAAATGCCCAAACTTTTCTACCTTCATCTTTGATGAGACCTCTATTGATTAAGTACTTCATGAATCTTGCTTGATAAATTGCAAGCATTGGACCTAATCCCATGGACACTGTTGGAAATTGCCAAAAATTCGGCATTAGCCAAGGATGAGGATATGAGGAAAGACCACCGGGGTTTACTTCTTGTCTAAAACTATCTAATTGTTTTTCGTTAAGTCTACCTTCTAGATAAGCTCTAGCGTACATACCTGGAGCGCTATGACCTTGAAAATAAATTAAATCTCCACCAAATTTATTATTTTTAGCTCTCCAAAAATGATTCATACCAACATCGTAAAGAGTTGCAGCAGATGCAAAAGTTCCAATATGCCCTCCAAGTTCTGGGAATTTTTTATTTGCTCTAACTACCATTGCGGCAGCATTCCATCTAATTAAAGATCTAATTCTTCTCTCTATGTTTTGATCTCCATTAGATTTTTTTTCCTCGTTAACTGGTATAGTGTTTATATAAGGAGTATTTTGCGTATAGGGTATATTGGCACCCTCCATATAAGCTTTGTTAATAAGTTCTTTAATTAAATAATGTGCCCTTTGATTTCCGTCTTTTTCTATTACTGCTGACAAAGACTCTAGCCATTCACTTGTTTCTAGTGGATCGATATCCCCTTCTTTAACTACCTGGATTATTTTTGGTTTTTCGGTCTCAATTATTTTTTGTGGAATATTTTGGTCCTGATGTTTTCTTAAAGTACTCTCAGCTTCTTGAATTAAATTTTCAGTTTCTTTTGGAACACTTTCTTTTTGAGATAATGATTGATTTGAAGATATATTTATTAATAGATCTCCCTTTGAAACCTTATCTCCAACTTTAACATTTACAGACTCGACTTTGCCAGAAAATATTGATGGTATTTCAACACTCGATTTATCACTTTCAATAGTAACAACAGGATCATTTTTTTTAATATCTTGACCCTCTTTTACTAAAAGTTCTATAACTTCCACGTTCTCAAAATCACCTATGTCAGGAACTAACAATTTTTCAGTCATTTTTAAAAGTTTTATACATAAAAAAAATTTACTTAATCTTTAATTTTAACACATTCTATCCAATTTTTTGACACTCTTTATTGAAATACTCAAATAATGATTAAAAAGTTATTAAATATATTTATTCAACCAAAATTCAACACATATAAAGATTCTAATGTGTGGATCCAAAAAATCTTGTTAGAGGAAAAATACGGAAAAATTAATTCCTAAATTTTTTCTACACATAGCGCAATTCCCATACCGCCACCTATACAAAGTGCGGCACAACCTCTTTCTTTATTCTGTTTTTTCATTTCATGTATAAGTGTCACAAGTATTCTTGCTCCAGATGCACCTATTGGGTGACCTAAAGCAATAGCCCCACCATTTACATTAACTTTGTTTTCATCAATACCCAATTCACTGATAACTGCTATAGCTTGAGCGGCAAAAGCCTCATTAATTTCAAATAAATCGATTTCATTTAAATTCCAATTTACTTTTTTTGATGCTTGGCGGATAGCTTCTATAGGACCAAGACCCATTAAAGACGGTTCCAAACCAACAGATGCCCAGGAAACAATTTTAGCCAATGGTTTAAGTGAATTTTGTTGAGCTTCCTTAAATGTAGTTAATAATAAAGCAGCTGCTCCATCATTTATACCAGATGAGTTTCCGGGTGTCACAGTCCCACCATCTTTAAAAGCTGTTTTTAATTTTTCTAAATCAGATAATTTTAAATCTTTTCTTGGGTGTTCATCTTTTTTTAAAATAATACCTTTGTGATTTATCTGCACTATTTCATCATCAAATTTATTATTTTCAATTGCAATTTCTGTTTTTTTTTGGGATTTAAGAGCAAATTCATCTTGTTGTTTTCTAGAAATATTAAACTTTTTTGCAACATTTTCAGCTGTAACACCCATGTGGTAATTTTTAAAAGCATCAGTTAAACCATCGTGAATCATAGTATTGATTAATTGATCTTTTGAAATTTCTTTTTTCTCTGAATAAAAATAAGAGTAAGGTGTCATCGACATATTCTCTTGACCCCCACAAATTACATTATTTGCATCTCCTAATTTAATTTGTTGATAACCTGAAATAATGGCCCTTAGTCCTGATCCACAAACTTGGTTTACTAAATAAGCAGGTTTGGATACAGGGATCCCAGCATTTACTGCTGCTTGTCTCGCAGGGTTCTGTCCTCCAGCAGCAGTCAAAACCTGGCCCATTATTACTTCATCAATTTGATTATTAGATATTTTACTTCTTTTCAAAACCTCATTTATCACGATAGTACCAAGTTGATCTCCTTTCAAATCTTTTAATGATCCCTTATAAGTGCCTATAGGAGTCCTAACTGCACTACAAATGACCACGTCATCAGGTTTGTTGTTCATAAATTTTAATTTTATCTTATCATTAAAATACACTAAATATTGATATACTATAAACTAATATATTTATAAATGCGCCTGTAGCTCAATTGGATAGAGCGCTTGGCTACGGACCAGGAGGTTCTGGGTTCGACTCCTAGCAGGCGCACCATAAAAAAGGAAAATTATGTTAAAATGGTTAGAAAAAATATCTCTTCAAATGTCAGTAATATATTTTTTTGTTTCTATTTTTGTAATTATATTAATCTTAACTTTTGTATTATAAAAAATTATGTCTAATCAATTTGAACAAATCAGTCTCAAACCAGGTTTTATGAAACATAACGGAGGCCTTTTATTTAGAAATATCTCTGAAAATGAATACGAATTTAAATCAACAATTAATAATAATCATTTAAATGCTGCAGGAATTACTCATGGGGGTTATTTGTCTGCACTGATAGATGCTGGTGCCGGCACAGCAGCACATAGATCAGCTGATAATGCACCCTGCGTAACAATTTCTTTAGATATAAAGTTTATTGGATCATCAA
>CACMRE010000006.1:0-31441 GCA_902616025.1 uncultured Pelagibacteraceae bacterium | reverse complement strand
TGAGTTGCATTGCTATACCAAGATCGATTGCAGATTTAAGAGATTGTTTTTTGCTTACATTTAAAATTTTTGCCATCATCAGCCCAACTGTTCCAGCTACTCTATAACAATAGATTAAAAGATCTTTTCTATTATCTATCTTTACATTTTGTTTTATATCTGACTCTATCCCGTCAAATAAATCATAAATTATTTCCAGAGAAATATTGAATTCATTAATGATGTTCCACATATTTTGAATAACAGGATTCTCAAAATTTTTTTGTTTAAAATCACTTACAAATTTTTGGAATTTTATTTTTTTTATTTCTATTTCATCCTCGTCATCTGCGATATTGTCTATAACTCTACAAAAATCGTATAAATAAGAACAATTTTTATAGGTTTTTTTTGGTAAAAAAAAACCAGCCCAATTAAATGATTTTGCGTAAATAGATAAATAGTTTTTAGAGGTCATTATAAAATTTTATCTAAAACCTTTGCTGAGGAAAGCACCCCAGGTACACCTGCCCCAGGATGAGTTCCCGCACCAACAAAATATAAATTGTTATAAATTTCAGATTTGTTATGAAATCTAAAGTAAGCAGATTGCGAGAATTTTGGTTGTATAGAAAAACCAGAACCATATTTTGTATTGAGATCTTTTTCAAAATAGTCAGGTGTCAAATAAAAATCTTCAACAATATTTTCTTTTAAGTTTGGCATTAAGTCTTTCTCCATTTTCTCTACTACTAAATTTTTCATTTTTTCACCTTCTAAAGACCAATCAATTTTTGATTGGTTATTGGGAACAGGAACTAGTACATAGAAACAATCATGTCCATCTGGTGCCATGGATTTATCAGTGGCAGTGGGTCTATGTAGATAATAACTTATATCATTGTTTAATTTTTTATGATTAAAAATGTCATCTAGATGCTCTTTATATTTGTTGCCAAATTTAATGGTGTGATGTTCAACGTTATCGTAAATTTTCTTAGTTCCGAAATAATAAACAAATAAACCCATTGAATATTCCATTCTATTTTTTTTCCATTTAAACATAAAAGAATTACTACTTTGGCCGTTTAACATTTTTTCATAAACACCTGGTGGATCTGCATTACAAATAACTTTATTGGCGTCAATTTTTTTTGAGTTATCCAATTGAACTCCAGTAATTTCATTTTGGTTTGAAATTATTTGAGTTACCTCAGATCCTTTTATTACCTCGATACCTTCTTCGTTCATTAATTTTTCAAAACCACTTATGATATTTCCTGTTCCACCCATAGAATAGTGAATGCCCCATTTTTTTTCTAAGTATAAAATCAATCCATATATTGACGTTGTGGTAAATGGATTTCCACCAACTAAAAGAGGATGCATGCTCAACATTCTTCTTAATTTTTCATTTTTAATATAAGATGATACTAGTGAATATACTGACTTATAGCTTTTGAGTTTGAGTAATGCGGGTAATTGTTTCATCATCACTGAAGGCTTGTCAAAGGGTACATCAGCTAGTTCTGTAAAACCTTTATCAAAAATTTTTTTGGTGAAATTAACAAGTTTTTCATATCCTTGAGCATCCTCTTTATTAATAAGCTGAATTTGTCTTTTCATTTCATTTTCGTCACCAGAGTAATTGAACTTTGATTTATCCTCAAAAATGAATTGATACCAAACTTTAAGAGGTGTTAATTTAATATAATCATTCGGATTTTTTTGAAATAATTCAAATAATTCAGTAATTAAGTATGGAGCTGTAATTACTGTTGGACCACCATCGTAAATGAATCCATTCTTTTTAAAAACTCTTGCTCTACCACCCAGGTCTTTGTGTTTTTCAATTAATGTAACATTGTGACCTTTTGCTTTAAGGCGAAGAGCGGCTGCTATGCCGCCAAAACCAGAACCTATAACTACAGAATTCATCATAATAACTTATATTTTTTTGGATAAATTGTAAAAAGTATTATGAGTTAATTTTTTTTAACTCTTCTTTAGTTTCTTCTAAATTTTTCTGAAACAGTGTATCAAGTTTAGATTTATCAACTGAGGTTGTTATTATTTTTTTTACAGAGTCTATAGCTATTTTAACAGATGCATCTTTAATCTCTTTAATTGCTACCTCTCTCATTTGATT
Source organism: uncultured Pelagibacteraceae bacterium (assembly GCA_902616025.1). Lineage (GTDB taxonomy): Bacteria > Pseudomonadota > Alphaproteobacteria > Pelagibacterales > Pelagibacteraceae > Pelagibacter. The sequence goes on along the minus strand of CACMRE010000006.1, from coordinate 29,313 downwards.
AATTTTATTTTTAGCCAAATTTTTCTTAATTTCTGAAGATTTATGAAATTTTTCATTAAGCTCAATGATTAATTTATCAGCATCTTTCTTTGCTTGATCAAGTATTTCCTTACTTTCAGATTGCGCTGTGTCTAATTTTTTTTGAGCATTATCTAATAATATCTTTGCTTCACTTCTCAGTTTCTCACTTTCATCAATCTCATTTTTTATGTCTGAGATTAATTTATTAAGAATAGTATTAATTTTTTGAGGTACTTTTAAATATATCAGACCCCCAAAAAATATTACAAAAGAGACTGCGACCCAAAAAGTTGAATCAATGACCATAATATTTATCTCCATTTTTTTTTACTAGATCATCAACAATCGCAGAGATACTGCTATTATTAACTTCTGCTCCAATTAATTTTTTTAAAATTTCGGTAGATGTTACAACTGCAATTTTATTAATTTTTTCTGGAGCACTTTGTCTTAAGGTATCAATTTCTACTTCAGCTTTTTTAATTTCATCATCAATTTGTTTATCTAAAGTTTCTTTTTTAGAATTAATATTTTTGATTACTTTTTCTCTAGCATCTTTAAAAATGTTCTTTGCTTCAATTTTACTTTTAAGAATAATCCCATCAAATTCTTTAAGTTTAGCTTCACTACTTTCTCTTTGTTTTTCAGCTGCCTCAATATTTTCTTGGATTTGTGATTTTCTTAATTCTAAGTTTGCACTTATTTTGGGTAGTATAAGTTTGGATAAAACAATATACAGCACTCCAAAAGTGAGTACGAGCCAGAAGATTTGTGAAATCCAAAACTCTGGATTTAATTGAGGCATTCCTCCACTCTCCGCTGCAAAAATCTTTTTTGCAAAAAAGAAATTTGCAATTAATGAATATAAAAATATTTTTTTAAACATTAATTAAAATGCGAAAAGAATAATCAATGCAACAACTAATCCAAATAATCCTGTTGCTTCTGCAAGAGCAAATCCTAAAAGCAAATTAGGAAATTGTTTTTGGGCTGCAGATGGATTTCTCATTGCACCAGATAAATAATTTCCAAAAATTATTCCGATACCTACTCCAGCTCCAGCCAAAGCTATTGCTGCAAGTCCTGCTCCAATCATTTTTGCTGCTTCTAATTCCATTATATCCTCCTTATAAGTTAATGGTGTAAATTTAATGCATCATTTAAATAAATGCATGTTAAAATTGCAAAAACATAAGCTTGAAGAAAAGCAACTAGTATCTCCAAACCAGTTAAAGCAACTGAAAAACTCAGTGGAAGCCATCCACCAACAATTCCGAGGCTTACGACAAAGCCCCCGAAAACCTTCATCATAGTGTGTCCAGCCATCATATTTGCAAACAATCTTACTGATAAGCTGATAGGTCTACTTAAATATGAAATAATTTCAATGACCACAATTAATGGTAAAAGTACGATAGGAACACCACTTGGAACAAATAGTTTTAAATAACCAAAGCCATGTTTTATAAAACCAATAACAGTCACTCCAATAAAAATAAAAGCTGCTAACATGAAAGTCACAATGATATGACTAGTCACTGTAAAAGTGTAAGGTATCATGCCGAACATGTTACAAAACAAAACGAACATAAATAATGAAAAGATAAATGAAAAATATGGTTTAGCTTTTGAACCAGCAGTATCGCTGATCATTTTTGAGACAAATGAATAGCTTAATTCAGCTAAGAGCTGGATCTTATTCGGAAGTATTGAATTTTTCTTTGAACCAAGGTTGAATATTATTAAAATCGCAAGAGAACTTATGACCATGAATAAACTAGCGTTAGTAAAAGAAATATCAAAAGCGCCTACTTTAATTTCTGGACCAATTCTATAAACTTCGAATTGTGTCATAGGGTTAGCTGCCATAAATCCTTATCTATTTTTGCATTTTTTTTGCGGATCTGATTACATTAATTATCCCTGCAACTACCCCTACAAAAAAAAATATTAAAATTAACCATGGTTTAGTACCAAAGGTCTTGTCCAAAAGAAACCCAATAATTGTCCCTACGGCGACTGCTGAAACTAGCTCAGTACTTAGCTTAAAAGCAGTGCCAATTGGAGATTGATTATCTTTTTTATTTTCAAGATCTCTTTTTGAAACCTTTTTCTTTGCAATCTCTAAGCGAGTTTTGAATGGATCTTTGGACATTTTAATTAATTACTTAAGCAACCATGCTTTCTGCTTTTTGTAAATCAACAGCCACAAGCTGACTTATTCCTTTTTCAGGCATGGTGACGCCATAAAGTCTATTCATTTTTGACATTGTTAAAGCATGGTGAGTTACTATGATGAATTTGGTATTTGTAATTTTTATTAGTTCCTCAAGTAAGCCACAAAATCTTGTTACGTTGGCATCATCTAAAGGTGCATCAACCTCGTCCAAAACACATATAGGCGAGGGGTTTGTTAAAAAAACTGCAAAAATCAAAGATAGTGCAGTCAAAGCCTGCTCACCACCTGACAATAAAGTTATTGATTGGAGTCTTTTTCCAGGAGGACTTACTAACATTTCCAAACCAGCTTCTAAAGGGTCATCAGAGTCAACCAATTCAAGCTTAGCATTTCCACCATTAAATAATTTTGTATAAACCTCATTAAATTTTCTATTTACCTTATCAAAAGCCTCAATTAGTCTTTCCCTTCCTTTTTGATTTAATTCATTAATACTATCTTTAAGTTTTATAATTGCTGTAACTAAGTCTGCTCTATCTTGTTCCATTTTCTTGATTTCTGTTTCATACTTTACTGTCTCTTCGTCAGCCTTTAAGTTAACAGAGCCTAATTTTTCTCTCTCTTGTTTTTTTTTATCTAATAAGTCTTCTTGATTAACAGCGTCAGGCAGTTCTTCGACACCAAATAAATTTGAATTTTCTAAAATGTTTTCTTCCGTAAGATTTAGCTCAGAAATTATTCTATCAACTAAATCATTTTTTCTTTTTTTAAGTCCTTCAATTGTTGCCCCTGAACTTGCTTTTCGTTCTCTTATCTGAATAGATTGTTCTTGTATCTCGTTTAGTTGATTTCTAAGAGTGTCAATTTTTTCATCTGTGGTATTGATAATTTCCTCATTCTCATTTTTTTCATTTTCAGAAATTCTTAAATTTTCTGAAATTTGCCCTTTTTTTTCAGCCTGAAATTTTGGTTGATTATCAAGTTTATCTCTTTGCACATTAAGTTTATTTTTTCTTTCACTTAATTCTGCTACCATTTTTTCTGAATTAGATAAAAGATTTTTCCAACTCTCTATCTCTTTATCAATTATTGCAATTCTCTCATTTCTTTTGACAGACTCTCTTTTGATATTTTGATTTTTACTATAACTATCTGCATATTCTTCGATGACAAATTGGCAATCATCTAGTGATTTAATTGCATCATCATTTTTTTGTGAGTTAATTAATTGTTTAATTTTATCAATTTCTGATTTTAATTTATTCTTACTATTTTCCAAATCTTCATTCGATTGTTTCTCAGTTTGATAATATTTTGAGTCGATTTCAATAAGCTCATTTTTTTCTTCTTTCAGTCTTTTTTCATTTGAGTTTGCATCAATCACTATTCCTCTTTCCCTACTAATATCATCATCTATTGTTTGTAGAGATTTTTTTACGTTTTCTATTTCGTCTTGAATTCTACTATTTTCCTCATCTAGACTTTTTAGTTCTAAGTTTAGCCTTTGTATCTTCGATAAATTTTCAATATTTTTTTCTCGTAGAGGAGTTATTTTATCAACCTCAGTTTTAATCAGTTTCTCTAATTCGTTAATTTTATTATTAAAACCACTGACTTCAGTTTCTGCTTCTGTATTAATTTCATTTTCTATTTTAATTTCTTTATCGATCTCTAGTAATTTTAGATAATATAGTCCTGCTTCAATTTTTTTTATTTCATCAGAAATATTTTTGTATTTTGTCGCCTCTTCAGCCTGTTTTTGTAAATTTGCTAGTTGCCTTTCCTGTTGCCTTCTTAATTCATCAGCTCTCTTTAGATTATTTTCTGCAGCGCTCAACCTTAGTTCAGCTTCATGTCTTCTAACATGTAATCCAGAAATTCCTGCAGCTTCCTCTAAAATTGCTCTTCTATCAGTAGGTTTTGCAGTAACAAGGGCACCAATTCTGCCCTGACTAATCATTGATGGAGAGTGAGCTCCAGTTGATAAATCTGCGAAAAACATTTGAGCATCCCTTGCTCTAACTTCTTTATCATTGATATAAAACTTCGAACCTTTATCTTTTTCTATTTTTCTTCTAACATTTATTTCGTCTAACTCTCTAAATTGCACTGGACCCTCGTTATTTTCATTGGCAACTGTTACTGAAACTTCAGCAATATTTTTAGAGGGTTTATTTGATGTTCCTGAAAATATGACATCTTCCATGCCTGATCCTCGCATGCTTTTTGCAGATGTTTCACCCATTACCCATCTTAAAGATTCAACTATATTTGATTTTCCGCAACCATTTGGGCCAACAATACCTGTTAAACCATTTTCAATTAAGAAATTAGTTTTATCTGCAAATGACTTAAATCCATTGAGTTGGATTTTTTTAAACTCCATGGATTAACTTATATCAGCTTTTCCAATGTTTTTTTTAAATTTTTATAATTAAGAGATTTTTCGAACTTTTCGTTATTAATTATTATCGTAGGAGTAGAATTAACTTTAAAATTTTTTGTCCCCTCGATTCGATCATTTAAAACATAGTCCTCTATTTCTTTGTTGCTAATACATTTTTCAAAATCAATATCAAACCCAGCGTTTTTTAGAAATTCTTTCAAATTATTATTTACCTCTTCTATTCCCTTACCTTTTATCCAAGCTTGTTGATTAGAGTAAAGTTTTTCCAAAATTTCTAAGCTTTGATCTTGTTTACACAAAGAAATTTTAGAAGCATTTAAAGCAGCAATATCTAAAGGAAAGTGTCGAAATTCTATTTTTACTAGTCCTGTATCTATGAAATCTTTTTTAAGAGAGGGGTAAACATCTTTATGAAAATTTGCACAATGACTACATGTTAGAGACTCGTAGGCAATTATTGTAATCTTTGCATTTTGATTTCCTGAAACTATTCTCTTTATTTCTGCGTTAGCACTAGTGCTTAATCCAAAAATTAATATTAAAAATAGAAGTAATTTATTCATTTTTCTTTAAAAACTTTAGTCAATTCAATTAAAGAATTTTTGATTTCTTCATTTTTAACATCATTAAGTTTATTTTTATATTTATTGTTTGTCACAGGTTTATTCTGAATTATCTTCTGATTATCTATTGTATTTTCATCGTTAAAACTTGTAAATTTAATCCGTTTTACAACTTCATCTTTAAAAAAAGCATTCATTCTATCCATAATTTCTTTTTTTGAATATTCTAACTCAACTTCATGACCTCTTTGCACCATTATTAAGAGCGTGCTTACACTGAACTTGTTAGTATTCTTAAAAGATTTTGGATAACAAACCTTAAATAATTTTTCACCAGCAATGAATTTCCAATTATTGAGTGTTTCGGAATAAATATGACCTCTTTTATTAATAAACTTTTTAATATTTTTTGGCAAAGTGTCATTGAAAGACCTTAATCCTTGAATGCTACCAGTTCTCTGCTTAATATATTTTTTATATTGCATATGAAAGATCAATTTGTAACAAAAAAAATTCTTAATTGGTACGATTTAAATAAAAGATCATTACCATGGCGAAAAAATGTTTCATCCACTAAAAAGCAATATTTTACATTAGTAAGTGAATTTATGTTACAACAAACTCAGGTTGCAACAGTTATTCCTTATTTTAATCGCTTCATTAAAAACATTCCAAATCTCAGTTCACTTGCCAAAACTAGTGACAAAAAACTATATAAACTCTGGGAAGGTCTTGGATATTATTCTAGAGTAAAAAATTTAAGAAAAACTGCTCAAATTGTTAAAAAAAATTTTCAAGGAAAATTGCCAGATACTTTTGATGATTTAATTTCTTTACCAGGAATTGGAAATTATACCGCAAGTGCAATTTTGGCGATTGCATTTAATAAGTCTTTTATACCGCTAGATGGAAATGTTGAGAGAGTTTTAAAAAGATATCTTTTTCTTAAAAAAGAAAAAGAAATTACCAAGGAAAATCTCCACAAAAAAAAATCAATATTAGGAACATCCCCGAGGTCTAGCGATTATGCGCAGGCTTTAATGGAGTTAGGGGCTTTGATTTGTAAACCTACAAATCCCAACTGTTTAAAATGTCCAATCTCAAAAAAATGTGAATCATTTCGTAAAAAAGATTTCAAACTTGTAAAGAAAAGTAAAAAAAATATAGATAAGTATTTTATTTTAAATGTTTATAAAAAAGATAAAAAATATCTGTTGGTTAAAAATACAAAATTTAAATTTCTCAAAAACTTAAGAATATTTCCAATGCAGGAATTATCTAAACCCAAAAAATTTAATAAAACGATAAATTTTAAAATGTCCAACATGAATATGAATATCAAAATTCAATATCCAAAAATTGTTAGAGAAATATCCTCTTCTTATTGGGTTGATCAAAAAAAAATTGGTAATTCTATGTTGCCAACATTTACAAAAAAAGTTGTTAAGTATTTAGAGAGCAACTTATGAAAAAAATAGCCATTATCGGAGCTGGTATTTCAGGATTATTTATTGCTAATTTGTTCAAGAAAAACTCAGATTATCAAGTGGCAATTTATGAGAAAAGTAATTCGATTAATCTTGAGGAAGGTTATGGAATTCAATTATCTGTTAATAGTGTGAAGCTTTTAAATGAAATTGAATTTAATAAATTTGAAAATGCAAGAAAGTTTAATCCAAAAAAGATTATTTTTTTTTCATCTAAAAACTTCAAAAAGATATGTGATTTGAATATCTCTGATTTTAATTCAGAGAATTGTCAGTACACTACTTTGAAAAGATCTGATTTAATAAATTTTTTGAAAAAGGATATAGAAAATTTAATTAAATTTAATCATAATATCTCGAGTATAAATAAAGAAAATCAGAAAATTCAACTTACTTTTGAGAACAATGAAATTTTTGAATGTGATTATTTAATCATTTCAGATGGAGTTTTTTCAAAAAGTAGAAGTTTGATTTCCAACAATAAAAGTCAACCAAAATACAACAACACACTAGCCATCAGAGGAAAGATAACAAATTTTTCTGAAATCGATAATGAAAATATTTCATTATTTTTAGGCTCTGATTTTCATCAGGTAATTTATCCAGTAAATCAAAATGGAGACTTAAATTTTATAGCAATTATGAAGTATGAACTTACTTTAGAACAACAAAAAAATTATTCTTTATTCAAAGAAAATTCCTTCATAAGAAAAGTTTTAGAAAAGGTTCCAAAAGAAAATAAAGAATTTTTTGATAAAATTCAGGAATTAAAAATATTCCCAGTATTTGTTAGCAAGGACTTTTTTAAAACAAATAATGATAACATTAATTTTATAGGTGATGCTTTTTTTGCTTTTCCACCTTCATTTGCTCAAGGGGCATCTCAATCCATAGAGGGTGCTTATGAATTATTTAAAAGTATTGAAAATAACTCAGAAGGGGATTTCTTTAAGAATAGAGTTAATAAAACTAAAATGGTTAATAAAAGATCTAAACTAAATCAATTCGCATTTCATTTGTCTAATCCTGTGGCTGTTTTTTTTAGAAATATTTTTTTGAAAAAATTTATTAAAAACAAAAAGTTTTTAGATTCTTATTTAGGTAAAATTTATGATAATTAATTTTTTGAAATTAATCTTTGTCTTAAATTATCTATAGGCACTATTTGCCCATTAAGATTATAATGCCAATAAGTCCAGCCATTACAACTTTCTGCTCCCAATATTGATGCAGCTACCTTGTGAATAGAGCCCTCTTTTTTGGCATGTTTTATACTTCCATCAGCCATAATTTTTGCACTGATTTTCTTTTTATTATCAAAAATAGTAGTGCCTGGCTTAATTATTCCTAATTCAACCAATGACCCAAAAGGTACTCTTGGCTTAGATCTACCATTTTGCAAAGTATCTAAATAATCATCTTCTATAGGTTTTGTATTTTTTAGTCGTTGTTCAGCTGCCTTATGATAGGTTTTTTCTTTTTCAATTCCGTAATAATTTCTACCCAATTTTTTTGCAACCGCTGCTGTTGTTCCTGATCCTAAAAAAGGATCTAAAACTAAATCATTTTTATTTGAGGTTGCTAATAAAATTCTGTGAAGTAGAGCCTCAGGTTTTTGAGTAGAATGCACTTTTTTACCATTCTTTTTAAGTCTTTCAGAACCATTACAAATCGGCAACTCCCAGTTCGATCTCATTTGAAGATCATCATTTAAACATTTTAAAGATTGATAATTAAAAGTGTATTTTGATTTTTCTGATTTTGATGCCCAAATCAACGTTTCATGTGCATTAGTAAAACGTGTCCCTCTGAAATTTGGCATAGGATTTTTTTTATTCCAGATGACATCATTTAAAATCCAAAAACCTAAATTTTGAATAGCGGTGCCAACTCTAAAAATGTTATGGTAACTGCCAATCACCCAAATAGCACCATTTTTTTTCAAAATTCTTTTACATTCTGTTAACCACGAGTAGGTAAATTCATCATACTTTTTAAAATTTTCAAATTGATCCCATTTATCATTGACTGCATTTACCTTAGAACTATCGGGTCTTATAAGCTCATTTCTTAATTGTAAGTTGTAAGGAGGGTCAGCAAAAATTAAATCAAAAGTCTCACTAGGGATTTTTTTAAGTTCCCTTAAACTATCTCCATTTATTAATTTATTTTTAAAGTCCAAATTCATTTTATAAAAATAAATTAGACTCCAAAAAGATTCTCGGGTCAACCTAGGATTGAATTATTTGGATTCCATTTGTATGATGGTGGTTCACAACAACTACATCTGGTGTTTCTACGTGAAACCTATTTTAACTTGCTGATCGGTGAAAAGGTTTTTCTATGGTGAGAAGTAATCCCAAATTTTTTTATAGCTTTAAGATGTTGTTTAGTTCCATATCCATAATTTTTACTCCAGTAATAATTTTTAAATTTCTTACCTAATTTAGAGATCATTTTATCACGTGTAACTTTTGCTATGATTGATGCTGCAGAAATAGATGGTATTTTTTGATCACCTTTAATGACTGATTGAAGTTTATAATTTTTTAAATTTGGTGTTTTATTTCCATCGACCAAAATTAGTTTTGGTTTTTTTTTGAGTTTTTTAATTGCTCTTTCCATAGCCAATAGACTTGCATGAAGAATATTTATTTTTTCAATTTCTGAGACAGAAGCTTTACCTGTAGCCCAAATAGAGTTTTTTTTAATGTATTTAGCTAAAAATTCTCGTTTATTTTTTTTTAAACTTTTTGAGTCTTTCAATAACTTCTTATTGATGGTCTTGTTCAATATTACGGCTGCTGCATAAACAGGTCCAATTAAGCTACCCCTGCCAACTTCATCAACTCCAGCAATATTTTTCATTAAATCCTAATATTTAAATCTTGAATTTTTTGTTTAATTTTTTTTAGATCTTCCCATGAAAATTTTTTATTTTCTGGAAATCTAATTAGATAGGAGGGGCTAAAAGAAATCATGATAGGAATAGTTTTGTTCTTTAAAATTATTTCTTTCCAATTACCTCTTTCATTAGATATTTTGCTTAATCCAGTAATTGCCTCCATTGCTGTGCTGCCCATTAAAATTAAAATTTTTGGATCTATTATTGCAATGTGTTCTTTTAAAAATATTGCATAACGCTTTATCTCCTGTGCAGTGGGTTTTCTATCTTTTGGTGGTCTGAAATTAATTGAGTAGGTAGTGTAAATATTTTCTCTTTTTATATTGATTGCTAGTAACATTTTGTTCAAGAGATTGCCCACTTCTCCTTGAAAGCATAAACCTGTTTCATCCTCTATTTCGCCTGGAGACTCTCCAATTAACATCACATCAGCATTAATGTTACCTTCGCCCAGGACCAAATTCTTAGAATTATTTTTTAAATTACAATTTTCAATTGAATTAATCTTTGTTTTAAGATCATTTAGCAATTTTTTTTTATTTATTGAGGTGTTTTTATTTTCAGTTAAATTGACTTTAAATCTATTGATTGGTTTATCGCTAAAAACAAAATCAGTTTCAACTGTTTTCATGAATTCTTGAGCATATTTAGCATTTTGATTTAAAGTCTTTTTAATCATACAATGTAGTAATGGTTCTTAAAAATATAAAATTTATACTTATTATGTTATTATTTTATCAGAACACTTTGTTTACGAAAAGTAATTCTTTTGAAAAGATCGATTCTAAAAATTTATCAAAATATTTTTCAGGTATTGTTGCTTTTGGTAATAAAAAAAATTCTGAAGCTTTAGATTTTTTTAATTCATCTAAAATTTTGATCAATAATCATGATCCATTTTTAAAAAGGTATATATCTTCATTAGTATTAGAGAATAAAGTATTGCAAGCGATACAAATTATTAAACAAAATTATGAGAATGAAAATATAGATTTTTTCGACTCTTATTTATTATTAATAATTGATAGTTTAAAAAAAAATGAGTTAGACATTGCCTATGAATACATTTCTATTGCAAATAACTTTGCAGAACAGGACAGGTTTAATTTAGCAATTTTAGAAAGCTTAAAACAATATATTTACCTCTTTAAAGAAAAAAAATTTTTAGACGATAAGAAAAACTTTGGAAGACTATCTTATATTTCAGAAACATTTCAAAAGTGTTATTTGGATGATCCTAATACAGGGAGATATTTCTCAAAATTGATAAATGATCCTGAGTCTGATTTTACTAGGTATATTTATTTTTATATAAGTTACTTAGTTGAAAATGGTAACATAAACGAAGTAAAAGTAATTACCGATGAAATAGAATTTTTGAATTCAACATTGCTACTATCACAAGGTAAAAGTTGGATTGACAATGGAAACTTGCAAAAATTTAAAGAGGTCTTTTCATGTAAAAATCATAATGATTTAATTGCAGAATTTTTGTTTTTAATATCAAATTTGTATTCTGCTCAAGACAATTACGAGATGTCAAATTTTTACTTAAATTTATCAAATTTTCTTAATCCAAGATTTGTATTTAATTTATCACTAGTTGCGGAAAATCATTATTTTAATAAAGATTATGAAAAGGCAAAAAAGGTTCTTAAAAAATTTAAAAAGGATGATGATTTTTACTATTGGTTTAGATTAAAAAAAGAAGCGCAAATAATTTCAGCTCAGAGAAATAATCAAGAGTCTCTTAACTTTATTAAATTTAATTTTGATAAAATTGAAAATCCAAATAAAAAAATATTATTTGATGTTGCTAATTTTTATAAAAAAGCAAAAAATTACGAAGAAGCAATAAGTTATTACTCTAAAATTATTGAAAATTTGGATGACAATTCGGATATCAAGTCAGATATTCTTTATAGAAGAGGGGGCACATATGAACGAATTAAAAATTATGAAAAAGCCGATAAAGATTTAATTGATGCACTTCAAATTACACCTGACGATGCTTATATACTAAATTACCTTGCTTATTCATGGCTTGAGAGGGATTATAAAATTAATGAAGCGATTAAAATGCTTGAAACAGCCTACGAACTTGAGAGTGATGATCCATATATAATAGACTCTATTGGTTGGGCTTATTATTTAACTGATGATTATCCAAGAGCTGAAAAATTTTTGAAAAGAGCCGTAGAATTGATGCCGGATGATCCGATAGTGAATGACCATTACGGTGATATTTTGTGGAAGCTCAATAGAAAAATCCAGGCTAGATATTTTTGGACCAATGTATTGAAAATGAAAGATACTGAAAAAGAATTAATTGAAAAAATTAATATTAAGATGATCGAAGGTCTTAAAAGCTCTTAATGCCTTTTTCCAGAATAAAATCACACGCGAAATTAAATTTGGCATTAAATGTTATAAGCAAAAGTAAATCTTTGCACAATATAGAGAGCATAATAAGCTTCGTAGATTTGCACGACATAATTTTGATCAAAAAAATTAAATCAAAAAAACATTTAATTTCATTCACTGGAAAATTTTCTCAAAGGATAGGTAAGAAAAATACTGTTTCTAAATTATTTGAGATCTTAGAAAAAAAAAAAATTTTGAAAAACCAAAGATTTCAAGTCAAAATCAAAAAATCTATACCTGATAAAGCTGGTCTTGGCGGTGGCTCAATGAATGCAGCAAGTATACTAAGATATTTGGCTCATAAGAGAATAATCAATATCAAAAATAAGGAAATGTTAAAAATTTCTAAGTTAATTGGTTCAGATGTGATTTTAGGCTTAAATTATAAAAGTAAGATTTTAAATTCAAGAAATAAAATAAAGTATTTCAATAATGTAAAAAAAATTTACCCATTAATCGTAAAACCAAATTTTGGTTGTTCGACTAAGGATATTTATTCAAAGGTTAGAAAGTTTGATAAAGCAAAATTTGGCAAGGGAGCCAAAAAAATGTTTGATATCAATTTTTTAAAAGATATGAAAAATTCCTTGGAAACAATAGCTTTTTTAAAATACCCAAGATTAAAAAATATGAAACTTTATTTAGAGAATTCTCTAAACCCAGTTTTTGTAAGAATGACAGGATCGGGATCAGCTTTAGTTGCATATTTTCAAACAAAAAAAAGATGTGAACGTGCGAAAAAAAGGTTTATTCAAAAATACAAAAATATCTGGTGTATAGCCTCAAAAACTATGTAAATTTGATTTTTTTGTGTTATACGAACTTAATATTGGGGCGTAGCCAAGCGGTAAGGCACGGGTTTTTGGTACCTGCATCCTAGGTTCGAATCCTAGCGCCCCAGCCAAGTATGAAAAATTTTTTAGATACAATTTTTTTTAGATCAAATAATTTAAATTATATAAGTCAAAGTATTCGAGATTTAACAAAAAATACTCCAGCAAATAAAATATTTAAAGCCATAAATTCTTATTCATCAGATAGTGAAGTAAGATTTGTAGGAGGTTGCATAAGAAAAATCATTAATAAAGAAATAGTAAATGATATTGATATGGCTACAAATCTTGATCCTCAAAAGGTTTGTGAAGTTTTGAAAGAAAATAAAATTGATTATTACGAAACTGGTATTGAACATGGAACAATTACAGCACTTATAGAAGGGTACAAATTTGAGATTACCTCATTGAGAGAAGATATTTTAACAGATGGAAGACATGCAAAAGTGAAATTTTCAAAAAATTGGAAAGAGGATGCATTAAGAAGGGATTTTACCATCAATTCCATTTACGCAGATGAAGATGGAAACTTATTCGATCCTTTTGAGGGTAAAAAAGACTTAGAAAACGGTTTCGTAAATTTTATAGGAGACGCTGATAAAAGAATTAAAGAAGATTATTTGAGAATTTTAAGATATTTAAGATTTTTTGCCCATTACTCAAAGCATCCGCATAATCCAGAATTAATCAGAAAACTTAAAATTAATATCGGTGGTATTTCAAAATTATCTAAAGAGAGACTATTAGATGAGTTAAAAAAAATAACTCACTTAGAAATATTAGAAAAATTAGCTGAAGATAAATTGAGCTCAGAATTATTTTTAATTGTTTTTCCTGAATTAAATAATTTAAAAACTTTTTCAAAATTAAACTCAAAAAAAAAACAAATAATTAATAAGGCCGATTTTGTCTTTCTATTATCTTTAATGATTATTGATGAGACAGATAATGCAGATTATTTTATGTACAAATTTAATATTTCTAAAAAAGATCAAAAAAGAATTAAAATTATTGATAATTTTTTTAAAGAAAAAATTGGATCAAAAACTTTTATAGAGGAAAACTTAAATGGTATTTTTTATTATAATGGAAAACAAGCTGTAACTGATATTCTCAATTATTATTTAATAAAATCAAAAAAAAATTCTGAAAATATTCAAAGATTAATTGATTTCTACAAAGATAAAACAATACCAAAAATGCCTGTGGGTGCAGAATTTTTAATGGAAAAATTCAATATTCCTGAGGGTAAACAATTGGGTGCAAAATTAAAAATAATTGAGGAAGAATGGGTGAAAAATAATTTTCAAATTTCAGATAAACAAGTAAGTCAAATTATTAACAATTAGATATATTTTACGTCTTTAATTTCAAAATTTTTAACCCCGGCAGGAGTTTTTATTTCAACTAAATCATTTTTATTTTTTCCTATTAAACCTTTACCTATAGGTGATTGAAAATAGATTAATTTTTGTTTGAGATCAGCTTCGTCTTTTCCTACAATCTTATAATTTATTTTTTCTCCAGTATCTAAATTTTCTAAAAACACAGTCGAGCCAAAGATAACTTTTCCATCATTATTTAATTTCGTAACATCAATGACATTTGCTCTAGCAATGATATCATTAATTTCAGTAATCCTTCCCTCATTATGAGACTGCTCTTCTTTTGCGGCGTGGTACTCTGCATTTTCTTTTAGATCACCATGTGACCTCGCTTCAGCAATCGCCGCTACAATCTCAGGTCTTTTTTTTTCTTTTAAAAAGATTAATTCATCTTTAAGTTTATTTAGGCCATTTAAAGTAATTGGTTCTTTGTCCATGTTATTTCCATTTTGCTAACGGAGGTAATGACATTAAAATACCTTCAACGTTTCCACCAGTTTGCAAACCAAATTTTGTTCCTCGGTCATAGAGTAAGTTAAATTCTGTATAACGACCTCTTTTTATGAATTGTAATTCTTTATGTTTTTTAGTCCACTTCTTCTTCATTTTTTTTCTAATGATTTTTTCAAAAATAAATTGAAAAGTGATCCCCACATCTCTTACAAATTTAAAATCTTTCTCAAAATTATCTTTTTTATAATCAAAAAAAATTCCACCAATACCCCTCGGTTCTTTTCTATGAGGTAAATAAAAATATTCATCACACCATTTCTTATATTTTGTGTAATATTTCTTATTGTGTTGATCACACATTTTTTTTAGGGTTTTATGAAATTCTTTTTTTTCCTTATCATCTTTTATTGATGGGGTTACATCCATACCACCACCAAACCAGTCCTGAGTTGTGCAGATATATCTTGTATTAAAATGCATGGCAGGGATCATGGGATTTTTCATATGCATCACAACGGAGATACCAGAAGCCCAAAAACTGGGATTTTTTTTTGCACCTAAAATATTTTTTTGAAATTGTTTTGGGAATTTTCCATGAACTTTAGAAAAATTTACTCCGACTTTATCAAATATTTTTCCATTTTCTAAAATTCTAAATTCTCCACCTCCTTCATCTCTTTTTTTACTTCTGTTCCAAACAGTAGTTTTGATATCTGCATCTTTTTTTTCTAGGTTGGTTATAGTATGCCAAATAGCTTCTTGTAGCATTTTGAACCAATTACTTGTGATGTCTTTTTTAATTTCTAAATCCATATTAGATTAATTTAGTTTGTTTTAAACTTTCTGCCAATATGATTGCAACAGAAGATGCAATATTAAGTGAGCGTTTATTGTTTTTCATAGGAATTTTGAGTCTATCTTTAATTTTTTTGTGAACCTCATTTGGCACTCCGGCACTTTCTCTACCAAAAAGAATAGTGTCATTTTTATTAAACTTAAATTTTGTGTATGAAACAGAGGCTTTTGTGGTCATTAGAACTATTCTTTGATCTTTTTTTGATTTAAAAAAATCATCTGAGCTTTGATGGAATTTTATGTCTTTTTCATTCATATAATCCATAACGACTCGCTTAAATCTTCTGTCACTCAGCACAAACCCGCAAGGCTCTATTATTTCAAGTTTTGCACCTAGGCACGCACAGGTTCTGATTATTGCTGCTGTATTTTGAGGTATGTCTGGTTCAAATAAAGCAATTTTAGGGCCATGATTTATCAAATTCTGTGTCATTCTTTCAGTAGTAAATTTATCATTTTATATTATATGAAATCATATATTTAAGTAGAAAAAAGCAATATTGAGTATATTTAACTATTATTGATGTCAGAAAAAAAAACTAATAGACGAGATTTCTTATTCACAGCAACTTATGCAGTTGGTGCGGTTGGTGTTGGTGCAACGATATGGCCAATGATTGATCAGATGAACCCAGACGCATCAGTTAAAGCTTTGGCAAGCACTGAGGTTGATGTAAGTGCGGTAAATCCAGGTAAAACAATTACAGTTTTATGGAGAGGTAAACCAGTTTTTATTCGTAGAAGAACACAAGATGAGATAGCTGAAGCAAGATCTGTAAAGTTAGAAGATTTAAAACATCCAGAAAAAGATGAGGACCGTGCAGTGAATCCCGAGTGGTTAGTCATGCTTGGAGTGTGCACTCACTTAGGCTGTGTTCCTTTAGATCAAAAAGGCGAATACAATGGATGGTTTTGTCCTTGTCATGGTTCGCACTATGATATCTCTGGCAGAATTAGAAAGGGACCAGCTCCGACTAATATGGAGATCCCTAAATACGAATTTGTTAATGCTAATACAATTAAAATTGGATAATTATTATGAGTGATCACGAATATACACCGAAATCAAAATTTGGAAAATGGTTTAACGATCGTTTACCGTTATTAACTCTTGCAAATCACTTAACTGATTATCCAACACCTAAAAATTTAAATTATTGGTGGACGTTTGGTGGAATATTAACTTTTTGTTTGATTACTCAAATTGTAACGGGTTTAGTTCTTGCAATGCATTATATTGCTCATGCTGATATGGCTTTTGATAGTGTCGAGCATATTATGAGAGATGTTAATTATGGTTGGTTAATTAGATACATTCATGCAAATGGTGCTTCAATGTTTTTTTTGGCTGTTTATATTCATATATTTAGATCATTATTTTATGGTTCTTACAAAGCTCCTAGGGAAATAATTTGGATAATAGGTATCATCATTTATTTATTAATGATGGCAGCTGCATTTTTGGGTTATGTACTTCCATGGGGCCAAATGAGTTTCTGGGGTGCAACTGTAATTACAAATCTATTTAGTGCAATTCCTTTAGTAGGCGAGGGTATTGTTACTTGGTTATGGGGAGGTTACTCAGTTGATAATCCTACTTTAACAAGATTTTTTACACTTCACTATTTAATACCTTTTTTAATTTTAGGTTTAGTTGTTCTTCACATATGGGCACTTCATGTTCCTGGAAATAATAATCCAGTTGGAATTGACATTAAAAAACCTTCAAAAGATACAGTACCATTCCATCCATACATTGTAATAAAAGATGGTTTTGCTTTACTAATGTTTATGATTGTTTTTGCATTTTTTGTTTTTTATACGCCAAATATTTTAGGTCATGCAGATAATTATATTGAAGCTAATCCGTTAGTTACGCCAGCACATATTGTTCCGGAGTGGTATTTATTACCATTCTACGCAATTTTAAGATCGGTCCCAGATAAACTTTTAGGAGTAGTTGCAATGTTATCTGCTATTTTAATTTTAGCAGCTCTTCCATGGCTCGATACCTCAAAAATTAGATCAGCAGTATTTAGACCTTTATACAGACAATTTTATTGGATCCTTGTCGCTGATGTTTTGATCCTGGGATATGTTGGTGCTATGCCAGCAGAGGGATTATATCTTTTAGTTGCTAGAGTAGCTACAGCATACTATTTCTTACATTTTTTAGTAATACTTCCAGTTTTAGGTTGGAAAGAAAAAACTCTTCCAATTCCATTAAGTATTACCGAACCGATACTAGGTGGTTCACCTAATTTAGCCACAGCAAAGAACAAGGAAAGTTTAAATAAATAAGTGAAAAATTTTTTTAAAATATTTTCATTTATTATCTTATTTTCTGGACTTTCATTGAGCACTCAAGCTGCAGAAAAAGTTGAATATTTAAAAACCGATTGGAGCTTCAAAGGACTCTTTGGAAAGTTTGATCGAGCTGCACTTCAAAGAGGTTATCAAGTCTACACAGAGGTGTGCTCTTCTTGTCATTCAATGAAATATTTAAGTTATAGAAACTTAGCTGAGAAAGGGGGACCAGAATTTTCTATAGAGCAAGCAAAAGCTATTGCTGCATCTTTTGAAGTCAAGGATGGACCTAATTCAGACGGTGATATGTTTACTCGTCCGGGCAGATTATCAGATAAGTTTGTAATGCCCTATGATAACGTTCAAGCTGCTCAAGCTGCAAATGGAGGTGCTTATCCACCAGACATGTCTGTGCTAGTTAAAGCAAGAGGAGGTGGGGTAGATTATATTTATTCATTGCTTCAAGGATATGAAGACCCACCAGCTGGAGTTACTTTAGATGATGGTGTGTATTATAATAAATATATGTATGGGAATAAAATTAAAATGGCTAATCAGTTATCAGATGGATTAGTAGAATACTCTGATGGTACAATAGCTTCTGTTGAGCAAATGTCAAAAGATGTAACAACATTCTTGATGTGGTCAGCTGAACCTCATTTAGAGTCAAGACATCAAATGGGTTTTAAAGCTATCGTGTATTTAATTATTTTAACAATCCTAGTTTATTTTAGTATGAAAAGAATATGGTCACGTATTGAAACGGAAGTTTAGAACGTCTCCATCTTTAACTATATAATCTTTACCTTCTAATCTCATTTTTCCGTTATTTTTTGAATTTACCCAACCATCATTGGATATGAAGTCATCGTAAGAAATAGTTTCAGCCCGAATAAATCCTTTTTCAAAATCAGTATGAATTTCACCTGCAGCTTTTGGAGCAGTACAATTTTTTTCAATTGTCCATGCTCGAGTTTCTTCGGGCCCAGATGTAAAGTATGTATCTAGGTCAAGAATTTCGTAACCTTTCTTAATTAATTTATTCAATCCTGTTTCCTTTAATCCAATCATTTCCATATAATTTTTTTTCTCATTACTTTCCAATTCATTTATTTGATTTTCTATGTCTGCAGAGACGATTAAAGTATTATTGTTTCCATACTTATCAATAAATGATTGAGTGTAATTATTTCCACTTTGAACACTTTGTTCATCTACGTTACAAACAAAAATTTTAGGTTTAAGTGATAATAATCCAGATTGATTAAGTTGTTTTTTATTAAATTGGGTTCTTAAATCATCAAAACTTTTATTATTATTTATACAATCCATAGCTATTTCAAGAATTTTGATTTGATCCTCATCAACACTTTTTTTATTATTTTTTTCTAACCTTTTTTGAATAGATTCAAGATCTGCAAGCATCATCTCTGTTTCTATAATTTCTATATCTCTTACCGGGTCAACAGAAGAGTTTACATTTTGAATATCATTAGAGTCAAAGCACCTGATCATGTGAATGATTGCATCGACTTCTCTAATATGAGAAAGAAATTTATTACCCAAACCTTCACCTTTAGATGCACCTTTTACCAATCCAGCAATATCAACAAAAGAGATAGTGGTATTGATTATTTTTTTTGATTTTGAAATTTTAGCTAAATTGTCTAATCTTTCATCAGGAACTATTACAACTCCAATATTTGGATCAATTGTACAAAAAGGAAAATTAGCAGCTTGTGCCTTACTGGAATTAGTTAGAGCATTGAAAAGAGTTGATTTACCAACATTAGGTAATCCAACGATCCCACATTTAAAACTCATTATTTATTATTAACTGTGCTTGAAAATAAATCTAATTTTTTTTCTACAAGTATCGAAAGTGACTCAGTTATATTTTTGGATATTTTTTCTACACCCATAATTTCTTCATCATCAAAATTTTGCAAAACATAATCAGATACTTCAATGGGTCCTTTTGGTTTTCCTATACCAATTCTTACTCTTGAGTAATCTTTGCCAATAAATTTATCAATAGATGATATTCCATTGTGGCCAGCGCTTGATCCACCGAATTTCGCTTTTATTTTTCCAAATTCAACATCAAGATCATCGTGAAAAACAATTACATTTTCAGAATCAATTTTAAAATATTCAATTAGTTCTCTAATACATATTCCAGAGTTATTCATGAAAGTTAAGGGCTTGATGGCATAAACTTTTTTACTATCAATATTACCAGTTGTTAACAAACCTTTGAATTTTGGTTTTTGTTTTGTAAGTCCGAACTTTTTATTGATGGAGTCTATAATTTTAAAACCAACATTGTGTCTGTTATTTTCACTATCTGGAGTTGGGTTACCTAAACCTACAAATAAAAGCATAAACTGTTAAAATTAGTTTTTCAAATTTAGTGGATTACTTTTTTTCTTCTGGAGCTTTTTTATCTGCAGGTTTTTTATCGTCACCCTCTTTTTTATCGCCCTCTGCAGCTGGTTTATCTCCTTCAGCTGCTGCTGCTTCTGCTCCTTCAGCACCTTCTTCACCTTCTGCAGCTTCTGCTTCTGCTGGTTTTTCTGGTTCTTTCATTACTGTCGGTGCTGCTAAGGTTGCAATTACGAAATCTCTTCCTTGAATAGTGGGTGTTACTTCTGCATCTAGTTTTACTGAAGAAATTTTAAAACTTGAACCGATATCGATACCATCCAAATCTAAAGTAATACTTTCAGGTATTTTTTCACTTGGGCATTTTAATTCAACTTTTCTTCTTACAATGTTAAGCACTCCACCTCTTTTTAAACCTGGAGATTTTTCGTGATTAATGAAGTTAACTGGAACTTCAATCTTAATTTTTACCCCAGGAAGAACTCTTAGAAAATCTACATGAGTAGGTTCATCACTTATGATGTGATATTTTACTTCTCTAGGTAATACATTTTGAGATTTTCCATCTACATTTAAAGTAATGATATTTGATAAAAAGTTTTCTTTCTCAATCAAGGTTTTTAATAATTTCTTAGATATAGAAACTTTTTGATTTTGGTCTTTACCTCCATAGATAATCCCTGGAACACCACCATCATTCCTGATGGCATTAAGTTGACCTTTAGTTTTGTTATCCCTGATCTTTGCTTCTAAAGAATTCATAAAACAGAGGTTTTTAACCCATGTTCATAAATAATCAAGGTAATTATTTGAATAAATCTGAAACTGATGTTGAATTAGAAATTCTTTTTATAGCTTCTCCCATAAGGGCGGAAATAGGTAAAACTTCTATGTTTTTAACATTTTTTGTTTTTTCGCTGTTATCTATCGTGTCTGTAATAACTAAATTTTTAATAACCGAATTTTTAATTTTTTTAACCGCGTCCCCACTTAATACTCCATGAGTAATATAAACATAAACCTCTTTTGCACCTCTTTGTTTTAATGCCTTAGCGGCATTGACGATAGTACCACCAGAGTCAATTATATCATCAACCAAGATACACGTTTTACCTTTTACATCTCCAATAATATTCATTACTTGTGATTGTCCAGGCTTTGGTCTTCTCTTATCTACAATAGCTAAACCAATGTTTAAAATTTTACCAAGTGCTCTCGCTCTTTCTGTACCACCAACATCTGGGGCAACACAGATTATATTTTTACTTTTAATCTTTTTTTTAATGTGTCGTGCAAAGATTGGAGTTGCAAAAAGGTTATCAACAGGAATATCAAAAAAACCTTGAATTTGACCAGCGTGGAGATCGACTGTCACAACTCTGTCTGCCCCTGCTTGAGTTATTAAATTTGAAACAAGCTTTGCTGATATAGATGTTCTTGGTACAACTTTTCTATCTTGTCTCGCATAACCAAAATAAGGAATTACAGCAGTTATATTTTTTGCTGATGATCTTTTTAAAGCATCAATACATAATAATAATTCCATTAAATTGTCATTAGCTGGTGAAGAAATAGATTGAATTATAAAAATGCTATTCCCTCTTATATTTTCATTTATTTCAATGTAAATTTCACCATCTGCAAATTTTCTTATACTAGAATTGACAAGTTTAGATTTTAAATATTTAGCAATATTTTTACTTAAGATTTTATTACTATTTCCAGTTAATAATTTCATGAAAAGTTTAATTAATCATAATTATTGAAATATTTCTACCATAATCATTGAGATTTAATTTTAACGATCTTCTTGCACTAAAAAAATTATTTTTTCTATCGAATGTATCAATTTTAATCATATCAATTTTATTGATTTTTTGTGATTTAAGTTGAGATTTGACATAATTTGGTAAATCAAAATAAATTAATTCTTTTTTATTTTTAAAGAAAATTTTGTTTTTTTTGTGTTTTTTAATAAATTTCTTTTTAAAGTCAGCTTTTACTTCGTAGTTTTTTTGAGTAATTGACGGACCAATTGCTCCTATAATATTTTTTGGATTACACCCTTTTTTATGCATAAAATTAATAACATTTTTGATTATCCCTCTATATGCACCCTTCCAACCAGCATGTATAGCCGCGATAATTTTTTTTTCATAGTCATATAATAACACTGGCACACAATCAGCGGTCAATACAGCTATTGGCAGTTTTTTTTGATTAGTTATAATTGCGTCAGCTTTAATTTTTTTTTTTAATTTAGAGTTTTCATTTAGAAAAACCAACCTATTGCTATGTACTTGATGTACTAAATAAATATTTTTTGTTTTTTTCCCTATTTTATTTTTGACAATCTTTAAATTTTTTAAAATGTTATTTTTGTTATCGTATGAACCAGGACCACAATTTAGACTTTTATATATTCCTTTTGATTTACCTCCATTTTTATTAAAAAAACCATGACTTATATTTTTGTTTTTTAATAATTTTCGAGAGGTGATCAGATCAAAATCCTAAATTAAATTTATTTTTTTGATTTTTTATTAACATAACTTTAAACAATTTTCCCATTTGTTTATCATCTGTTAGTCTTTTTAATCTGTAATAAATATCTGCTTTTTTTAAAAAGTTTTGATTTTTTGCAATCATCTCAGCTCTTTCGTGGATACCCATTTTTGTAAGAAATTCTTTTTGTGTTGTTAAACTATGCTTTAACCCACCCAGTTTTTTGATTATTTTTTCAAATAATCGGAAATTAATATTATGTGTGATGTCTGAATTACCAATTTTAGCTAAAACATCTGAATATTCGTGTTTATATAATGCTTGTAAAGTATTTTTCATTTTATCTTCATTATATCCATAATCTATGATTAAAATTCCTCCAGATCTCACTTTGATTATTTTTGAAATTTGTTTGAGATAATTAATACCAAGCTCTGAATATTCTATAAAACTCTGGTTTTTAGATATTTTAAAATTAATCTTTTTTTCATAATTTTTCATATTAATCTTTTTTTCTGAGAAAGAGGTTATTTTTTTGTTTAAACTAACAAACTTTTCAAACCAAAGATTTCCTTTTTTTTCAAATTGTTTAATTGCAAGTGCATCAAAAAACTCATTTGCAACAAATATACTAGGAATTTTCTTAATCTTTTTTAAATCTTTTATCCAATTTACATCTGAATTTAATAATTCTTTTTTTTGTATTTTCTTTAAAGTAGGACTTATCTCATAAATTATCAACCTGCAGGATTTGAAAAACGATGGAAATTTTTTAAAACTTTCTATAAGAATTTTCATCATTGCAGCATTTCCTGCCCCAAGTTCGATTAAGTTGAATTCTTTTGGTGACCCTATACTTTTCCAAAAACTTACAATCCAAATAGCAATCATTTCAGAAAATAATCTTGATACATTAGGAGCTGTAATAAAATCCCCTTGTTTGCCGAATGGATTTTTTTTTATGTAATACCCAGACTTTTTATTATACAGAGAGATATTGATAAACTTGTCTAAGGGTAAATTAACTATTTTGTCTGTTTTCATATTTAGAGATTAATAAATAAAATCCGATTATTAAAAAAAAGATACTTATAAATTGTCCCATAGTTAAATTGAATAATAAATAACCCAGTTGGTCATCAGGAACTCTTAAAAACTCGATTGCAAATCTAAAAATTGAGTAACAAACTAAAAATATACCAGAGATAAAACCAGGTCTTTTGGCGAAACTCTTATTTTTGAAATATAATAGAACTAAAAATAGAACTATACCCTCAAAAAATGCTTCATATAACTGAGTAGGATGTCGATATAAATTATCTATTTGTGTAAATTGGACTGCCCAAGCAACATTTGTTTCGACACCATAAAGTTCTGAATTTATAAAATTTGCTATTCTACCAAAAAAAATACCTATGGGTGCAACAAAAGACACAATATCTAAATAACTAAATGAGCTTTGTGAATTTTTTTTCGCAAAAAGGTAACTTGCAATTATGATCCCTATCACTCCCCCATGAAATGACATACCACCCTGCCAAATTTTAAAGATATCTGATAAATTATTGATATAAAATTCAAAGTTATAAAATACAACATACCCTAATCTTCCACCAATGATTAAACCTAAAATTAGATAAGTTAAATAATCATCAAATTTTTCCCTTACTTTTAGTTCAGAAATAAAAAATTTTTTACTTAAAAACCATCCCAATAAAATACCAACAATATAAGCTAAAGAATACCATCTAATCTCAAATGAAAAAATTTGAAATGCGACTGGGTCAAAATTATTAATGAACATTTTTATTTTTAAATATAAGTTATAATTATAATAAGTTATTAGATTAATATATGAAAAACTCAAAGTTTGTAATTGAAAAACTTGCTAAATTATTTGAACAAGGCTTAGTATCATCAAAAGATATAGCTAATGAAATTATGACTATTTTAAAATCTAAAAGAGATGAAATAGTTTTTAGAATGAAGTTAACAAGTAAAGATGAGTTTGAAGTTCTTTCAAAAAGAGTTGAAAATTTAGAAAAAAAAATTGATCAATTAAAACTTACAAAAAAAAAGAAAACTAAAAAGGCAAAAAGATCTTAGCTTCTAAGCCACCCATTGGCGACTTAGCTAATTTAATATTTCCCCCGTGGGATCTGATAATGTCCGAAGCTATGGATAATCCAAGTCCAACGCTTGATTTTGTCTCAGCTCGACCTTTATCAATTTTATAAAAAGGTTTGAAAACATTATCATATTCTGCTTCAGGTATACCCGGTCCATTGTCTTCAATTTTAATGAATAAGTTGTTACTGCTTTTAGTAATGTCTACATTTACCTTTTCCGCGTATTTAATTGCATTATCTATAAGATTGTTAACACATCTTTTGATTAAGTTTTTTCTACCGCTTATATAAATTCTAGGTGAAATATTAGATGATATATTTTCATTTTCATATTTTTTAACTATTTCATCAACTAATTCGCTAATATTAAATTCTTCATCTTTTTCAAGGTATGACGAGCTCGTAAATTGCAAATATTCATTGAGCATTTTTTCCATTTCGTTAATGTCTTCTGATAATTTTTTACTTAACTCTTTATCTTTTATAAATGCTATTTGTAATTTCATTCTTGTTAAAGGAGTTCTTAAGTCGTGGCTAATGCCAGATAACATTTCTGATCTTTGATTAAGATGTCTTAAAATTCTTTTTCTCATTCTATCAAATTCATAACCAGCTTGTCTGATTTCTGCTGCACCAGAAGGTTTAAATTCATCAATTTCTTCTCCCCGACCAAATTTTTCAGCTGCTTTTGCAAGATTAGTTATTGGTCTCGTTTGATTTTTTAGAAAAATTAATGAAATTAAAATCATTATGATTGCAGGAACCGTTATCCATAGTGCAAAGATACGAGCTGAGGAAGTCGTCACTCTATCTCTTGGAACTAAAAACTTAAAATACCCAGACTGATATTTTATTCTAATATCAATTAACTCTTTGTATGACGTTGTATCAAACCAATAATTTCCATTCCCAAACTTTGACTTAAGTTCTCTTCTTAAAGTCCTATCTATCGGACTAAACCATCTTTCATCAAAAGTATAAATAAAATCTTTGTTATCTACAAAATCTATATTTAAGTCTTGGTAAACTGAAAAAACATTTTTAATTTCATCTTTTTTATAAATTTCATCAGAATAAACTTCGATGAAAGTATTAATTTCATTTACTAAAGCTTTAGTCATACCTTTATTAGTTTTGATCCAAAGGCTATCAAAAAAAACAATAGTAATTACCAATTGTAAAACTATGACTGGAACAGCAACAATTAGTAAAGCTCTGTAAAATAATCTTTTGGGGAGTATATTTTTAAAAAATTTACTCAATCCATAGAACATATCCAGCTCCTCTTATTGTTTGTAAAAATTTTGGATTTTTTGGATCAATTTCAATTTTTTTTCTAAGTCTTGTGATAATTACATCTATTGATCTCTCTTTATCTAGTTCAGTTAGAATACCAATATCTTCTCGTGAAAAAGTTTTACCAGGATTATTAATCATTTTTTCTAAAATTTTTTTCTCTGTATTGTTAATTTTGTATTCTGTATTTTTCTTGATTATTAGTTGTTTATTTAAATCAATTTTAATATTTTCAAATTGTATTACTCGTTTTTGATCATTTTTTTTTGTTTTTCGAATTATATTTTGTATTCTCAATATCAACTCTTTAGGCTCGAAAGGTTTTGGAAGATAGTCATCAGCACCAACTTCTAAACCCTCAACTCTTTCATTTGCTTCACCTTTCGCAGTTAATAAAATCACAGGTGTATCCAGTTTCTTTTGATTTTCTTTAATAAACTCTAAGCCACTTTTACCAGGCATCATAATATCTAGTATGATTAGATCAAATTTGATTATTTGTATTTTTTCAAAAGCATCTTCTGCGCTATTTGCAGTTGTAACAAGGTAATTATTTTCATTTAAATATTTTTTAACAAGCGTTCTGATCCCTTCATCATCATCAACAACTAAAATATGAGCTACAAAATTATCCATTAATTATTTTTTTTAAAACGTTGTCAAAGTTAATGACTTCTTCTGAGCTTGAATTAAGTAATGCACTATGAATTCTTTTTTTTTGAATTTCAAAAATTTCATTAAATATTTTTTTTCCTTTATCATTAAGAAATACATGTTTTATTCTTGTATCCTGCTCATCTTTTTTAAAAATTATTATGTCTATTTTAATCAGATCTTTTAAAACTCTATTTAGGCTTTGCTTAGTTACTTTAAGTCTTTTAAGCAATTCTGAAATAGTGATCCCTTCATACATTGATAACAAATGAATGACTTTTTGGTGCGCTAGGCCAATTTTATACTTATTTAATATTTTTTTTGAGTCTGAAAATGTTTCTCTGTAACCTATAAAAAGCTTTTCGATCAAATCTTTTAATTGATCATCTTTTAGATATAAAAGTTGTTTCATTATTGGTAAGTTATATTGACATATTACAGATACAAAGATATTTTTTCAGTAAGAATTTTTTTATTTCATAATGATACCCTACGATAAAAGATCAGGTAAAATATGGTACAATGGCGAATTAGTCGATTGGTCTGATGTTAAGGTTCATGTGCTAAGCCATGGATTACATTATGCAAGCTGTGTTTTCGAGGGAGAACGTGTGTATGATGGTTCAATTTTTAAATTAGAGGAACATACCTCAAGATTATTTTACTCAGCAAAGAGAATGGGAATTGAAATACCATATAGCGAAGATGAAATTAATAAAGCGAGCAATAAAATAATTTCTACTCAAAAAGTAGAGAATGGATATGTTAGACCCGTAGTTTGGAGAGGCAGTGAAATGATGGCTATTTCAGCTCAGCAAACAAAAATTCATGTGGCTATTGCAACTTGGGAGTGGGGTTCATATTTTGATCCTAAACTTAAGGTTGAAGGTATCAAATTAAATATTTCAAACTGGCGAAGACCCGCCCCTAATACTATTCCTTGGGACACAAAAGCTTCTGGATTGTATATGATTTGTACACTTTCAAAACACGAAGCTGAAAAGCAAGGTTATACGGACTCACTTATGTTAGATCATGAGGATAATATTGCAGAAGCAACTGGAGCAAATATTTTTTTCAAAGATAAAAATGGTGAGCTACATACTCCAATACCAGATTCTTTTTTAGATGGAATTACTCGAAGAACTGTAATTCAAATTGCAAAATCTAAAAATATCAAAGTACATGAAAGAAAAATAAAACCAGAGGAATTAAAAGATTTCGTTGGATGTTTTTTAACAGGAACTGCTGCTGAAGTAACTCCTGTATCTACTATTGCAGAGTATCAATTTAAAGTTTGCGATTTGATTATTGATTTAAATGAGAGTTATTTAGCTTTGGTTAAAAAGAAAAAAGCTGCCTAATCTTTATTGTCTTCTGATATAGCGTGGTCTATTCCTTTACGTATATACTCATAACCCGTGAACAAAGTCAAAGCTGCTGATAGCCATAATAAAATTATACCAATAGTTTGAGCATTATAGTCTTGAAAATTGATGATTTTATTTCCTGTATCTCCAGAAAGTAAAAGACCAATAGATACCATTTGTAAAACTGTTTTTAATTTTGCTAGATTAGAGACAGGAAGTTTAATTTTTCCTTTTGCTAAAAATTCCCTAAGACCAGATATTAATATTTCTCTTGTTAAAATTATAATTGCAGCAATAACCTCATAATTTTTAATCGTGCCATCCATAACTAATAAAATTAGTGCAGCAGCTACAATAATTTTATCTGCAATTGGATCTAATAACTCTCCCAATTTAGACTCTTCTCCGAGTAGTCTAGCCAACATTCCATCCAAAAAATCTGTAAAAGATGCAATTATGAATAATACTAAAGCCGTTAGATCTCCATAAAATCCAGGTAAATAGAAAGCTAAAACAAAAAAAGGTACAATTAAAATTCTACCTACTGTTAGTATGTTGGGAATTTTTCTTAGCATAATCTCTACTCGTGAAAGAAGTTATATATCTTTTTTGCAACTTTTTCCTCAACACCCTCAACCGATTTTATTTCATCTAGACTGGCAGATTCTACTGCTCGAGCAGATCCAAAATGATTTAATAAAGCCCTTTTTCTGATAGATCCGATACCCTCAATCTGATCTAGCAAAGACTTACTAATTCCTCTTTTTCTCTTTGCTCTATGAGCACTAATCGCAAAACGATGAGATTCATCTCTTATTCTTTGAAGAAAGAAAAGGGTAGGGTCGTTTTTATTGAATTTATGTTCTTTGCCATTATGAAAAAAAGTTTCATTACCACTATTTCTAAATTTTCCCTTAGCAATCGCAATAATCGGTATTTCGTGAAGTCCTAACTCATTTAAAGTGTCTCTTGCGACAGAATATTGACCTTTTCCACCATCAACTATTACTAAATCAGGAAAAGAGAGATAATTGTCTTTTTCTTGAATTGCTCTTTTAAACCTTCTGTTTAATACTTCTCGCATCATTCCGTAATCATCTTGCTCATTCTTTTTAGATTTAATATTAAATTTTCGATATCTTTTCTTGATAAAAC
>CACMRE010000005.1:0-33355 GCA_902616025.1 uncultured Pelagibacteraceae bacterium | reverse complement strand
TATCGCAGATGTTTTGGAAGAGGGATTTATAGAAAAAGTTAAAAATGATATTTCTGATGTAAAAGGTGTTGCTTATTGTGTTGGGTCAATTGACTTAAAACCTGTGAGAATGGTAACAGAACAAGATTTTGTAAAATGTATGAAATTAAATCTTTATTCTGCGGTTGAAGTTATTAAGGGTTATCAAGACAGTTTGAAAAAAAATAAGGGCTCAATAGTTTTATTTTCAACTGTTGCTGCTCAAAGAGGATTTACCAATCACGCAATTATTGCATCAACAAAAGCAGCTGTTGAGGGTTTAACAGTTTCACTTGCAGCTGAATTTGCTCCAAACATAAGAGTGAATTGTATTGCGCCAAGCTTAACCAATTCAAAAATCGCTGAGCCCATGTTAAAGAATAAAGCCCTAGCAGATGGTATTGCAAAGGCCCATCCTTTAAAAAGATTGGGAGAGGGAAAAGACTCTGCCTCTTTAGCTAGATTTTTAATTACTGAAGATAGCTCTTGGATAACAGGTCAAATTATTGCAGTAGATGGTGGAAGATCTAAACTCTCATAAGGTGAAAAAGCTTTTTTTTGTAATTATATTTTTTATATTTTTTTCAACAAATTTATTTGCTCAAAATTTAAAATTCAAAAAATTAGTTGCTCTTAACGACCCATGGGGTTCGTCTTTTTTAAATAATAAAGAACTAATTATTACTGAAAAAAGTGGAAAAATTAAGATCATAGATATACTCCAAAAAAAAGCTGTTGAAGTTGATCATAACCTAAATTTTCTAGAACATGGACAAGGTGGTCTTTTAGATATTTTATATAAAGATAATTTTATTTATGTTTCATATTCTGAAAACAGAGGTAATGGCAAAACAAGTACCTCTATTGCTAAAGCTATTTTTGACGAAAAAAAATTAAATTTTAAAAATATTTTTCAAGCTGAACCTCCTATTGATTCTGGTTATCATTTTGGTTCAAGGTTAGCGATCAAAGATAATCACTTATTTGCCTCTGCCGGTGAAAGAGGTAAAGGCATGATTGCTCAAGACCC
Organism: uncultured Pelagibacteraceae bacterium; assembly: GCA_902616025.1. Lineage (GTDB taxonomy): Bacteria > Pseudomonadota > Alphaproteobacteria > Pelagibacterales > Pelagibacteraceae > Pelagibacter. The sequence continues at coordinate 32,307 of CACMRE010000005.1, read as the reverse complement.
CTCACAACATCCTGGGAGTATTATAAGAATTAAACTTGATGGAAGTATTCCAAATGATAATCCTAAATTTGTAGATAAGCCAGATTGGCTACCTGAAATTTATCAAATTGGTATCAGAAATCCTCAAGGTCTAACTTTATCATCATACGATGGTAAAATTTATATGAGTAACCATGGCGCCAAAGGTGGTGATTGGTTTGGTGAAGTAAAAAAAGGTGAAAATTATGGTTGGAAAATATTAGGCTGGGGAGGAAAAAATTATTCTGGCTTTCCTATTGGTCCAAAATGGAAACCTGGCTTTACAAAAGCAATCCAGTATTGGGTGCCTTCTATTGCAACAAGTGCAATTACAATTTATGAAGGAAACGAATTTAATGAATGGAATAGTCATGCTTTAATTACATCATTAAAAGATCAATCCTTAAGAAAACTAATCTTCAATGATTTGTCCAACATAAAAGAAGATGTAATTTTTAAAGATGAGATTGGACGAATTAGAGATATCCAGGTTCATCCAAAAAATGGAAAAATTTACTTTTTGGCGAGTGATAACCTTTGGCTGATGGAGAAGGCTAAATAGATCTTAGTGATTATTGATTTCTTATAAGAGGATAAACCTTTGGATTTAAATATTTAATATTAGTTAATAATATTAATACCAACGTTACTAAACCAATGGATAAACCAAGATAAATCAAAACTTTAAGATCAAACTTCCAGAATAACTCAAATATATTTTCAATAATAAATTTTGAACCAACTACAGCAAACAAAACTGCAATCATTATTACAGATATAAAAATAATCATAAATTCAATCAGCGAAGAAAAAACAATCTCTTTTCTTGAAAAACCTAAAATTTTAAAAACCAAATTTTGGTATTCTCTTACTTTTCCTTGGACCATTATTGCACTTGATATTACAATTAAACCAATGACGATAGTGACTGTTGAAATGACAATAACTGCTATGAAAACTTTATTTAAAACATTAGTTACTTTATTTAAATAATCAGCAATTTTAATCATTGATAAACTAGGGAAAATTTCAAGCATTTTTGTTTCATCAAATTTATTTAAATTATAGAACTTTGTGGTTGCTAAATATTCGTGAGGAATATTTTTTGCAAAGTCAGGGTTAAAAAGCATTGCAAAATTTATATTTAGATCTCTATAATCAACTTGTCTAAAGTTGACTATTTCACCATCAATTTCTCTACCATAGATATTTAAAGTAAATATATCCCCTAATTTAATATTAAAATCTTTTGCAACCTTAGCGTCTAATGATATCTGAAGTTGATTTGGTTTAGACAAATCCCACCACTTACCATCAATAATTAAATTGTCCTCAGGAACTTCTTTTGTCCAAGATGATCTCCGTTCACTGCCAATAACCCAATAACTATCATTTTCGGGTGTAATATATGTGTTTGGATTTATACCATTAATTTTTACTATTCCTGAAGAAACCATTGGCACAATTTCAATATTTGCACCAGGATCCATTGATAAAATTCTTTGTTCAAACTTTTCACGCTCTCCATTTTGAATGCCCACAAAAAAATAATCAGGAGCGATGTCAGGTATTGATTTTGCTATCTCTCTTTTAAAATTAGTTCCAACTAATGCCAAAGTCAAAAGTAATGTAACACCAAGGCCTAAAGACATAATTGTAATAGGTGTAATACTTTTTGATTGTGTAATATTTTTAATAGATACTTTCAAAGGAGTGCTCGAATTAAATTTAAACTTTTTTAGAGAAAATATAATTAACTTTGAAAGTAGAAAAAAGATAATCAAACAAATAAAAAATGCCCCAAAATATCCAAGACTATAAACAAGATTTTCTGATCTATAAGTAAATATTAAAATCAAAATCGATAACATTATAATACTCATGCCAATTAATTTTTTTGAATAATAAAATTGTAAGTTTTGGAATACATTTCTAAATAGACTTGAAGCTTTGACTTGATCGATAGAACTAATTGTAGGAATCGAAAAAATTATCAAAACTAATAAACCTATTAAAAAAATTTTAAAAAAATTAAAAAAAGAAAAAAATAGATTTATTTTAAGTCCAAAGCTACTTGACAAATATTTGTCTGCTAATGGCACAATTAATAAACTACTTAAATACGCTAAAATAGTAATTATAAATAATAATATTACCAATTGAAGATAATAAAGTTTTTTAATATTACCGGAATAGAAACCTAAGGCCTTTCTTACTGCTATAGACAAGTTATTTTGATTTATAAAAGACAAAAGAGTATTAGCAATACCAATACCAGCAATAAGCATCGCACTTATTGAGACAAGGGATAAAAATTGTGAAAAGTTACCAATTACTCTTTTTAATCCACTTGCTGCATTTTCTGGATATCTAATTTTTACCTTTTGATCATCTTTAAAAATACTTTCAATTTTTTTTATGATTATTTCTGAATTATCATTGGTATTAAATTTTACTTTATATTCATAATTTAAAAAATTTCCTATTCCGTTAAGTTTTAAGATATCTAAAGTTTGTTTACCTGTTAAAACCCAATCTCCAAAAGTCACAAATCCACTTACATCTGGAACAGATCTTACCTTACCAATAACAAGAAATTCTTGATCTTGAATTTTTACAATTTCATTTGTTTTGATATTTAATGTTTTTGATAAACTCTCATTAATTAAAATTGTATAAGGCTCAGTTTGCATTCTTTCATAAGCATCAGCAGGTTCATAGGTTACTTCACCATATAAAGGATACTTTTGGTCAACTGTTTTTATTCTAGTAAATAAAGATTTATTTTTCTTTCGATTTGTTGTCGAAAGCATTGTGCTGAATTCAACCATCTCTGATATAGTTGTAAACTCTTCAACTTTATTTAATAAATCTATATTTCCTTGATTTCTGTTATAATCAATTTCTAAGTCTCCACCTAAAAGCTCTTTAGCATTTTCTTTGAGTTCCTTTTTTAAACTATCCTCAATAGTAAATATTGCACTTAATATAAAAAGACTGATGAACAGAGTGATGATAATACTAGAGATTTTTTTATAGTTCCTTTTTAAATCTCGAAGAGCATATATTAAGATAAACTTGTATTGATAAAAATTATTTAATTTTTCCATCTTTAATTTTAATTTTTCTGCTTGCGCGGTTAGCAAGTTTCGGGTCGTGTGTTACCATAATTAATGAGGAACCCTCCTCTTTAACATACCTAAATAAAATTTTAGAAATCATATCGGAATTTTCTGTATCTAAATTTCCTGTAGGTTCATCAGCTAGAATTAGCTCTGGCTTCATAGCAATAGCTCTTGCGATAGCGACACGCTGTTGTTCTCCTCCAGATAACTGACTGGGTAAATTATTTAGTCGATGTTTTAAGCCAAATCTATCTAAAAGAGATTTTGCTTCTTTTTCAGGATTTTTAAATTTATTTAATTCAAGAATTAAGGTTACATTCTCTAAGGCTGTATAATTTGGGATTAGATAAAAAGACTGAAAAATTATACCAATATTTTTTTTTCTGATTTTTGATACTTCATCCTCGCTTAATTTTGTAATTTCATGGTCTTGGAAGTATATCTTGCCTGAAGTTGGACGCTCTAAACCACCAATTAACATGATTAAACTTGTTTTTCCTGAACCACTTTCACCTACTATTGAAATAGTTTCTTTTTTTTTTGTAGTCAAATTTATATCTTTTAAAACACTAATATTGTCTTTACCAGTTTGGTATTTAAGATTTATCTTTTTTAATTTAAGAAGAGTACTCATGAACAAAAGTTTTATTATTAAAATAATTATTATCTGTCTACTAACCATTAATGCATATGCAATCGAAAAGATTGTATTATTTGGTGATAGTTTGATGGCTGGTTATGGTTTGTCTGATGACAATAGTTTACCAGTCGTTTTAGAGGAAAATTTAGAAGCAAAGGGTTATAATATTGAGATTGTTGATGGCAGTGTTTCTGGTAGTACATCGTCAGGGGGATTAAATAGAGCTGATTGGACTTTGAGTGAGCCAGATATAGATCTAATAATTTTATGCTTAGGGGCTAATGACATGTTAAGAGGCATCCAGCCAAAAGAAACAAAAAGCAATTTAGAAAAAATTATAAAAATTGCTCAAGATAAAAATATTGAAATCGTCCTAGCTGGGATGATTGCTCCAACCTCGCATGGTTTTTCTTATAAAAAAAAATTTGACAAAATTTTTCCTAATCTAGCCAAAAAATTTAAAATAGAGCTTATTCCTTTTTTACTTGAGGGAGTTGCCATGAAGCCCGAGTTTAATCTAAGTGATGGTATACATCCAAATGAAAAGGGCACCATAATAATGAGTAGAACTTTAGAGGAGACAATTATAAAAACTTACAATAAAAAAAATTAGTTTTAGTGGAAAAAAAACCTTATCACCATTTACCAGACGGTACTTTTAGAAATCCTCAGGGTTCACCAAAACCAGATCCAAATGTTAAATGGTCCTTCAAAATTTTTAATAGAGAGAAAAAAAAACTTAATATGACAGTTCCCAAAGAACATGTTATTGAAAAAGAGAAAGTTTTAACAGACTTAAAAAAATTTCAAGAAGACGATTATGTAGCATGGATTGGCCATGCAACATTTTTAATTAAGCTTGGTGAAACAACAATTATTACAGATCCAGTATTTTCAAAAAATGCTGGGCCGCTAATTTTTGGACCTAAAAGATTTACCGAACCAGCATTAAAATTAAACGAGATTCCACAAACAGATATTTTTTTACTCACCCATAATCATTATGATCATCAAGATATGATGACAATCCGGAGATTTCCTTTTAAAAATTCTAAAGTTTTACTTCCATTAAAACTTGGTAAATATTTTTCCAGAAATGGTTATGGCGATGTGAATGAAATGGACTGGTATGATAAAATTGAAATAAATAAAAATTTAAAAATTACTTTTTTACCTGCTGTGCATTGGTCAAAAAGAAGTCTAACAGATACTAATAAAACTTTATGGGGAAATTTTTTGATCGAATATAAAGATATAAAGTTATTATTTGGTTGTGACACTGGAGTAGGAAATATTTATAAAGATATAGGTAATAAGTATGGTCCAATTGATCTTACATTTATAAATATTGGTGCCTATAATTTTTATCCAATAATGCCTTATAAGGATAAGTCGGTTTATCACACAAATCCAGAAGAAGCTTTAGAGGTTGCAAAAAATTTAAAGAGTAAAAAAGTGATTGGAATGCATTGGGGCACGTTTGTTTTATCCCTAGAACCAATCATGGAGCCACCTGTAAGATTTAAAGCTGGAGCGGAAAAATATGGATTTAAAAAAGACGATGCAATAATTTATAAAATAGGTGAATTTGGATCTTTAAAAAAATTACTTGATTATAATTAATTATCTAAAATTTTCTTTTTAGCTTTTTTAAATTCTTCTTCTGTTAAAACACCATCTTTAAGGAGTTGATTTAATTTATTCAATTCATCTGTTAACTTATCATTATTATCAGACAAGTTGTCTTCATGGTCCTGGTCTTCTAAGCTCTCATTGGATTTATTTTCTCTTTTGGCCTCAAAACCTTTCATGATAGCTGTTCCACCCAAGTAAAGGACAAATGCTAAAATTGGTATCGCTAATCCAAAAAAAATTATTTTTTCCACAATTTAATCCTCATCATCTTCTCTCCAATTCTTTTCATACATTAACCAAGCAGCATAAATTACTGAAAATGTTCCAACTATCATACCATAATCAAATCCAGTTTGTTTATCATATAAATACCAACCTAATTGTGTCGCGCCAATTGGTGGAACTGTCAGTATGAGCATGAGAAGTGCAATTCTATAGGGGTATTTAGGTTTTTTCATAACCTATCTTATCAAAAAAAATTTATTGAATTCAATATTATGCTTGCGATCTTTTGAAACAGTCAATCGTATTTTTTAGCAAGCAAGCGATTGTCATTGGACCAACTCCACCAGGAACAGGCGTGAGTGCTTTGGCATTTTTTGAAACTTCATCAAATGCAACATCACCAACAATACCTTTCTCAGTTTTATTAATTCCAACATCGATCACTATTGTATCTTTTTTAACCCAATCACCTTTAACTAACTCGGGAATACCAACCGCTGCAATTATAATATCAGCTTCTAAACACTCTGCTTTTAAATCTTTTGTTTTAGAGTGTGTTATAGTAACAGTACAATTTTCTTTCAGTAAAAGTTGGGTCATTGGTTTACCATTTAAGTTAGATCGACCAACAACAACTGCTTTTTTACCATTTAAGTTAGGTTCTATTTTTTTAATTAACAAATAACATCCTAATGGTGTGCATGGAACGGAACTCTCATAACCTGATGAAAGATTTCCAACATTCATTGGATGAAATCCATCTACATCTTTTGATGGGTCAATCGCTTCAATAATTTTTTGTTTATCAATATGTTTTGGTAATGGTAATTGAACCAAAATACCTGACACAGAGTTATCTTTATTTAATTCATCTATCTTCTCTAAAATAACTTTTTCTTCAACACTATCTGGATATTTAATCACATCGGATTTAAGTCCAACTTCGTTAGCAGATTTTTCTTTGTTTCGAACGTAAATCTGACTAGGAGTTAAGTCTCCAATCAAAATTACTGTTAACCCTGGAACTTTATTATACTTAATTTTAAGATCAGATACTTCTTTTTTAAGCTGTTCCCTTAATAGTGCTGCTTCTTTTTTTCCATCAATTAAAATCATAAATCCTAGAATATCATTGGTGCGATGTAGAGCTTCATACACATTTCTATAAACCAAATCAATAGCAGTAAAATAATTGGTGAAATGTCTAAGGCTCCCAAATTTGGTAAAAATCGTCTTATTCTTCTTAGAAATGGTTCTGTTAATCTGTAAGTAAAATCTAAAACTGCATAAACAAATCTATTTTGAGTATTCAATACATTAAAAGCAATTAACCAGCTGATGATAACATTGGCAATCACTACATACGAATAAAGTTTTAATAATTGTAAAACTAAATAAAAGATAGCAATCATTTTTTTTCAATATAAATCGAAGAACTTGGAAATGCGAAAGAGGCCTTATTATTTTCAACAATTTGTTTTATTGCAATTGCAAGTTTTTCTTTTACTGAAAGCCATTCATTCCAACTATCCGATTTTGTGAAACAACGCACATACATGTCTATAGAACTATCTGAAAACTTATCGACCCTAACTGCAATTCCTATATTAGCGTCAAAATCATCACTTTTTTTTATGTGATCTTCAATTTGATCTCTTATTTTTTTTAATTGATCAACCGAAGTGTCATATTGGAGAGTAATAATCCAGCTAATTAACCAGTTTGAAGTTTCACTTACATTTACTACAGCATTTTCTGCAAATTGAAAATTTGGAATTATTGCTAATGATTTATCGAATTTTCTGATTGTTGTTGATCGAAAACCAATTTTTTCAACAATACCCTCAATTATTCCATCAACAGAAATCCAATCACCGATTTTAAATCTTTTTTCAACTAATACCAAAATCCCAGAAATTAAATTTTTAAACAAATCTTGAGCACCCAATGCAACTGCTACTCCGAACAAACCTAAACCAGCAATAATTGGTCCAATCTTTATCCCCCATAATTCTAAGACTGCCGCAAGTCCTAATATAAATATTAAAATTTTTAAAGATTTAATAATCCATCCAATGAGTTCTCTTGTTAATAATTTATCAAGACCACTTAAGATATATGAGACTGGTTCTATAATTTGATGAATAACCCAAAAAATTAATATGGTTATAAGAGTTCTATTTATAGTATCGACAATTTCTCTACCTTCCATAGAAAACGTCATGTAATAACTTGCTATAAAAAAACCTAAAACAATTGGTAAAAATCTTGCAGGACCAACTAAAGAATTTACAAAAGTATCATCCAATTTGTTTGTTGTTCTTTTTGAAATTATTTCTAACTTTTTGATTACAAGTTTACTAATTAGACCTCTAAAAATTAAAAAAATTAAAAAAATTCCTAAACCAATTAATATTTGAAAAATATCAACACCTAAAATACCTTTGTTCCATACCGATAGAAATATTTCAGAAAAATTATTAAACAATTCCATAATTAAATTTTATATAACAAAAACTCTTCTTCTCCAGGATTAAAAAGAAATATTTTTTTCCATTTAATTTCATTCAATATAGATGAAGTTTTCTCCCCAATACACGATAAATTAGTATTCATCCATAAGCTTTCAAATTGATGATTTTTGACAAAACTCAAAAAACTTTGAGCACTATTCTGTGAATAAATATAAACCATATCAGGCATGTTCAATTTCAAATCTTTTACAAAACTTTCATTGAATTTTTGATTATGTTTTACTCTATAATTAATCACCCTTTTTATGCCATAGCCCTCTTTCATGAGTTGTTGATCCAAATCAACAGATATGATTTCACCGCTGACATAAAGTAACTTTTTACTTTTTGTCTCGTAAGTTTGTAAAATTAACTCTTTTAAATTAGAAACATTACCCTCTGCAGCTATTGTGTTTTGAAATCCCAAAGATCTAGCCTTTTTTTCAGTAAAATTACCAACACAAAAACATTTGATATTTTTGTCTATGTTATTTTGATCTAAATATTTCACAGCATTAGCACTAGTAAAAATAATTCCTCCGTATTCAGAAAATTTAATTTTCTCATAATTGACCTTTTCAATATTAATCAGTGAGATGTGCGAAACTTGATGACCTAATGATTTAAACTTTAAAATCATTTCTGAACAATCTTCCAGTGGTCTTGTTAATAAAATATGCATATTATTTTTTGTAAGAATTATTTGATTGCATTTTTAAATTTTGCCCAATTTGTTTACCAATCTCTTTAAATTTATCAATCTGGCCAGATTTCTTTTCATAAAATCTTTGAGAGCCATCTATTGAAAAAAGTTCTGCCTCAACTACGATTGTATCACTTTCTATTTTTGAATAAACGCCTATTGCTGTCTCACAATCTCCCTCTAAAACTTTAAGAACATTTCTCTCAGCATGAGCTCTTTTATAGGTTTCTTCATGATTTACTTTTTTTAAAATTGAAATAATTTCTTTATCTGCTTCACGACATTGGAGAGCAATTATTCCTTGTCCAGCACTTGGTATGATTTCTTGTGCTGAGAAAATTTCAGCTATTTCATTTTCAAGATTTAAATTTTTAATCCCTGCATAAGACAAAATTATTGCATCATAATTTCCATCTTTTAGTTTTTTAATTCTACTATCCACATTACCTCTAATTATTTTGCATGTTAGATCAGATCTTAATTTTTTAATTTGAAATTCCCTTCTAAATGAAGATGTTCCTATAATTGATTTCAGCTTAAGATCATTTAATTTTTTCTTATCATTTGTTATCAAAATTTCTCTTGGATCATTTCTCTCTAAAAAAAAGTCTGTTTTAAGTCCGCTAGTTTCTGTTGCTGGCATATCTTTTAATGCATGTACTGCAATGTCGATATTTTTATTCTCTAATTCTTTTTCAATTTCAGTTGAAAACAATCCTTTGCCACCTATATCAGACAATCTATTATCTTTAACTTGATCACCTTTTGTTGAAATAGATTTAATTTCAATATCATTTATATCTAAAGTAGTTTTTTTAATAATTTGTTCTTTAGCTTTTTGAGCATACAACAATGCTAATTTACTACCTCTTGAACCTATGATAATTTTTTTAGTCATAAATAAATTTATTTCTTTCTTGTATTGGAAATGTACAATTATTAAAAACTATTTGTATGAGTAAAAAACCCTTAATTCTTGGAATTGAAACTAGTTGTGATGAAACAGCTGCCTCAGTTATAACTGAGAATGACCAAGGGAAACCTATAATTTTATCAAACATTGTCTCTAGCCAAACTGATGTCCACAAAGAATTTGGAGGTGTAGTTCCAGAGTTAGCCGCCAGATCACATATCGAAAAAATAGATTTAATCGTAAAGAAAGCTTTGGATGATAGTGGAATAAAAATCAAAGATATTGATGCAGTAGCTTCGACTGCAGGTCCTGGTCTAATAGTTTGTTTGTCAGTAGGCTTAAGCTTTGGGAAAGCTTTTGCCTCTTCAATAAACAAGCCTTTTATAGCTATAAATCATTTAGAAGGACATGCGTTGAGTCCAAAATTAGTTTCAAACTTAAATTATCCTTACCTCTTGCTATTAATTTCGGGTGGTCATTCACAATATTTAAATGTTCAAGGTCTTGGAAAATATAAAAGACTAGGAACAACTATTGACGATGCACTAGGTGAAGCTTTCGACAAAACTGCAAAACTTTTAGGAATAGAATTTCCTGGAGGACCCCAAATCGAACTTTGGGCAGAAAAAGGTGATCCAAATTCTTATGATCTACCAAAACCTATTATTAATAAGGGTGGTTGTAATTTGTCATTTGCTGGTCTTAAAACTGCAATCCTCAAGATAAGTAAAACGATTAAAACAGAGCAAGAAAAATTTAATTTGGCAGCTTCTTTTCAAAAAACAATTGAAGAAATATTAAAAAAAAAAACCAAAATTGCTTTTAATGAATTTGAAAAACAAAATAATATGCAAGATAAAATTTTTGTTGTTGCGGGTGGTGTAGCAGCAAATAAAAAAATAAGATCTATGTTGATAAACTTGTGTAAAGAAAATAATTATCAAAGTATTTTTCCACCAATTGAAATATGTGGGGACAATGCTGCAATGATAGCAATGGTAGGTTTAGAAAAGTATAAATTAAAACTATTTAATAAACTAGATCATCCAGCAAAACCAAGATGGCCCTTAGATGAAAATGCATTATTTTTAAAAGGTGCTGGGGTTAAACTTTAATGCAATATTGGTTACTTAAATCAGAACCTGACGTTTGGTCAATTGATCAACAAAAAAAAGCTGGAATTAAAGGTGCTCCTTGGGATGGAGTAAGAAATTATCAAGCTGCCAAAAATTTGAAAACAATGAGAAAAGGAGATCAATGTTTTTTCTATCACTCGAACATAGGAAAGGAAATTGTTGGTATTGTTGAAGTTATAAAGGAAGCATATTTAGACAAGACAGATAAATCTGGTCGATTTGTTGCTGTTACAGTAAAGTTTCTAAAAAAATTAAATAAGCCGGTAAGTCTTGAGGATATTAAGAAAAACAAGCAATTAAGCCATTTATCACTTATTAAACAAAGCAGACTATCAGTAATGCCAATAGATTCTAAAAGCTGGAAAATTTTAAATAACATGGGTAAGATTTAGAAATAATATTTATGCCTAAAAAAAAGAAAAAATCTAAAACAAGAAAAAAAACCTCAAAAAGAAATAAGGTTAAAAAAAGAAAAAAAATTCTTAAAAGAAAAAAAAAGATTAGAAGTAAGATTAAAAAAGTTAAAATTAATAACGAAGCCTCAACACAAGAACTAATTTTTAAACCAAAACCAGAGTGGGTGAAAAGTGGTTTAATTAATAAATCTCAATATCAGAATAAATATACTGACTCTATTAAGAACAATAATGCTTTTTGGAAAAAAGAAGGAAAAAGAATTTCATGGATAAAACCATATAAAAAAATCAAAGATGTGAAGTATAGTAAAGATGAAGTTAAAATAAAATGGTTTGAAGATGGAACTTTAAATGCCTCTGCTAATTGTATTGATCGACATTTAAAAGATAAAAAAGATAAAACAGCTATAATTTGGGTAGGTGATGATCCTAAGGATACTCAAAAAATTTCTTATAAACAACTTCATCAAAAAGTTTCAAAAGCAGCTAATGGTCTAAAAAAATTAGGGATACAAAAAGGAGACAGAGTAACAATATATTTAACAATGATACCCGAGCTGGCTGTTTTGATGTTAGCTTGTGCAAGAATAGGAGCCATACATTCTATAATTTTTGGCGGGTTTTCAGCAGAGTCTATTTCTGGAAGAGTAAATGATTGTAAATCAGAATATATTATAACAGCTGATGAGGGTGTTAGAGGTGGAAAAACAATTCCATTAAAAGCAACAACCGATGAAGCATTAAGTAATTGTCCTGATGTTAAAAAATGTATTGTTGTTAAAAGAACAGGAAACTATGTTTATTGGGATGACGACAGAGATGTTTGGTATCATGATCTAATTAAAGATGTACCAAGTCATTGTGAACCTGAGGAAATGAATGCCGAAGATCCTTTATTTATTCTTTATACGTCTGGATCTACAGGTAAACCGAAAGGTGTGTTACATACAACAGGCGGGTACATGGTTTATGCTTCCATGACTCATCAATACATATTTAACTATAAGCCTAAAGATATTTATTGGTGTACTGCAGACATAGGTTGGGTAACAGGTCATAGTTATATTATTTATGGACCCTTATCTAACGGAGCTACTACAATAATGTTTGAGGGAGTACCAAATTATCCGGACAGCTCAAGATGGTGGCAGATTGTTGATAAATATAAAGTTAATACTTTTTATACTGCTCCAACAGCTATTAGAGCCCTTATGCGAGAGGGTGATGATCCAGTAAATAAAACATCTCGAAAATCTCTAAAATTATTGGGTACGGTCGGAGAGCCTATAAATCCAGAGGCTTGGATGTGGTATTACAAAACAGTTGGAAACTCAAAGTGTCCAATCGTAGATACCTGGTGGCAGACAGAGACAGGCGGAATTTTAATTGCGCCTCAAACAGGAGCTATACCTTTAAAACCTGGATCAGCAACAAAACCTTTTTATGGAATTAAACCTGTTCTTGTCGATAAAGATGGAAAAGAAATTAAAGGTGCAGGAGAAGGGAGACTTTGTATAGCTCAGTCTTGGCCAGGCCAAATGCGAACTGTTTATGGCGATCATCAGAGATTTATTGATACTTACTTTTCTCAATTTGATGGAAAATATTTTACTGGTGATGGGTGCAGACGAGACAAGGATGGATATTACTGGATCACTGGACGAGTAGATGACGTAATTATTGTATCAGGACACAACTTGGGTACTGCTGAAATTGAAAGTGCTTTTGTTGCTCATCCTAAAGTTGCTGAGGCTGCTGTGGTTGGTTATCCACATGACATTAAAGGAAATGGACTATATTGTTACGTAACTCTTAATGCAGGTGAGACTGAGACAGGAGATCTTGAAAGAGAACTAAAATTATGGGTTAGAAAACAAATAGGTCCATTAGCAACTCCTGACTTGATTCACTTTACTCCAGGGCTTCCAAAAACAAGATCTGGAAAAATAATGAGGAGAATTCTTAGAAAGATTGCAGCAAATGAACATGGTCAATTAGGTGATACTACTACTTTAGCTGATCCAAGTGTTGTTGATAGTTTAGTTGACAATAGAAAAAATACTTAGAAACCTAATCTTTCTTGAAATTCTTTCTTAACGACGTCCCATTTGAGAATGACTGAATTCAAAACTATTTTACGATCTAAAGTTTTTAGCTCTTCAGCAATTGGAGCCCACTTATATAAAGATAATGCACTAGGATTAAAAGGGAGATCACTATGATAAGTATCCCAATTCATTTTCTCAAATCTTTCATCAAAATTTTTTTTGGTGTTTTCGATAATATCTAAAGGCATTTTGTTTGAAATTTCATCATCTAGAATTTTAAAAAAGATTTCTTTAGCCCTATTGGTATCTTCATAGTTTGTAGTTGCTTTTAAATAAGAGAAGGTAAAAAACGTAAGATCTTGCAAAGCCACAGCATAGATATTCCACTTAGCTAAATTAACTGACTTCATAAATTCATCATTTTCAAAATGAAGAACATACCTAGTGCCCATCCTGGTCTTTAAATAACCATACAAAGTAACTTGTGACACCCAAGCTGATTTTGTTTGAATAAAATCCTCTAATTCATCTAATGACTTTATTTTTTTTTTAGGGATAAATGCTTTAAAAAGGGCAAATAGATAGATCTTGAAGTCCCTCAAGGTAAGATCTTTCCAGGTAAGTTTATATTTTCCCATAAAATAAGCTATTTTTGATAGTTATAACCCATAAATCGGACTAATTTGAGCAATTTTAACACTTTAAATCTCTTCGATAATGGTTATGGTTTTTGCCAGTTATAACTAAAAAGAGAGAGGTATAAATGTCAAAACAAGAACAACACTGGGAAAAATCCAGAGGTTTGCTATTCATGACACTAGCAATCTGGTTTGTATTCTCAATTGGCATCTTCTTATTCGGGGCTGAAATGAATGAAGTTACGGGACCATTTGGTTATCCGTTAACTTATTGGTTCACTTGTCAAGGTTCTCTTGGTGCTTTCGTAATCCTAATTTTCTGGTTTGCGAACAGGCAGGAGAAAATTGATGAAGAGTTCGGCTTCTCAGAAAGAGGGGATGACTAAATGATGAAAGGTAATTTTATAGACAATTTACCTAAGGTTTATGGAATCTATACAGGTGGTTTTTTAGCTTTCATAATCATTATGTCAATTGCCGAGCAGATGGGTATGACTGCGAAAACAATCGGAATTTGTTTCGTTGCTTTCACAGTAGCCATTTATGCTATAATTGGTTATCTATCACGTACAGCTCAAGCTGATGCTTATTACGTAGCTGGAAGACAAGTGCCAACTGTATTCAACGGAATGGCAACTGCAGCAGACTGGATGTCTGGTGCATCATTCGTTGCAATGGCAGGAGGTATTTACTTCAAAGGTTACGGATATATGGCACTTCTTGTAGGTTGGACTGGTGGATATGTATTAGTCGCATCTTTATTAGCACCATACCTAAGAAAATTTGGCTGTTACACAGTTCCAGATTTTATTGGTACAAGATATGGTGGTAATTTAAGTAGATTTCTTGCAGTAGTAGTTTTAACTGTTGCATCATTTACTTATGTGACTGCACAAATTAACGCTACAGGTACTATTGCATCTGTTGCACTTGATATTCCATTCCAATACGCAGTTTATGTTGGATTAGTAAGTATCTTACTATGTTCAATGTTAGGTGGTATGAGAGGAGTAACTTGGACACAGGTTGCGCAATATATTGTACTAATCATAGCTTACTTATTACCAGTATTCTGGATCAGTAACAAAATGGGTGCGGGTTTCTTCCCACACTTCATGTTAGCTGATGAAGTATCAAGAATTGCTGAATTAGAAGCTCAGTTTGGTTTTGTGAAAAACTCTGCTGAAAATCTAAAAGAGGTGCCAAAAGGTTTGGCTGGTATAACTAAAGCTCACTCAGCGGTGAATGCAACGCCTTGGGCGTTTATTTCATTAGCACTAGCGATGATGATGGGAACAGCTTCATTGCCTCACGTGATGATGAGATATTTCACTACTCCGAGTGTAAAAGCAGCTAGAAAATCAGTAGGTTGGTCTTTATTCTTTATCTTCCTACTTTATTCTTCTGCTCCAATGTTAGCGACGCTATCTAAGTTGTCATTGATTGATCCAACATTACCAACAGGTATTATTGGTAAATCAATTTCAGAAGTCCAAGCGATAGATTGGTATCAAAACTGGAACCAAGCAAACTTAATGTTTGTAAGCGACTTTAACGGAAATGGAACTCTTGAATTAAATGAGTTTTTCATGGGTGGTAAAGCCGTTGTGTTAGCAACTCCGGAAATAGCTGGATTACCATACGTAATCTCAGGTCTAGTTGCTGCTGGAGGTATGGCTGCTGCCATGTCAACAGCTGATGGTTTGATTCTAGCAATTGCAAACGCAATCTCACACGATGTTTATTATAAAATCATCGATCCAAAAGCTGAGACTGCTAAGAGACTAGTTGTTGCAAGGGTACTACTTGTAGTAATTGGTTTTGCTGGAGCAACTATTGCAGCAATGGAGATCCAAGGTATCTTAGGTTCAGTCATCTGGGCTTTTGACTTTGCGATGTCTGGATTATTCTTCCCACTTGTACTTGGTGTATGGTGGAAGAGAGCTAACAGAGAAGGTGCTATAGCTGGTATGGCTTTAGGATTAATTTCTGGTGCTGGTTACCTAATTTGGGTAAGAAGCGGCGGAAGTGGATTCTTAGGTATTACACAGTTAACATTTGGTATCTTTGGTTCAGCTGTCAGCTTAGTAGCTATGGTTGTTGTAAGTCTAATGACTTCAGCGCCAAACGCTGCAACGCAGAAAATGGTTGATGAGGTTCGAGTACCATCAGGTAAATCGATCCTTGGCAAACAACACTAAATAATTATTTTAAGGGGCGATTAATTTCGCCCCTTTTAATTCAAGTCTTTTTCCAATATAAATTCTTAAATGTCGGCTAATTTTCACCCAATGGTGTACATTATTGATTACATACTTGGGGTAATAATGTGGACATTAATTGGCAGAGTTGCAATGAATATTTTCCAAAAAGAAGACTCTCAATTTTTTTTCATGAAAGTATTCGTAAAATTTACCAATCCATTACTACGTATTTTTAAACCAATTACACCTGAATTTATTATTCAACCGATAGTTCCACTATATGTTGCTTGGTTTTTCTTTATGATAAGATTTTATTTAATGCCGTGGATTTTGGGATATTCTGTCATGGGAATGTTATCTTTTCCTTTGGAAAGTGAAATTTCTAGACAAATTTATCAATTTTTTAATTCAATTAAATTTTAAAAATTGGTACTAGTAATTTAGTTATCAATGAAAAAAATACAAATATCACCGTCAATCTTATCTGCTGATTTTAGTCAATTAGGAAACGAAATAAAACGTTTGGAAGACGCTGGGGCAGATATGATCCATGTAGATGTAATGGACGGGCATTTTGTTCCAAATTTAACTATCGGACCTCCAGTTATAAAAGCATTAAAAAAACAATCATCAATGATATTTGATGTCCATTTAATGATTTCTCCAGTACACAAATATATCGATGCATATTCTGATGCAGGTGCAGATATTATTACTATTCATCCAGAAGCTACGGACGATCTAAGTTTATCTATTTCAAAGATTAAACAATTAAATAAAAAGGTTGGGGTATCTTTAAATCCTGAAACTAAAGTTGATGTAATTAGAGAACACTTGAGCGAAATTGACTTAGTTTTAATAATGAGTGTTAACCCAGGTTTTGGTGGTCAAAAATTTATGCCAGAAGTTTTAGTAAAAATTAAAGAGCTAAAAGAAATACAGAAAACTCAAAATCTCAATTTTGATATTGAAATTGATGGCGGTATCAATTTTGACAATTCAAAAGAGGCAATAGAAGCAGGAGCAAATATACTCGTTTCTGGAACAACAATTTTTAAAAGTAATAATGGAGATATAAAAAAGAATATTGAATTATTAAAATCAAAATAATTTCATGATTTACATAAATCGGTTTTTTTTTAATATTTTCGATAAAATAAGAGAATTATATTTAAATTCTAGTCTGTACGATAAAAAAATTTCAAAAACTAATTATCAAAATTTGATTTATAAGCCTAGTCCTCATTTACTTTCATCCTTAATTAAATATCAAAAAAAAAAATTTAAGATTGAGGATTTTGCATTAAATGAAATTTGGGATAATAAGGAAATAACCAAAAAAAACTTAAGAAAACTAAATAATTTTTATTGGCTTTTTAGTTTAGATCTTAAGTCTTCAAAAAAAAATACCCAATCAGTTATAAAAAACTGGATGACTTTAAATCATAAATACAATTCAAAAAGTTGGAATTTCGATTTAACTGCAAAAAGAATTATTGCTTGGTTATCTAGTCATAATCTCACTTATGAAGATGGTAACGAACAATATAAAATTGATTTCAACACTATTGTACAAAAACAAGCAAATCACCTCATAAATGAAATTAATAAATCAAAATTTGTTGAAGATAAATTGATAGGTTGTGCATCTATTATATTAGTTGGACTTTGTTATCAGGATGAAAAAAAGTATTTGCCATATGGTTTAAATTTACTAAAAAAAATATCTAAAATTACTCTTGATAATTCTGGTTTTCCTAAATCAAGGAGTATTAAACAATTAATATTTTATTTGAAATATTATATTTTAATCAGAGAGTGGTTTAAAGAATCTCAAATTAATATTCCAGAACATATCAATGAAACAATCTACTATCTTGGACAAGGTTACGCTTTTGTTTGGCAAAATCTAAAAAGTGATATTCTTTATAACGGAAATAACATCTCAGATAATAATAATTTTGATAATTATCTTCAAAGACTAGGTTATAAATTCAAAAATGACAATCAAGATTATGGTGGATATATCATTTTGAGAAATAAAAAGATGTGTCTCACTATGGACGCTGGTCCTTCACCAAATTCATTTTTTTCTAAAGATTATCAATCTGGAGCTTTATCTTTTGAAATAATTTCTAATGGAAAAAAATTAATTAGCAATTGTGGCTATCATAGTGAAACAAATATAAAACTAAATCATTTATCAAGATCAACTGCCGCTCAGAATACCTTAGTAATCGATGATAATTCTTCCTGCAAATTTACAAACAATGATAAATCTTTTTTTGTTACCAGAGGTTTAAAAATTACTAAAAGAGAGACTATTTTTGAAAAAAACTATTGGAAAATAAATGCTTCTCATGATGGATACCAAAAAAAATATAATACTATTCATGAAAGAAATATAGAATTTTTTCCTGGAGAAGAAACTTTTGTCGGTAGTGATAAAATTCTAAAAAAAATTAATAAAAATTATAAATTTGATATTCGATTTCATGTAGAACCAGACGTAAAATTAATGAAAACTCAGGATGGTAAATCAATATTAATTGAATTGGAGGATGAGGGTTGGAAATTTACTTGTGATAATTATGATATAAATATTGATAATGGTTTGTATTTCGGTAATAAAAATTCATATATTGATAATCAAAATATATTTATTTCTGGAATTTCAAATAACCAGACTGAAGATATTAAATGGCAAATAAAAAAAATATAGTAAGAAGAATAAAATCAGCTGTAATATCTGTTTCAGATAAATCAAACTTAAAACCATTATTACAAACTTTAAACAGGTATAATGTTAAACTGATTAGTTCAGGGGGTACATTTAAGGCAATTAGAAAATTAGGCTATCGATGCCTTGAAGTTTCTGATTATACTGGTTTTAATGAAATTCTTGATGGACGTGTTAAAACACTACATCCTAAAATTCATGCGGGAATCTTAAATAAAAGAAACAATAATTCTCATAAAAGAGAAATAAAAAAAAATAATTTTCAAAATATTGATTTAGTTATAGTCAACTTTTATCCATTTGAAAAAACTTTAAACACAACAAAAAATCATAATAAAATAATTGAAAAAATTGATATTGGTGGTCCTGCCTTAGTTAGAAGTGCTGCAAAAAATTACAATGACGTTGC
Source organism: uncultured Pelagibacteraceae bacterium (assembly GCA_902616025.1). Taxonomy (GTDB): domain Bacteria; phylum Pseudomonadota; class Alphaproteobacteria; order Pelagibacterales; family Pelagibacteraceae; genus Pelagibacter. The sequence continues at coordinate 12,944 of CACMRE010000005.1, read as the reverse complement.
AGTAATAACATCCACCAATCAATATTCAGCATTGATTGATCAGTTAAAAAGATTTAAGGGTGCAACAAAATTAGAATTTAGAAAAAAATTATCTCAATCAGCCTTTAATGAAACAGCATATTATGACTCCGTAATTTCAGATTACTTCAATTCAGTCACAAGTGAAAATTTTACAGAGAAAAAAATTATTTACGGAAACTTAATTGAGAGATTAAGATATGGAGAAAATCCACACCAAATATCTGCTATTTACTCTAAAAATAAAGATTTCAAATTAAGAAAAATTCATGGAAAACAATTAAGCTATAACAATTACAATGATATTTTTGCTGCTTTAAAGATATCCAAAGGTCTACCGAAAAATATAGGCACTGTAATTATCAAACATGCTAACCCTTGTGGAGTTTCTATTTTAAAGGACAAAGTAAGCAGTTATAAATCTGCATTTGAATGTGACCCTGTAAGCGCATTTGGAGGTATTGTCTCTTGTAATTTTAAAGTTAATAAAAGTTTAGCTGTTGAGTTAAACAAAACCTTTTTAGAAGTAATTATTGCAAATGGTTTTGAAACAAGTGCTCTAAAATTATTAAAGTCCAAAAAGAATGTTAGAATTATAGACTCGACAAACTTTTACTTTGATGATGTTCTTCAAATAAACTCTGTATCAGACTCTATGTTGATTCAATCTAAAGATGATCTTGATTTTAAAAAAAAGGATTTCAAAGTTGTCTCAAAGAAAAAACCAAACAAAAATCAATTTGAAAATTTATTATTTGCATTCAATATTTCCCGTCATGTTAAATCCAACGCTATTGTGCTAGTTGGTGATAAAACAACTGTTGGTATCGGATCTGGACAACCTAGTAGGCTTGATAGCTGTCAAATTGCAATAAATAAAATGAGGAAGTTTAAAAAAAATGAAAAAGAAATTGTTGCTGCATCTGATGCTTTTTTTCCATTTGTTGATGGAATTGAAAAATTGATTCAATCAGGTGTTTCTGCTGTAATCCAGCCTAGAGGATCAATCAGAGATAAAGAGATTATAAAATTCGCAGATAAAACTAATACTATTTTAATTTTTTCTAAAACAAGACATTTTAGACATTAAATCTTATCAATCTTTGAAGCTAAGATGAAATCGTTTTCTGATAATCCCTCAATTGCATGGGTTGAGATGTTTATTTTCGCATAACCCCATCCAAATAAAATTTCAGGGTGATGGCCTTCCTCTTCTGATATTCTACCTACTTCATTTACAAATTTTTGACTCTCAACAAAGTTTTTAAATGTGAATTTTTTTTCTAAAAAATGTATATTTTTCTCATTTTTAATAACATCCCATCCATCAATTTTTTTTTGATATTTGTGTATTTCACTTATATCAAGCGCAGGTACACCACCTTCACAAGGAACACATTTTTTATCGAATAGTTCACTCATTTAATTTACATCCTCATCTAATTAAATTTTTTATTATATTACTTAAAAATGGAGCGGGCAAAGGGGATCGAACCCTCGACCTTCTCGTTGGCAACGAGACGCTCTACCACTGAGCTACGCCCGCAAAAGAAATTAATATAGTGTGTCGTTTTTTTTAATTCAAGTAATATTAATTATGGTATGTTTTTTTTCATGAAAAAAGAAGATTTACCAAAAACAATACCAGTTTTTCCATTAAGTAACTTTATCATTTTTCCAAGAACTACTGTTCCATTAAATATATTTGAGCCAAGATATGTCGATATGGTTAATGATAGTATGAAGTCAAACAAGCTTATTGGGATGATACAACCTAAAAATTCAAAAGAAAGTGAAGTTAACCCTGAATTATATGACATTGGGTGTATGGGCAAAATTACAAGCTTTAGAGAAAATGATAGCGGTCAATTTTTGATAGAACTTAAGGGTATAATCAGATTTAAAAAAACAGATGAAGTAAAATCAAATAAAAAATACAGAGAATGCAATGTAGATTTTAATAATTTTTATGATGATCTAAGTTATCAAAGTGAAAATCTACAATTTTCTGATTTAAAATTGATATTTAAAGACTTAAAAAATCTTTTTGAAAAAAGAGGATTTATTATTAATTGGAAAGGATTAGAGAAACAAAGTTTAGATGAAACAATAAACGCTCTAGCGATGGCATCTCCTTTTACGCTAGAAGAAAAACAAATCTTATTAGAGGCCAAAAATTTAGAGCTTAGAAAAACTAAAATTTCAGAAATCTTAACTACATATTCTTTTGATAATTATAATAATACAACCGTTCAATAAAACTAAATTTCAAAACCTCTATTCGCTATATTTTTAAAAGATCTATTTAGGAATTTATTTCTTCCTATAAATCTGACTGATTTACTAAGAATATTATTATTCATCTTGCTTTCAAAATTAAAAAATTCGTATACAAAATCAATTCCACTAGAGAAAAGATAGTTTTTATGTTTAGTCATATTTTGAAATTCTTCACAAATTGAATTATCTATCTCTAATCCATTCTTTAATTTAAGTTCAATTAAGTTACCCAAATCTCGAATATCTCTTAAAGTCATATTAAAACCTTGACCAGCCAAAGGATGAAGGCGATGTAATACATCACCAAAAGCCAGAATATTTTTATAATAATAAGTTCTCAAATTCGAAGCTTTCAACTCAAAAAAGTTGCAAATACCAAAATTTGTAATTGAATATTTGGTATTATATTTTTTAATTAATTCTTTCAAATTAATATTTTTTTTATCTTTAATTGAATAAACAATAGAAGTTTCTATTTCTGATAATGGTAAAAATGCCAAAGGTCCATTTTTTGTGAATATTTGAGACGCTGTATTATTCTGAATTTTTTTGTGTTTTAAAATTGAAATGTACGCAAGACTATCGTATTTTTTTCTCAAACTTCTTGCAAAAAACTTCTTTGAAAAATAGTTATCATTTTCACAATTGATTATTAACTTATATTTTTTCAAATTTGAGAGATTATAATCAAAATTTTGTTTAAATTTACATAACTTATCCTTTTTTAAACTTTTAAGTAATTTACTTTGTAATTGATAATTTCTAATTATGGCAAAAACAGTTTTATTATTATTTTCAAAATTTAAAATTTTTTCATTTCTTAGATTTTCTGAGTAAATTTCAATTTTTTTTATATCCCAAAATAATTTTTTAATATCTAATATTTCTTTATTAAAATACATCAGATTATCATTGGATATACCAATCGTTCGACTCCTATTAAAATCTGATCTTTTTTTATTTAAAAAAATATCAATAGATAATCCTTTTTTAGTCAAAGATTTTGCTAAACTTAATCCAGTTAATCCACCACCTAGAATACAAAGTTTCATATTAATTTTTAATTTTAACAATAAAAATTAGATGATACAAAGTGGTAAATTTGATTCATCTAATATGGATATAAAAAAACTATCAAACACAGCTCTAACATTCATTACAAATAGATTAATTGAAATTTTTGGTATTTGTGTTCTTTTAATGGGGTTTTTAGTTTTAATTGCCTTAATTTCATACTCTCCAGAAGACCCAAATTTTATTTTCCCAGAAAATACTATTATAAAAAATTTTTTAGGTTATCAGGGAAGTGTTACTTCAGACTTTATTTTACAATCTATAGGCTTAATAGGTTACTTATTACCCGTCACTTATATCATTACAGGTTTAAACATTTTTAGAAAAAAAGGAATTTTAGTCATCATTGAAAACACCTTTTTTGTAACAATTTATGTATTCTTTGGATCTTTGTTTTTTTCAAAATTTTACTCAGAAAATTTTACACTTTATATTAATGGTAGTGGTGGTTTTGTTGGAAATTACCTATCAGAAAACTTTTTAATTAATTTATTAAATAGATATGATGATTTTTCATATTATTTATTTCTAATACTTACTCTATTATTTTTCATTTTAAGTATAAATATAAATTTAAAAAATTTTATTTCGAATGTTAAAAAAATATTAAATTATTTATTTAGTAAAAACTCTAAAAGTTATACGAATAAAGATGAACTTATAAACGAATTTATTCCTCAAGATGAAATAAAAGACATAATACAAGAAGATTTACCATTTATTAAAGCTGAAAATAATAGGTCTACAAAAACAAAATTTTCTCTTCCCTCAATTGATCTTCTCAAAACTCCAACAAAAAAAGAAAGAGAAGGTCTTAATAAAAATGAAAATAATAATCCAGAATTTTTAGAAAAAATTCTCTTAGATTTTGGTGTTAATGGAAAGATAAAAAAGGTCAGTCATGGCCCAGTTGTTACACTAAATGAATTCGAACCCGCAGCGGGTATTAAAGTTTCTAAAATAATCAATCTATCTGACGATATTGCGAGAAATACAAGCTCAGAGTCAGCTCGTATAGCAACCATTCCAGGAAGTAATACCATAGGTATAGAACTTCCAAATTTAAATAGAGAGAATGTATATCTAAGTGAAATTCTAGATAATTCAAACTTTAAAAAGAAAGAAATTAAATTACCTATTGCTCTGGGAAAAAATATTTCTGGTACTCCAATAATCGGAGACTTATCTGCAATGCCTCATTTGCTTATTGCTGGGACCACGGGCTCAGGAAAATCTGTTTGTATCAATACAATTATTTTGTCTCTTCTTTACAAACATGCTCCAGAAAGATGTAAATTTATTTTAATTGATCCTAAAATGTTGGAACTTTCTACTTACGAAGGTATTCCTCATCTACTTTGCCCGGTCATCACTGAGGCCAAAAAGGCTGCATCAGTTCTCGGTTGGGTGGTGAAAGAAATGGAGAGCAGATATAGGCTAATGACTAAAGAAGGAGTGAGAAATATTGATGGTTATAATTCAAAACACAAATTACCGATGCCTTACATAGTAGTGGTAGTTGACGAGATGTCTGATTTGATGTTGGTAGCAGGAAAAGAAATTGAAAATTATATTCAAAAATTATCACAAATGGCTAGAGCTGCTGGTATTCATATTATTATGGCTACTCAAAGGCCCAGCGTAGATGTGATTACAGGTACAATCAAAGCAAATTTTCCAACCCGAATTTCTTTTCAAGTCACCTCTAAAATAGATAGTAGAACAATTTTAGGTGAACAAGGAGCTGAGCAATTGTTAGGAAAAGGCGATATGCTATATATGTCTTCCGCTAATAGAATTGTAAGAATTCATGCTCCATTCGTCTCAGACACAGAAATAGAAAAAATTAATAACTTTTTAAGATCTCAAGCTGAGCCTGATTATGTTGATGAAATACTTAATTTTGCTGATGAAAAAGAATTAAATGAATCAAAAAATCAAGGTGAAAAAGACGAATTATATCAAACTGCTATTGAAATAATTAAAACAGAAGGAAAAGCTTCAACTTCATTTTTACAGAGAAAACTTCAGATTGGATATAATCGTGCTGCAAGAATAATTGATATGATGGAATCTGAGGGAATAGTAAGTAAAGCAAATCACGTTGGGAAAAGAGATGTTCTTAAATGAAAAAATTTTTTATCATCCTAGTTTTCTTTTCAGTAATTTCCGATGTCTCGGCATCTATAAAAGAAAATATAATTAAAAAATTTACAGATATTGAAAATATATCATTTAATTTTGAACAAAATATTAATGGTAAGGTTGAAAATGGTAATTGTATAATTGAGTATCCAAAAAAAATTTATTGTAAATATAATTTAAGTAATCAGAAGGTTTTGGTTGCAGATGGAAAATCATTAGTTATCAAAACATTAAGTAGTTATTACTTTTATCCACTTGAAAAAACTCCTCTAGATACAATTCTCAATAAAGAATATTTATTAAAAAGGATAAAAAATTTAAATCAAAGGGAAGTAAGTGATGATTTTATAAACTTTAATTTTACAGAAAATGAAAATGAGATAAATCTATTTTTTGATAAGAAAACTTATAACTTAATTGGATGGCAAACAGTGGATATTTATCAAAATGTAAGTATTACCTATCTTTCATCCATTAAAAGAAATCAAAAATTAAAAAAAGAAATATTTAAACTTCCGCAACAAAACTAGCTTATATTATGACTGTTTCAGTTTTAAAAACTTTCATACCTCGTGCAATATAATTATTTAACGCATTTTTATGATCTAATGAACATGTATGGACCCAGACTCTTTTGGGTTTTTCTCTAAAAGAATTTTTAATAGCTGCTGATAATAGATATGAACCTAATTTTTTATTTTGATATTCTTCCAATAAACCCAGATAAGCAATCTCAACTTCATTTTTATCTGTGTGTAAAATTAATTCAAAATAACCTGCTAAATCATCACCTTCTTTTAATATATATGTCTTAACTTTTTTGTCAGAAACATAGTCCAGCCATTGTTTTTCACTCCACACTAATCGGTCTACCCAATGATGACTTTTACCAATATTTTTATAAAAAAATTTATTTAACTGAAAATCAACCGGATCGACTAAATTTATTGAATAGTGGTCTGATAAATTCGAAGAATCTTTTAAATCTTTTAAATAAGATATTTCTAAATAATTTCTCTCGACCTTTTTATTCACTGCACCATCTTACCAACTGGTTCACCACCAAATAAATGAAAATGAAGGTGAGGGACTTCTTGACCACCATGTTCATTAATATTTGCTAAAGCTCTATATCCTTTACCTGTATCAACTGAAATACCAAGTTTCTTTGCTACTATATTGATACCTTTTAATAATCCCACCATCTCATCTGAAGAAGCATTGTTACTAAAATCATCTAAATCTATGTATTTTCCTTTCGGAATTACAAGTGCGTGAATTTTTTTTTGAGGATTTATATCGTAAAAAGACAATACAAACTCATCTTCATAAATTTTTTTACAAGGTATTTCACCTCTTAAAATTTTTGCAAAAATGTTAGTTTCGTCATACGTCATTGTAAAACTTCAAGCTCTTCATTAATACTAGTTATTTTTCCACCTTTTAAATTTGCATCAACAATCGCACACTCGTAATATGCAAAAGATGTTTCTTCAGCTATTTGTTTCATTTCTAAACACTTCGACTTGCTCTTAACCAATAAATGTTCGTTTAATTGAGGAGGATCACCTAAATACATCATTAGAGCTATAACTTCACCTTGTCTTTCAAAATCAGATGCTTCCTCTAATTGAGTAACCCTGTCGGCAACACCTATCTCAAAATTTGTGAAAGCAACATAACCCTTATAAAGTCCGTAACAAATAAGTAAAATTACAACATATTTTATTTTACTCATTTGACTTTTTTCTTTCTTCTAGCTCTTCCTCGATATCTTCAATCTTAATATTATGCGCCTCAAGATAAATTATCAAATGATAAAATACATCAGCAGCTTCATGTACTTTATTAGTATCTTTTTCTACTGCCTCAATCAGTTCATTTATTTCTTCTAGAACTTTTGATTTGCTTAGTGATTTATCTGATAATAATTTATTAGTATACGATCCATCGACTGGTTTTTCTTTTCTTTCACGCGCAAGTTTGAATAGATTTTCTAATGTACTTAACATTCTAAATTCTAACAGGAATTCCTTTTGAGTCCAAATATTCCTTGGCCTCTTGCACTGAATGTTTTCCATAGTGAAATATTGAAGCTGCTAAAACTGCACTTGCATTTCCTAACTTAATTCCATCAACCAAATGGTCTAAGTTACCAACGCCTCCTGATGCAATTAAAGGTATATTTACTTTTGATGCAATTTTGCTCATCAAATCGACGTCATAACCTATTTGTGTTCCGTCTCTATCCATAGAGGTAACTAATAATTCTCCTGCCCCATTATCCTCCATTTTTTTTGCATACTCTAAAGCATCAAGACCACTATTGTTTCTCCCTCCATGGGTAAATATTTCCCACTTGTCTCCATTTTTTTTTGCATCAATTGCAACAACAATACATTGTGAACCAAACTTTTTTGAACTATCTGAAATAACTTTTGGATTTTCAACTGCAGCAGTATTAATGGATACTTTATCTGCGCCACAATTAAGTAACTTATTTATATCATCTATACTTCTAATTCCTCCACCGACAGTTAAAGGTACAAAACATTTTTTTGATGTTTTCTCAACTACATCATAAATTGTATCTCTATTTTCATTAGAAGCTGTAATATCTAAAAAACAAATTTCATCTGCACCACCATCAGAATAAATTTTGGCTTGTTCAACTGGATCACCTGCATCTTTTAAATCAACAAAGTTAATACCTTTAACTACACGTCCATTCTTTACATCTAAACAAGGTATTATTCTATTTTTAAGCATCTTCTTTTACCAGTTCCTCTAACTTTATATCTCCATCATAAATAGCTTTACCAACTATAATACCTTCAATATTTTTTAAAGTTTTAGCTTTTTTAATGTCATTAATTGATGAAACACCACCAGAGATAATCACTGGACAATTTGATTTCTCCGCAATTTTTGATGTCTCTTCAAAATTTGGGCTTTGTTTCATACCATCTCGGTTGATATCTGTATAAATAAGTCTGCTAAAACCATAACCATTTACTTCTTTTAAATAATCTAGAGTTAACTGATTAGAATTTTTCTTCCATCCAGATACTGATAAATATCCATCTTTAGCATCTAAACCTAAGGCAATTTTGTTTGGAAATTTAAGACATGCTTCTTTTAAAAAATTTTTATCTTTAATTGCGGCACTGCCTAAGATTACTTTTTCAACTCCAGCATCAGTATACTTTTGAATACTTTCAAAGTTTCTCACACCTCCACCAACCTCAATTTTGAGGTCAAATTTACTTACTATATCTTGAATAATATCTAAATTAGTGGTTTCACCGGTTAAAGCTCCATCCAAATCAACTATGTGCAAATTTTTAAAACCATGATCTTTATATTTGCCAGCTTGTTCGGCTGGAGACATATCATATTCAGTTTTATTATCAAAGTCTCCTTTTACTAATCTCACACATTTTTTATCTTTAATATCAATCGCTGGAAATATTTTCATTTATTATTTTTCAATTTTACATCACTCGAAATTGTAAATTCTTTATCAAGGCTTTTTTTATTTATATTTTCAAAATTTGAAGCATTTTGACATGATGTAATAAAAAAATAACAAAGAATTATCAGAAAAATTTTATTCATAAATTCAGATATTAATAAAATTTTCAATTACTTTAAGTCCCATTTTGTCACTTTTTTCTGGATGAAACTGTGTTCCAAATATATTTTCTTTTTCGACAGAGCAAACAATATTTGATGAATAATCTGTTGTAGCTGAAATCACATTTTTATCTTTTGGAATAAATTCATAACTATGCACAAAATACATGTGTGAATTATTTTCTATATTTTCAAAAATCTTACTTTCCTTGACAATATTAATTTGATTCCACCCTATGTGAGGAAGTTTATATTTTCCATTTTGATTATCTATTTTTGAAACTTTCCCAGGGATCCAACCTAAACCTTTAGTTTCAATTTCCTCATAACTAATATCAGCAAACATTTGTAGGCCAACACAAATTCCAAGAAGTGGTTTTTTATTATTTATTGTAAATTCACTCAAAGCTTCTGTAAGACCATTGATTCTATTCAAAGCATCTACACAACTTTTAAATGAGCCCTGCCCTGGTAAAACTACTTTGTCACTAGACTTTATTTTATTTATATCAGCAGTAACTTCGATATTAACTTTGTCTTGAGCAACCTCTTTAAAAGAGTTTATCACCGAGCTTATATTGCCCGAGTTGTAATCAACAATCGTAACTTTCATTAATTTTATAATGAGCCCTTAGTAGATGGAATTGATTTACTATTCCTAGGGTCTATCTCTAATGCAGCTCTTAATGATCTTGCTAATCCTTTAAAACAAGACTCGATAATGTGGTGACTATTATCACCATAAATGTTTTCTACGTGCAAAGTAATCCCTGCTGCTTGAGAAAAGGCCTGAAACCACTCTTTAAAAAGTTCTGTGTCCATCTCGCCAAGCTTTTCAACTTTTAATTTTACTTTCCAAATTAAATAAGGTCTATTCGAAATATCAATTGCAACTCGCGATAAGGTTTCATCCATTGGTATCATCGCATGCGCATATCTTCTAATACCAACAGACTTTTTTAATGCTTTTTTTAAGGCCTCACCAATTGCTATACCAGTATCTTCAGTTGTATGATGAAGATCGATATGAGTATCTCCTTTAGCTTTTATACTCATGTCGATTGACGAGTGCTTGGATAACTGCTCAAGCATGTGATTAAGAAATCCTATTCCAGTATCAATCTTATACTTACCTTTACCATCAATATTGAGATCAACACTGATACTGGTCTCTTTTGTTTTTCGACTAATTTTACCTTTACGCTTCATAATTTAAAAAGAGGTATACATATATTATCCAAATATGGCAATAACACTAAACTTGGGCTTGAACTATCAAATTTAGTATCCATTTATAAGCTATGACAACGATTGTTTTAGTTAGAAAAAATAATGAAGTAGTGGTCGCTGGTGATGGACAAGTCAGTATGGGAAATACTGTTGTTAAAAGCACTGCGTCAAAAGTAAGAAAAATCGATAAAAGAGATGTTGTTGCTGGATTTGCAGGTTCAACCGCAGATGCGTTAACTTTGTTTGAGAGATTAGAGGCAAAAATAGAAAAACATGCAGGTAACTTATCAAGAGCTGCTGTTGAATTAGCTAAGGATTGGCGAACAGATAAATATTTAAGAAGACTAGAGGCTTTAATGGCCATTGGTGACAAAGAAAATAGTTACATTATCTCTGGAACTGGAGATGTGCTCGAGCCAGAAGGTGATGTCATTGGAATTGGATCAGGCGGAAATTATGCTTTAGCTGCCGGAAAAGTTTTAATAGGTACAGACATGAGTGCGGAAGAAGTAGCAAAAAAAGCAATTGAAGTTGCCTCAGAAATTTGTGTTTTTACAAATAATAATATTAAGGTTGAAAAAATATAATGGAAAACTCAAACGTTACACCTCTTGTTCCGAAAGATAAGAATTCTAAAGATAACGAAAATTTAGTTAGTTCATTATCACCAAGAGAAATAGTTTCAGAGTTAGACAGGTTTGTTGTCGGTCAGAATAAAGCAAAAAAAGCTGTTGCTGTAGCCCTTAGAAATAGATGGAGAAGACAAGCTTTAAAAGGTGAAATGAAGAACGAAGTATTGCCTAAAAATATACTTATGATTGGACCAACTGGGGTTGGAAAAACTGAAATATCTAGAAGGTTATCAAAACTTGCAGAAGCTCCATTTGTAAAAGTTGAGGCAACAAGATTTACTGAAGTTGGTTATGTTGGAAGAGATGTCGAACAAATTGTAAGAGATTTAATTGAAATTGCTATTTCGATGGAAAAAGTAAAAAAAAGAAAAGAAGTTTACGCAAAAGCTCAAAAAATGGCCGAGGAAAAAGTTTTAGATGCCTTAGTTGGAAAAAAAGCAAGTACAGCAACTAGAGAAAGTTTTAGAAAAAGACTCAGAGATGGAGACTTAGATAACAACGAAATAGAGATTGCAGTTAGTGATACAGGTGGAAGTGGTACCTCTTTTGAAATACCAGGTATGCCTGGAGCAAATGTTGGGATGATCAATATTGGAGAAATGCTTGGAAAGTCAATGGGCACAAAAGAAAAAAAGAAAAAAATGACTGTGAAAGAATCTCATGAAATTTTAATTAACGATGAATCTGATAAATTAATTGAACAGGATAAAATTATTAAAGCTGCAAAAATTTCAACTGAAAATAATGGAATAGTTTTCTTAGATGAAATTGATAAAATCTCGGGAAGAACTGATAGAGTTGGTGGAGATGTATCAAGAGAAGGAGTACAAAGAGATTTATTACCACTCATAGAAGGTACAACAGTAAATACAAAATATGGTCCTATAAAAACAGATCATATTTTATTTATTGCTTCTGGTGCTTTCCAGCTTGCAAAACCATCAGACTTATTGCCCGAACTTCAAGGAAGGTTACCTATAAGAGTTGAGTTAGAAGCTTTAACAAGTGAAGACTTTAAAAGAATCCTAAAGGAACCAGATTATAGTTTAATTAAGCAGTACGTGGCTTTGTTAAAAACAGAAAATGTAGATTTAGAGTTTGCGGAAGATGGGATTGATGCAATTGCAAATATAGCATCTGAGGTAAATGCAACTGTTGAAAATATTGGTGCAAGAAGACTACATACAATTATTGAAAAAATACTTGATGAAATTAGTTTTACAGCAACGGACAGAGCAGGTGAAAAAATTGTTATTGATAAAGAGTATATAAATAAAAATTTAGATACACTTGTTAAAGATACCGACTTATCAAAATTTATTCTTTAAAAAACTAAAGATAATTTAGCTCCCTCATTTCATCAGCTAATTCTTTATCTAAACTTTCTCTAATATTTTTATCCAAAAGTTTTTTCCAATCATTTTTAATGCCCATATTAAAAAACTTAATTTTTTTTCCTGTGCTTTTATCCTCTTTTGCCTCAGCAAAGCTTTCTTTGGACTCAAGAGCCCGCATCTTTTCAAATCCAGTTGTTTTAAGAGTATTCTCAAATTTATTCTTTTTTTTTAATTTCGTAGCCATTCTTTTTACTCAAAATAAAAGTATTATCCTTAAAAGATTTAAAAATTTTTTTTCTTAATCTATAAATATGAGTTTCAACTGTATGAGTTTCAAGTTGAGATTGATATCCCCAAACTTCTGATTGTAACTCTTCAATATTTACAGGTTTCGCAGCCTTGAAAAGATATATTATTGAACTGATTTCTTTTTCTGTAAGCTTTAATTTATTTTCTTTAAAATACATTTCACGAGAATTAATGTTAAATCTATAATTGCCAATTAATATCTCAGATTTTTCGTGAAAATTTTTTTTAATAAATTCAATACTAATTTTTTCTAATAATTTAAAAATTGAAACAGGGAATCTAT
>CACMRE010000004.1:0-34222 GCA_902616025.1 uncultured Pelagibacteraceae bacterium | reverse complement strand
GATAAAAAGAAGTGGTCATTTAATAATAGAAATAGGTTTTGATCAAAAAAATAAAGTAAAAAAAATATTACGTGATAAGGGGTTTTATATTAAAAAAACTGTTAAAGATTTATCAAATCATGATCGCTGCATAGTAAGTATTAAAACTTAATAAGATGGTTACATTTAGAAATAACAACGGACGAAGAGGCAATTTTCGAAGAAATGAGAGAAATTTTAAGTCTAATGGTGACAGAAACAAATTTAATAATAGTTTTTCATCCTCTGAAAATTTTCAAAGAAAATCTCCAGGGAGAAATAATCACAATGCACCTAAATTAATTGAGAAATATAATAACTTAGCTAGAGAGGCCTTATCAACTGGGGATAAAATTCTATCAGAAAATTACTTTCAACATGCAGATCATTTTATGAGAATATTAAATGAGAAAGGGATTCAAAGAAAAATGAGTTTTAAAAATAAGGATTTAGAGGAAACCACCGACACGAATGAAAATAGAGAAAATAAAGAAAACTCTATATCAAATGAAAAAGACGATTCTGAGGATAAACATTCAGAAATTAATTAATTCATACCAATTATTTTTTCGGACTTTAATACGTCCAATTTGATTCTTTTTGTTTCAAAAATTTTTCTTTCATCTCCTTTTAAAATTTTCCCTGATGGCAGTTTTAATGTTTGGGAATTTATTTTTTTTCCATTGACTATCACCTCATAATGTAGGTGTGGTCCAGTTGATTTCCCAGTAGATCCAACATAGCCTATAGTCTGTCCTTGTTTTACCCTTGTTCCTTTTCTGATGCCTTTAGCAAATTTTGACATATGTGCATAAACAGTTTGATAAGTAGAATTATGTTTTATGACAACACAATTGCCACCACCTCCACACCATCCTGCTTTTTTTATCACGCCATTACCAGATGCCATGATAGGTGTTCCCATTGGTGCAGCAAAGTCTGTCCCCCTGTGCATTTTATTAAAACCATCGATTGGATGTTTTCTCATTCCAAAAGGCGAAGATAGTCTTGCACCATTTATCGGTGTTTTCATTAATGCCTTTTGTACACTTTTTCCACTTTTATCATAATGTCCCTCATTGTTTTTCGAATCAAAGTAATATAAGGAGTTATCTTCACCATTTAGTTTTAAATTTGCATAAAGAATATTACCTGTTTCAATTACATTTTTTTTATCATCTAAAAAAATTTCGTACATAATTTGGAAACTATCTCGTTTCCTAATATCTCTTTGAAAATCCACTTGAAAGCCATAAATCCTAGCAAACTCAACTATAATTCCAGCTGGGATTTTTTGATTTGAAGCTGATTTATAAAGACTTTCTAAAATAATACTTTCATCATAAACTATATTTTTTTTAAGTTTAGTAACTAAAATCTTTTGATCAAATTTATCTGTTTCCTTCTTTCTTGTTAGATAAATCTTTTCTGTATTCGAAACTTGAAATATAAATTCCTTTATAACAGAACTTGTTTGATCAATTGTAAAACTAAATTTTTGATTAATATTTAGTTTATTCAAATTTATTTTTTTACTTAACTCTTTTTTAATTTGTTCTATTTCAGACTTTTCTACTGAATATTCCTCTAATATTTTATCGAATGTTTCACCTATATTAATCTCATGCTCAATTTTCTTAAATCTTGGTTCTAGGTTGTTTAATATTTGGTTGAATGATTTTTTGAAGTAGACGTTATCTAATAAATTTGTGTAGTTATTAAAAATTTTTTTTTTATTGTAATTATAATAAGATGTGAATGTTATTGTTATTAGAATAAGTAAGCCTAGTGCAAATATCTCCAGGTTTTTCTTAATATTAAGTTTAACTTTTTTTAACATTTAAAAAATTATCGAGATTTATATTAATAGTTTAGGAATTGATAAATATCAAAAAAATCCTTTAAAATAGCGTGTTTTTAACACTTTTTTTATTCTTAAAAGCTTGATTTCCTATAATTTTAGCCTATAAGCATCAAACTTCTCAATAAAATTATTGTAAAACAATAAATTAGCGAGGATTATTGAGCCTTTTTGCTCAATTAGCTATTTAAAATGTAAAAATTTAAGAAGAGAAGTGTGGACGGTTAAGGTTACCAAAATTTGTCGTACACACTTCAACATTATATAAATTTTATTCTTAGAATTTATATAGAAGCTAGTGTGCGCCGTTTTTAAACTTGAGAGTTTGATCATGGCTCAGAACGTACGCTGGCGGCACGCCTAACACATGCAAGTCGAACGAAGTAGCAATACTTAGTGGCAGACGGGTGAGTAACATGTGGGTATCTGCCCTTTGGCCTGGAATAACACGAGGAAACTTGTGCTAATACTGGATAAGTCTTTACGGAGAAAGCTTTATGCACCATTGGATGAGCCCGCACTTGATTAGTTTGTTGGTGGGGTAATGGCCTACCAAGACTGTGATCAATAGCTGATTTGAGAGGATGATCAGCCACATTGGGACTGAGACACGGCCCAAACTCCTACGGGAGGCAGCAGTGGGGAATCTTGCACAATGGAGGAAACTCTGATGCAGCGATGCCGCGTGAGTGAAGAAGGCCCTTGGGTTGTAAAGCTCTTTCGTCGGGGAAGAAAATGACTGTACCCGAATAAGAAGGTCCGGCTAACTTCGTGCCAGCAGCCGCGGTAATACGAAGGGACCTAGCGTAGTTCGGAATTACTGGGCTTAAAGAGTTCGTAGGTGGTTGAAAAAGTTGGTGGTGAAATCCCAGAGCTTAACTCTGGAACTGCCATCAAAACTTTTCAGCTAGAGTTTGATAGAGGAAAGCAGAATTTCTAGTGTAGAGGTGAAATTCGTAGATATTAGAAAGAATACCAATTGCGAAGGCAGCTTTCTGGATCATTACTGACACTGAGGAACGAAAGCATGGGTAGCGAAGAGGATTAGATACCCTCGTAGTCCATGCCGTAAACGATGTGTGTTAGACGTTGGAAATTTATTTTCAGTGTCGCAGCGAAAGCGATAAACACACCGCCTGGGGAGTACGACCGCAAGGTTAAAACTCAAATGAATTGACGGGGACCCGCACAAGTAGTGGAGCATGTGGTTTAATTCGAAGATACGCGCAGAACCTTACCAACACTTGACATGTTCGTCGCGACTTTAAGAGATTAAAGTTTTCGGTTCGGCCGGACGAAACACAGGTGCTGCATGGCTGTCGTCAGCTCGTGTCGTGAGATGTTGGGTTAAGTCCCGCAACGAGCGCAACCCTCACTTTTAGTTGCCATCATTTAGTTGGGCACTCTGAAAGAACTGCCAGTGATAAGCTGGAGGAAGGTGGGGATGACGTCAAGTCCTCATGGCCCTTACGTGTTGGGCTACACACGTGCTACAATGGTATCTACAACAGGAAGCGAAACAGCGATGTTAAGCAAATCCTTAAAAGATACCTCAGTTCGGATTGCACTCTGCAACTCGAGTGCATGAAGCTGGAATTACTAGTAATCGTGGATCAGCGTGCCACGGTGAATGCGTTCCCGGGTCTTGTACACACCGCCCGTCACACCATGGGAGTTGGTTCTACCTTAAGGCAAGGTTTAATACCCTTGACCACGGTATAGTCAGCGACTGGGGTGAAGTCGTAACAAGGTAGCCGTAGGGGAACCTGCGGCTGGATTACCTCCTTTCTAAGGATGAATAAAAGTAAAATTTTATTCTAAATAATTTACATAGGTTAATGTTGACCGTCCTCATTTCTCTTCTTAAAGTTAGTGTTTCTCTTGCATGGGGGCCGGTAGCTCAGTTGGTTAGAGCACACCCTTGATAAGGGTGGGGTCGAAAGTTCGAGTCTTTCTCGGCCCACCAATTTAAGATCATGGGGGATTAGCTCAGCTGGGAGAGCGCCTGATTTGCATTCAGGAGGTCAGCGGTTCGATCCCGCTATCCTCCACCAAACACTTAGCTATAAAAAATTGTGAAAAAAAATAATTAATATCAATATCTATATCCGAACATTAATAATGTTATTAGTTAATGTTCATAACAAAAATTTGATTCAACACAGAATTTTTTTCTGTGCATAAATCAAGCGTTTAAGGGCGTGTGGCGGATGCCTTGGCACTGAAAGCCGAAGAAGGACGTGATATACTGCGATAAGTTTCGGGGAGCTGTATGTAAGTTTTGATCCGAAAATTTCCGAATGGGGAAACCCACCACTTTATGTGGTACTTTAAACTGAATACATAAGTTTAAAGAGACAACCTGGAGAACTGAAACATCTAAGTAACCAGAGGAAAAGAAATCAATTGAGATTCCGTTAGTAGTGGCGAGCGAAACCGGAATAGGCCAGTAATTTTGATAAAAAAATTTGAATAGTTTGGAAAAGCTAACCATAGAGGGTGATAGTCCCGTAAAAGTAATGTTTATTGAAATTCTTGAGTAAAGCGGGACACGTGAAATCCTGCTCGAATACAGGGGGACCACCCTCTAAGCCTAAATACTCTTCAGTGACCGATAGTGAACTAGTACCGCGAGGGAAAGGTGAAAAGAACCCCTATTAGGGGAGTGAAATAGAACCTGAAACCGCATGCCTACAATCAGTCGAAGCTCTTTTTAGAGTGACGGCGTACCTTTTGTATAATGGGTCAGTGACTTAATTTATTTAGCAAGCTTAAGCCATCTAGGTGTAGGCGCAGCGAAAGCGAGTCTTAATAGGGCGAATAGTTAAATGAATTAGACCCGAAAACGAATGAGCTTACCATGAGCAGGTTGAAAGCAAGGTAACACTTGCCGGAGGACCGAACCAGTTGACGTTGAAAAGTCTTTGGATGACTTGTGGTAAGGGGTGAAAGGCCAACCAAATTCGTAGATAGCTGGTTTTCCGCGAAAACTATTTAGGTAGTGCGTTGAATAAATAGATGTTTAGAGGTAGAGCACTAAATGGGCTAGGGGGAAGAGATTCTTACCAAACCTAATAAAACTCCGAATGCTAAACATTGTTCTTCAGCAGACAGACTGTGGGTGCTAAGGTCCATGGTCGAGAGGGAAAGAGCCCAGACCACCAGATAAGGTCCCCAAATTATGATTAAGTGTGAAAGGATGTGGAAATTCCTTAACAGCCGGGAGGTTGGCTTAGAAGCAGCCATCCTTTAAAGATAGCGTAACAGCTCACCGGTCTAATAGAGTTTCTGCGCCGAAGATGTAACGGGGCTAAAATCATATACCGAATCTGTGGATTTACAATTTTTTCGAAAGTTGTAACTGGTAGCGGAACGTTCTGTAAGCCTGTAAAGGAGTACCTGTGAAGGACTCTGGAGGTATCAGAAGTGCGAATGCTGACATAAGTAACGATAAAAGAAGTGAAAAACTTCTTCGCCGAAAATCCAAGGGTTTCTGCGCAAGGTTAATCCGCGCAGAGTTAGTCGGCACCTAAGGCGAGGGCGAAAGCCGTAGTCGATGGAAATAAGGTTAATATTCCTTAACCAGATGGTAGTGACGGATCTTGTAAGTTGTGAGTTCTTAATGGATTGAACTTGCCGCGAAAAGGTTCCAAGAAATAGCTCCATCATAAGACCGTACCCTAAACCGACACAGGTGGATTAATAGAGTATATTTAGGCGCTTGAGAGAATGATGTTGAAGGAACTCGGCAAAATGCTTCCGTAACTTCGGAATAAGGAAGACCTTTTTTAAGGCAACTTAATAAAGGTGGCACAAGCCAGGGAGAAGCGACTGTTTATCAAAAACACAGGGCTCTGCTAACACGTAAGTGGATGTATAGGGTCTGACGCCTGCCCGGTGCTGGAAGGTTAATGCGATGGGTGTAAGCTCATTTCTGAAGCCCCAGTAAACGGCGGCCGTAACTATAACGGTCCTAAGGTAGCGAAATTCCTTGTCGGGTAAGTTCCGACCTGCATGAATGGCGTAACGATTTCTCCGCTGTCTCCAACATCAACTCAGTGAAATTGAATTCTCCGTGAAGATGCGGAGTTCGCGTAGTTAGACGGAAAGACCCCGTGCACCTTTACTGCAACTTTACATTGGTGTTAGGAAAAACATATTTAGTATAGGAGGGAGACATTGAAGCAAAGGCGTCAGCTTTTGTGGAGTCGCCAGTGAAATACCTCTTTTGTTTTTCTTGATATCTAACTGATAGCCGTTATCCGGCATCAAGACATTGTATGGTGGGTAGTTTGACTGGGGCGGTCGCCTCCCAAATAGTAACGGAGGCGTGCGAAGGTAAGCTCAGAACGGTCAGAAATCGTTCGTAGAGTGCAATGGCATAAGCTTGCCTGACTGTGAGACTGACAAGTCGAGCAGAGACGAAAGTCGGTCATAGTGATCCGGTGGTTCTGAGTGGAAGGGCCATCGCTCAACGGATAAAAGGTACGCCGGGGATAACAGGCTGATACTGCCCAAGAGCTCATATCGACGGCAGTGTTTGGCACCTCGATGTCGGCTCATCACATCCTGGGGCTGGAGCAGGTCCCAAGGGTTTGGCTGTTCGCCAATTAAAGTGGTACGTGAGCTGGGTTCAGAACGTCGTGAGACAGTTCGGTCCCTATCTGCTATGCGTGTAGAAGAATTGAGAGGAGTTGACCCTAGTACGAGAGGACCGGGTTGAACATACCACTGGTGGACCGGTTGTAGCGCCAGCTGCAGTGCCGGGTAGCTAAGTATGGACGAGATAACTGCTGAAAGCATCTAAGCGGGAAACTCACCTCAAAACTAGTTCTTCCTATAGAGCCGTGGTAGACTACCACGTTGATAGGCTGGGTGTGGAAGCGCAGTAATGTGTGCAGCTGACCAGTACTAATAGCTCAATTGGCTTGATTTATGCACTGAAAAAAATTTTTATAATGAAAAAAATAGTAATATTAGGGTCTGAAGGATATATTGGAACCAAAGTCGTTGATTTCTTATCAAAAAAAAAAAATTATTATATCGAGGGTGTAGATAATTTAATTTACTCGCAACCTAAAAAATTAAAAAAACTCACAAATTATAATTTTAGAAAAATAGATATCAGAAATCTAAGGAAAACCACTGAGGTTTGTAAAGATGCACATTGTGTTGTAATTTTAGCTGGGCTTGTGGGTGATCCCATAACTAAAAAATACAAAAAATTATCAACATCAATAAACTTATTTGCAATAAAAAAACTAATACAAAAACTGAATAAAACAAATATAGAAAAGCTTATCTTTGTTTCTACTTGTTCTAACTATGGAATAAAGAAAAATAAACTTTTAAAAGAAAACGCGAAATTAGAGCCGATTTCACTATATTCCAAGCACAAAGTGATAATTGAAAATTATCTGCTTAAAAATGATTTTAGATTCTCTAAAACGATCCTAAGATTTGCAACAGCTTTTGGTTTATCAAAAAGGATGAGATTTGATTTAACAGTAAATGAATTTGTAAAAACGGCTTTTTTAAAAGAGAATTTAGAAATATATCATGGACAAACTTATAGACCTTATTGTCATGTAAATGACTTTGCAAAAATTATACATTTTATAATAAAGTCACCAACAAAAAAAACCAATGGTGAAGTCTTTAATTGTGGTTCAAATAATAATAATTTTAACAAAATTCAAATTGGAAATATGGTAAAAAAAAAATTTAAATCATTAAAAATTGAGAAAGTAAGCAAAAACCTTGATTTAAGAAATTATAAAGTTGATTTTTCAAAAATACAAAAATTTATGGGAAAGAATAATAAATTTATATCTGTGGAATATGGAATTGATGAAATAAAAAGATATTTAAAATCAACTTCTGTAAAAGAAAGTGAATTAAAAAAACTAGGTAATTTTTCAATAAAGAAGAATTGAAATTAGAATATGAAATTATTTATTAATAATATTTATAATTCTATTGTAAAAGTAACAGGAAAAGGAAAACACTTTTTACACGAACCTTTGTTTGATAAAAATGAAAACAAATTTGTTTGTCGCGCAATTAATAGTCAATTCATTTCGACAGCAGGAGAAAATACGTATCAGTTTGAAAAAAAAATTTCTAATTTAACAAAATCAAAATATTGTGTATCAACAGTTAGTGGTACATCTGCTATACAAATAGCTTTACTAGCATCAGGTATAAAACCTTATGACGAGGTTTTAGTTCCTTCCCTCACCTTTGTTGGAACTGCTAATGCGATAAGTCATTGTGGAGCGATTCCTCACTTTATAGACTCTGAAATTACAAATTTTGGGGTCGATGTTGAAAAATTGAGAGATTATTTAAAAAAAAGTTTTAAAATTCAGAAAGATACACTAATTAATAAAAAGACTAGAAGAAAAGTAAAAGCAATAGTCCCTGTGCATGTTTTTGGTCATGCGTGTTCAATTAACGAAATTAATAAAATTGCTAAAGAATTTAAATTGAAAGTAATTGAGGATGCTGCAGAAGCACTTGGAAGTTATCAAACTTCAAAACACTTGGGTACTTATTCATTATTTGGATGCTTAAGTTTTAATGGTAATAAAATAATTACCACCGGGGGAGGAGGAGCAATTATAACTGATAGTTACAGGTATTTCAAAATAGCCAAACATCTGGCTACAACAGCAAAAATTCCACATAAATATAAATATATTCATGATAAAGTAGGGTTTAATTATAGGATGCCAAGTTTAAACGCATCAATAGGTATTGCTCAGTTGCTAAAGTTAAAAAAGTTTTTATCGGCAAAAAGACAACTTTATTATGAATATGAAAAATCATTTTCGAATTTAGATGGTGTAAAAATTTATAAGGAGGCTAAAAATAGCAAAAGCAATTATTGGCTTCAAACAATTGTTCTTGATGATAAATATAAAAAGTTCAAAGAAAAAATAATTAAGTATTGTATTTCAAAAAACATTTTTGTTCGGCCATCATGGACACTATTATCTGAATTAAAGCCATATAAATATTCTCCAAAGATGAATCTTTCTGGTGCAAAGAATATCGAAAAAAGTATTATAAATTTACCAAGTAGCCAAAGCATAATTTTAAAAAAAAAATGAAAAAAATAATTTTGATAGGCTCAGGTGGTCATGCAAAGTCTTGTGTAGATGTAATAGAAATGGAAAAGAAATTTAAAATAGTTGGTTTTGTCGATAAAAATTCGAAAAAACTTCTGGGATATAAAAAAATTGGTAGTGATGATGATTTGAAAAAACTACTCAAAATTACTAAATATGCTCATATTGGTATTGGACAAATTAAGAATGATAATTTTAGAGAAAAAATTTTTTTGAAGTTAAAAAAAATTGGTTTTAAATTACCAATTATAATTTCCCCGAGAGCGTATGTTTCTAAAAATAGCAAAATTAAAGAGGGCACAATAATTATGCATGATGTTCTGGTTAATGCTGGTTCAGAAATCGGGAAAAATTGTATAATAAATACTAAATCTTTAATAGAACATGATACTAAAATTAGTGATCATTGTCATATAGCTACTAGCGCAATTGTAAATGGAGCTTGTAAGATTGGTAAAAATTCTTTTGTTGGAAGCAGTAGCGTTATAAGGCAAGGTATTCTTGTAAAAAATAATTCTTTTATTAAAGCAAAAAGTTTGATTTATAAAAATAATTAAATGAATAAGAAATTGAAAATAATTGCTGAAGCTGGAGTAAATCATAATGGGAAATTAAAAAATTGTTTTAAATTGATTAATGTTGCAAGTAAAGCAGGAGCTGATTACATAAAATTTCAAGCTTACAAAACAGAGGAATTGGTTTTGAACAATTCTCCTTTGGCAAAATATCAGAAAAAAAATATAAAAAAAAATATTAGTCAATATCAGTTATTAAAAAAATATGAACTCACGAAGAGTTTATATAAAAAAGTCATAGATTATAGTAAAAAAAAAAAAATTAAAATTTTATTTAGTGTTTTTGATGAAGAGAGCCTTAAAATATTGTTAGATTTAAACATTCATGAATTTAAAATTCCCTCAGGTGAAATAGATAATTTTTTATTATTAAAAAAAATATCAAAAAAGGCAAAAAAAGTTTTTTTGTCTACAGGTATGTCGTCAATTAAAACTATAAGATATTCTTTTAATTATTTACAAAAAAATGGTTTAAAAAAAAAAGATATAGTTTTATTACATTGCACGAGTTCATATCCAACTAATCTTAAAGAAGCAAATATGCTAGCTATTAATCATCTGAAAAAATTAACTCCATATGTTGGTTTTTCTGATCACACGAATAATTTTGAGTCTGCAATTTTATCAGTTGCTTTAGGTGCTATATTAATTGAAAAGCATATAACATTAAGTAAAAAAATGCCTGGTCCAGATCACATCGCAAGTATTGAACCTACAAAATTTATTGAATATGTTAAGTATTTAAAAAATGCAGAAATAGCCCTCGGTAAAAATATTAAAAAAATTCATCACTCAGAAATTAGTAACATGAAAATTGTAAAAAAATGTATAGTTGCAAGAAAAAGAATTAAAAAAAATGAAAGATTTACAGAAGATAATTTAACTACAAAAAGACCTATGACTGGAATACCCTCTTTTAAGATTTTGAAAATTTTAGGAAAAAAGGCGCGTAAAAATTTTGATAAAAACGAGATTATAAAATTTTGAAAATTTTAGCAATTAGCACAACAAGAGCAGATTTTGGGATATTAGAAAATCTTCTAAAAAAATTAAAAAAAGATAAGTTTTTTAAGTTAAATTTCTTGGTAACTGGCTCTCATTTTAATAGAGACCAAGGACATTCTTTAAAAGAGATCTTAAAAAGAAAGATCTCTATAGATAAAAAATTAAATATAAAATTCAATTCTAACAATTTAGAAAGTATCTTTAGTTTTAATTCAAAACTAATTTTAAAATTTTTTAAATATTTAAAAAATACAAAACCAGATATTGTTCTTGTTTTCGGCGACAGATTTGAGATGTTATTACTAACTTTTTGCTCATATTTAATGAGAATACCAATAGCTCATTTGCATGGAGGTGAAATATCAGAGGGATCAATGGACGATTCTATGAGACATGCAATAACTAAATTGTCAAATATTCATTTTGTTTCAAACAGAACTCATCGAGAAAGAGTAATACAACTCGGAGAACAACCGAAATATGTTAAGAATGTCGGATCACTAATTGAGGAAAAAATTCAAAACTTGAAAATAGAAAATAAAGATAAATTAGAAAAATTACACAATTTAACTTTTGCAAATAAAAATTTTATTGTCACATATCATCCTGATACAATTAAATCTGGCAATACAAAAAAAAACTTTGAAGAAATCTTAAAATCAATTAAAAAATTTGATTATATAAATTTTTTTTTTACAGCTCCGGGTTCAGATTTCGAGTCTGATATAATTAAAAAAAAAATTATAGAATTTAAAAAAAATAAAAAGAACATTTTTTATATAAAAAATTTTGGATCCCAATCCTATTTATCGATGTTGCATCATGTAAATGGGCTTATTGGAAACTCATCAAGTGGCATTTTAGAAATGCCAATAGTAAAAAACTACACAATCAACATCGGAAATAGACAAAAAGGTAGAGGAGACTCAAATTTTATTTATAATGTTCAACCAAAAGAAGAAGAAATTAGTAAACTTATATTAAAAATTTCTAGAGCAAAAATAAGAAAAAAAAATTTATCAAAAATTAAAAATGCTACTATAAAAAAAATTATATCAAATTTAAAGAAAATAAGATTAGATAATATAGTTTATAAAAAATTCTTTGATCTATGAATAAAGATTTAAATAAGAGATTGAAACAAATTCAGCTTCACGAAAATGCAACTATTGAGTCAGGAATTAAAAATTTGATTAAGTCTGGTGAGCAAATCATAATTGTTATCAATAAAAATAAAAAAGTAGTTGGAACAATTACCGATGGTGATCTGAGAAGCTTTATAATAAAAAAACTCAATAACCTCAGTTTACCAATTAAAAGAATAATGAATAAAAATCCTATACTTTTGAATAAGAATAATTTGAATTTGAAATTTATCAAAAATTTTATGTCTCAAAAAAAAATTTCCCATCTGCCAATCATTGACGATAAAAAAAGATTAATTAATTTTTTTTCTTTTAAAGATTTTCATAAGCTCGACTCGCTTGATAATATTTTTATGATCATGGCAGGTGGGCAAGGAACTAGACTTTTGCCATACACTAAAAATACACCAAAACCCTTGATTAAAATTGATGATAAACCAATAATTGTTCATTTGATTGAAAAAGCAAAGAACTTAGGTTTTAAAAATTTTGTAATTTCAACTGGATATTTGAAAGACAAAATAATCAGCTATCTTAAAGATGGTAAGTCGCTTAATGTGAACATAACTTATATTAAAGAGATGAAACCACTTGGTACCGCTGGATCACTCGCATATTTAAAAAAACAAAAAAAGCCTATTGTAGTCTCTAATGGAGATATAATTAGTAATATAGATTTTAAAGATTTTCTAAATTATCATAAAACAAGTAAAGCACATATATCTGTGGCAAGTAAAAATTATGATATGCAAAATCCATTTGGAGTTATTAAAGTAAAAAAAAAAATGATCAATCAAATATTAGAAAAACCAAATTATTCATCTTTGATAAACATAGGCGCTTATGTAATCAATCCCATAGCATTAAAATTTATGAAGAAACCTAAATTTTTAACGATGGTCGATTTGATAAATAATGCAATTAAAAATAAAATGAAAGTTATTCCATATATTACAGGCGAATTATGGTATGATATAGGTACACCAGAAGAGTTAAAAAAAATTAATAAATAACAAATTTTATGAAAAAAAAAATTGCTCTAATCACCGGGGTAACCGGCCAAGATGGTTCATACTTAACTGAATTTTTACTCAAAAAAAATTATAGGGTTGTTGGTATTAAAAGAAGATCTTCTTCATTTAATACAAAAAGAATAGACCATTTGTACAAAGATTACCAAAAAATGACTAACTTTAAACCTATATATGGAGATTTAACAGACTCAACAAATATAATCAGAATTTTAAAAAAAGTACAACCTGATGAAATTTATAATCTTGGTGCCCAATCACACGTTCATACAAGCTTTGAGACACCAGAATATACCTCAAATACAAATGCATTAGGCCCTTTAAGGATTTTAGAAGCTATTCGATTACTTAATCTTCAAAGTAAGACAAAGTTTTATCAAGCATCTACTTCAGAAATTTTTGGAAATGCGAAATCTCCTCAAAGTGAAAAAACCAATTTTTTACCTGAAAGTCCTTATGGAACTTCAAAGTTGTTTGGTTATTGGATTACAAAAAATTACAGAAAAGCATATAATATTTTTGCATGTAATGGAATATTGTTTAATCATGAGAGCCCGAGAAGAGGCGAAACTTTTGTCACAAGAAAAATAACAAGAGCAATCGCTGAAATTTACTTAAAAAAAAGAGATATGTTTTACATAGGTAACTTAGATGCGAAAAGAGATTGGGGACACGCTGCAGATTATATTTCAAGTATGTGGAAAATGTTACAGCAAAAAAAACCTGATGATTATGTAATTGCAACAGGTAAAAATTTCTCTGTAAGATACTTTATAAAAAAATGTTTTAAAGAAATTAAAATCGATTTGATTTGGAAAGGTAAAGGAATAAAAGAGGTGGGAATTAATAAAAAAACTAAAAAAGTATTAGTTAGAGTTGACAAAAATTATTTTAGGCCATCAGAAGTATATAATTTAAGGGGTGATTTTAGAAAAGCTAAGAAATTTTTAAAATGGAGACCTATAATTACGATAGATAACTTAATTAAAGAAATGCTTTTAGAGGATATAAATGAAATAAGTTAAATTATTTTTGATTTAAAATAAAATAAAAACATTGTACTAACTGACTTAAAAATATGCTTCATAAGCATTTTTGAACCACCATGACTTCTTCCAAAAATAATCATAGGTATCTGTTTTATATTGTATCCCTTTTTTTTTAAAATAACTATTGAGGTAAAAAAAAATTCATAATCATCATATTTTAAATCTTTTAAAAAATTAGAATTAATTGATTTTAAGTTATACAATCTAAATGCATTTGTAGAATCTAAATTTGATTTATAAATGATCCTAAAAAAAAAATGTGCGCTTTTGCTTAAAAAAATTCTAAATTTAGACCACCCGGGTGTACTGTTTTTTTTAATATATCTTGATCCTAAAATAATATGAGCTGTATCTTTTATTTTTAAAACCCGTAAAATATATTTTGGATGATGAGCTAGATCACTATCCATTGTAATAACATAATCAAATTTTTTTTTATATGCCCAAGCCAATCCATCTTTATGTGCTCTACCAATGCCCTTTCTTTTTTTATTAAAAATAAAATTTACATTTTTTTCTTTTTTTTTTAGAAATTGAATGTATTCACGTGTTCCATCAATAGAGTTGTCATCAATAAAAAGGATATTAAAATTTAAATTAATTTTTTTTATTCTGTTAAATAAAATTTTAATATTTTTAATTTCATTTAAAGTCGGTAATATTATTAATATTTTTTTATTCATATATAAAGTCTTCAAGGTTTTTTTTAATACCAAGTTCTCTTGTAGATATAGTTATATACTTTTTTATTTTTTTAATGTTACCTACTAAATCTTTAGAATTTTTTTTATTTACGACGCTATTAATTTTTACTCTTTTTTTCATTAATTCACCTAAAATTATACAAATTTTTTTTATTTGAATTTTTTTCCCCGAAGATATTATAAACGTATTTGGTTTTTTGAGTTTCATGATTTTATAAATTATCTTAATTACTTGTTTAGCATGCAAAAAGTCGATTGATGAATTTGCATTATTTACACTTATAACTTTATTTTTTTTTAATTGGTTATAAATTCGAGGAATAACAAAATCTGATTTAGAATATTTGGAGAAATGAGAATATAATATACCAACATTGATAAATAAATTATATTTATCTCTGTAAAACTCACATAATCTCAAACCACATAACTTTGCAAAACCATAATATGAATTTGTTATGTAATTAGTTTCTTCTGATTGCTTACTAGAAAATCTATTAGCTTTGAATATGTGTGATGAACAACTGTAAAAAATTTTAATCTTTTTTTTGTTTTTTAAATTTGAAATCACCATAAGCAGTTGATTTAATTGAGTAAAATTTAGATGAATATTTTTTTTAAAAATTTTTTTTTCTTCAATCTTATTTGAGTCGATATTTATTGATGGGAAATAATATATCTCTAATTTATCAAATTTTTTAAAAAAATTTTCTGTTTTTTTTTGATCGTCAAAATTTAATTTAATTTCTTTTATTCTATTACTTATTTTATTTCTATTTCTATTAAAAATAGAGTACACGCAGTAATTTTTTTTTAATAGAAGACTTGATAAATATTTACCATCTTGACTGTTACCTCCTACAATAAGAGCATTTTTAATTTTAGACATTATAATATTTGAAATTTAGGCAAGGGAAATATCAATTTGCCGCCATTTTTGGTAAAATTTTTTTCTCTTTTAATTATTTCATTTTTAAAATGCCAGGGCATTACCAAGTAATAATCAGGTTTCATTGATCTAGACTCTGCTTCGGAAATTATTTTAATATTTGATCCTGGCGTGTAACGATTAAACTTGTCTGGATTTCTATCCGCTGCAAATTTAATTTTGAATGAGTTAATTTTACAATATTGTAAAATTATATTACCTTTAGTTGAAGCTCCATAGATATGAATGGATTTGTTAAGTTTAGCTGTTTTTTTTATAAATTTATTAATGTTTGATCTACTTTTCTCTATCTCTAATTTAAATTTTGATAATTTTTTATTGAAGTTTTTATAAAATTTATCTTCAACTAAAAGATATGGATTTATATTGTTTTTATATATCTTTATATTTTTATTATCTTTAAATTTAATAAAAAATCTTATACTGCCTCCGTTCATACTATTTGATGAAATATTAAAAATTTCTAAGTTATATTTTTTTAAAATCATTTTAATTTGTTTGATAGTAAAATAGGTTAAATGTTCATGACAGATACTATCGTAGGCATTGTTTTTAATTAAATGAGGAAAGTATGATTGTTCTAGTATCCAGATTCCTGTAGGATCCAAAATATCCGATATGTCACTGACAAATTGTCTTGGGTTATTAACATCATAAAAAACTGCAATACTGGTGATAATTTGAACTTTTTTTTTAAAGTTTCTAAAAAAAATTTCTTTTGAAAAAAAAGTTTCAAATGATCTCATCTTTTTATAATTTTTTCTGTATTTTTTTATTACTGGATCCACCCCAACTCTAATCAAATTTTTATTGTAATTTTTGAGCAATGTCCCATCATTACTTGCTATATCAAGAACAATATCATTTTTGTTTAAAGGCTTAAAATTCATAGCTTCATAAGTTATAAACTTTAGATGATTTTTCATTGATTGGTTTATTCCTGATTTATATCCATAATTTTCATTATATAATTTTGATAATTCGTAATTGTGAGCTAATTGAGCAAGTTTACATTCGCGACATATTTCTAGTACCATAGGAATTTCTCTTAAACTGTTTTTTTTTGTTTTAGGAAAAGCAGTTGAGAGATACATATTTCCAAAATTTAAGTACTTATTTAATTTTATGGAACCACAACAACGGCAATTTTTATTTTTTTTGAATTTCATTTAAATTATTAATATAATATACTATTTAGGATGACAGTTAAAATTTTGTATCCAAAATGCAACTTAGAAACCGTAAGAGATGGTAGAGGAGGGATATTTACCTGGTTACCTGAAGAACCTCTTCTAGAGTTTAATATGTTATATTTTAATGCTGGTAAAGTCAGGGGTTTTCATTATCACCCTCATTTTGTAGAATATTTATTAGTTGTCGATGGAAGTGGCACGTTAGTTTATAGAGAAGATCCAAAAGATAAAAAAAATGAAAAGTTTATACATCTAACAAAAGGGATGTGCACCCGAACAGATAAAAATACCTATCATACAGTCTACGCAATAACTGAAATGACTATAATAGCAATGCTAACTAAAAGATGGGACGATTCTGATCCTCCAATAGTTCGCGTGGATGATTAAAAAAAAATTTCTAGGTATTTTAGGTCCCAGAGGTTTTGTTGGATCATCAATTGTTAGATATTGTAAGAAGAATAAAATTCAGTTTGTTGGCATAACACGGAAAAATAATATCAAATATAAAAATTTTGAATTTAAATTTCTAATTAATTGTGCGATGCCATCCAAAAGATATTGGGCAAAAAAGTTTCCAGCTAAAGATTATGAAGAAACCGTAAAAAAAACCAATTTTTTCTTGAAACATTATACCTTTAAAAAAATTGTTCAAATTTCATCTGTATCGGCTCGCGTTCAATTAGATACAATATATGGAAAAAATAAAAAGAAGGCTGAAAATTTAGTTAAAAAATTTAATAATTTTACAATTTTTAGATTAGCTTCTATGTATGGAAAAGGACTCGGTAAAGGAGTGTTGATTGATTTATCTAGATCATCTACAGTATTCTTAAATAAAAACTCTAGATACTCTTTTACTCAAGTAGATAAAATAGCTGAATTTATTATTACAAGAATTAACCAATTTAAAAATAAAACTGTCGAAATAGGATGCAACGATTATCTTCAACTCGAAGATATAAAAAAAAAAATTGGATCAAAATCAAAATTCCGGGGAGAAATTGATAATCAAGTGCTTAAATATGATAAAATGAACAATTTTTTTGGATCAAGCGAAGATGTATTTATTTTTTTGAAAAGAACTATGCACAAGTAGTTTTTAGATCATTTATTTTATAATATTTATTTGCATTGAAAATATACAAGTATTTAATTCTTTCTAAGTAACTTAGACTTTTTGAAAAATAAATCTTAGTTATACACCTTGATTTTAAATCAAAGTCATCTGCATTAAATAGAGTTTTATATTTATCAAAATCAATTGACTTATTACTTTTTGATTTAGGAATGAAAAATAACCAACTAGATTTTCCATAAGCTTTATAAAATAAAACAGAAATCTCCTGGTTTCTTATTCGATGGCCCGGCAAATAATCATGTTCGTCAATAAAGTTAAATTTTGTTTTATCATGTCTATATAATTCAATTAAACCTGAATTTGGTTCTTCAAATTCTTTTAAATTAAGAACTAGATTATCTCTAAAAACAGATGATTCTATTTTGAAATAAAATTTACCTAATTGAACTACAATTCCCTGAAATATAAATAAATAAATACATACGAAAAAAATTCTTTTATTTACACTTTTGTCTGATTCATAAATATTTTTAAACACTAAAGTAAAACAAAATGAAAAGGAGATTGTTAATAAATACGCATGTCGAGCTAGGTAATCTTTCCATGCAAAAATATCAGTTGATTTATTTAAGAAAATATATGGTGCAACAGCAAATAAAAAAAGTGTGATTATTATCCAAAAATTTTTATTAATTATGAAAGAATATTTATTTTTATTTTTGGTATTTAAAAAAAAATAGATGATAAATGCCCAAGAAAAAAATAAAAAAAAAGTTGAAAAGTTAAAAAGATTATGAACTAATTTAACTGAATTTAAGTTATCAATTGATATTCTGTTGTAATTTTCCCAAAATCCGTAGGGGGGAAAATAATAATAATTTATCAAAAAAATAAAAGAAATTGATAAAAATATAATTGAAGATTTGAGTATCGAATATTTATTTATCTTTGATGTAATTATATAACAAAATGTAAGTCCAGCAATAATTGAATAATTAGATTGAACACACAAAGAGTTAACTAATAAAAAAAAACCAAAAATTACTTTAAACAAATTTTGGCTATAAAAAAAAAGTCTAAAACCTAACAAACAAATACCAAAATAAAATAAGTAAAATCC
Source organism: uncultured Pelagibacteraceae bacterium (assembly GCA_902616025.1). GTDB lineage: Bacteria > Pseudomonadota > Alphaproteobacteria > Pelagibacterales > Pelagibacteraceae > Pelagibacter. The sequence continues at coordinate 15,358 of CACMRE010000004.1, read as the reverse complement.
CAAAACTAAAGACGTAAAACCCTCCCATATGGGCAAAATTAAGGAGATGATTGAAAGAATCGGAAGCCATTTTTTTTCTATTTCTAATAATACTGAGCCAACTTTTGTAATTTGAGAAATATAAAATATAAGTGCTCCAATATTAAAAATATCAAAAAGTATTTCATTTTTTAAATTAAAGGAGTTCTTTAAAAAAAAAAGAGAGTTTATTACCAAAAGAAAACATCTATGAGAATTTTCAGTAGCCCATAATTTTAAACCATTTAAATCTCCTTTTAAAAATGCATAATCAAAATTATAAGCATCCCACATATTTGAGATGAACAATGACAATATAAAATAGCTTAATATGATTGAAATACTTAAAAAGGAAAAATCTCTAAGATTTCGATAATACATTATATTGATCAACTATGAATAAATTCATTATCTACAGCTGAGATTAAGTATTTTGAATTTTTGGATAATCTTAAGTCTTTCATTTGTGATAAATTTTTCCTAACATATTCCTCATGTGCAACATTATACTTCAACTCTAAAACGAGTTTATTAAAATTTTTTGTATTTTCAAGAGATCCTTCATTCAATATCATAATACTTTTTAGTTCATCATCAATTGTTGATCTTATCTTTCCATTAGCTGAAATAAAATAGTCACGTAAGTAGTGAGTACTTAAAATGGGCCTCAATTTTTTTCTAAAATTCAAAATACTATTAACCTCATCTGTTAATCTTTTTAAATATTCAAAATTAAAATCAAAATTTTTGTACTTTATGTCATAAATCTTTTTTTTAGATAAAATACCTTTTTTCATTTTTATTTCAAATCGAGCTGATTTAATCTTTCTCAAATTTCCATACCATCTTATCCTATACTTTGCCTTAGAAGTATTACCATCTAAATTTTCATATAGTGAGTTTAAGTTAGTATCATCAAAATAAATTGAATTAACTTTTCTGGTTTCGTATTCTTTAATAAAAGAAAATTTACTTCTTGATATTGCAATATGAAATTGCGCTTTAGTACAATTATGCAAAGACCATTTTCTTTCAATTCTTTCTATATTTTCTATTGCTTCCATAAATTAATTTAAAAAATAATTATGATGTATCTCAATATATTTTTTTGTACTTTTTTTTCCTAAAATTCTCTCCAATTTTAAAGCTATTCCTTTGTAATTTATTGTCCATAATTTTATGATTTCAAACAGGCCAACATAATTTTTTTCTAAATCTTCTAAAGAATTTACATAGGATAAATTTAAATTATTGATAGAAATTGCAATTACTTTTGAGTCAAGCTCATTTGCATCTTTCATTATCATAGTTGCAATAGGTTTAACTTTTACTACAGAGCCTTTTTCTATTGAGGGTCCAATTACTATAATATCCAAAGGGTCTCCATCACCATTTTCATTGAGTGGAACAATTGTTTGAGGCACAAAACCATAATTGTAAGGGTAAGGCAAATATTCAATCATTCTTTTCCTATTACCCTTTAAAGTATGTATTATTTTATCACCACTATCAGAAACTTCCCATTTTTCATTTGAGCCTGCATTTATCTCAATGACAGCATTAATTGTACCATCATCATTAAACGGAAAAATGTCCTTAATCAGATTTAAACCACCATCATTTTTAGCCTCCTCTGAAAAAGTAACTGATAATGAGGAAAATATAAAAAAAAAGAGGTATAGAAAAGGTCTTATAATAATCATTTTATAGTTAGTGAAGTATTTTCCACTCTTTTGTAGACTAAATTTAAGATATCATCAAAATATTCTTCAACTTGTTTGTCACCTTGTTTTATAATTCCACTTTTATCTTTCAAAAATTTTCTTTCATAATCATTTATTTTAATATCATTTTGCAGTTCTAATTTTGGATTAGTATAAAATTTTTTTTTTTGATAACTGGCAAAAGGAAATTTAATATTCTCAAAAGTTATTGAAGAAATTTTTGAATTTGATCCATCTTTTACTGCTATTCCTATGAAAGCGTTTTTACCATCAACATTTTTTATTAGTGTTGAACTTTCTTCACCTACACTTATCGCTTTGTCATAAATATTTTCGAACTTTATATTCTTAATTTCAATATAGCTACCCGAAACATCAATACCGTCTCCTTTAATGTTTGAGAAATTACTATTTTTGATAATTGAGTTACCAAAATCTATATCTATTGAGTCTGATGAATTTTCATTAAATACTAAATTTGTTAGTTTAGAAGATGCACTAATAATGTTTAAAGCATCTTCTGAGGAAATCTTGATAAATTGACAATTATCAATTTTAGCTTCACCACCAAAAATTGTCAAAGCACCCGTAAGTTTGAAAGAATTAGCTACTAAATAATTTTGATTATCCATTATTTTTAATCTTTTTCCATAATCATTTTTTTTCGAAATATTATAAGAAGTAATTAAAAATTTATTTTCGATTAAATTGGGGTCATAAAATTTTCTGTTTTCGACACCTGCCAGATATTGAAAAATTACATTTTCAAATTTTGATTTTTTTTTTTGATTGATTATAAAAATTCCTCCTCCAAAATTTTTTTCATCTCCTGATATTTCTATAGAAGAATTTTTTCCTAAAGCTATCCATGGAGAATAGGACAAAATTAAGGAATTATTTATTAATTTTATTTTTTGACCTGAAAAAATTTTAACTATATATTTTTTTGGAATAACAATATCTTTTTTAATTAAAATCTCATTACTTTTAAGTGTTAAAATATTTTGATCAATATCAAAAAAATCTAAAAATTCATCATTTTCCTCTTTAATGCTTGCGTTTAAATAAAAATCAATTTTTTTAGAATAGGTTTCAGTTTTTTCTAAATTTGAAAAATAAATAAAGTTACATTTATCAATATTATTAAATTTTTTTTTATTAATTACCTGTTCAATATTTAGATCTAAAGGTAATTTATAAAAAATTTTTTTATTTTCTTTTGAATATATATTATCTTTTTCACATGAAAATACTTCAGTGTCTAATCTCAAATTAAGATGACTATTATTAAAAATGTAAATGTTGTTTTGGTCAGCTTTTATATTAATTTTTGATAAATCAGGCTGAATTTTTTTTTTTAAAATCTCTGCTCTTTTATAAATATCTTCTTTTGAAAAATAATAAAAACCTGGCCCATATTTATTATTAAAATTATTATCAATCAAAAAATAGTCAGCATAAATTGCACTGTTAATTTTTTGTATGTCTGTGTCCCTTTTTTTAAAAAAATTATTTAAGAAATCTTTATCAGTGACAACATCAATTGAACTCAAATACTTTTTTACAAAACTCTTGTTTACTTCTCCATTCTCATCATAAAAAAAAGCTCTTATTAATGATGTTTCGGTATCTTCAGCAATACCAAACTGGTCTGTATTATAAATCCTACTTGGAATCATTCCAGACTTTGACTTTTCAAAAAGTGTGGTGTGGTCATAATTACTAATATTATCGTTATAATTTACGTGGATTCTATGTCCATCATATGGAATTGGTTCAAACAGAGCCGTAATAGGATTATAAAAGAATTTTACATTTCGAGGACTAGATCCGTGATAAGAATATGTTAAATCAATTACCGCAAAATATTTAGCCCATTTATCAATATCAAAAGTCTTTTCAAGACTAATTTTATTATTTTGAAACATTTTTAACTTTTTTAAGGCCTGACTTGCTAATTCTAAATTTTCATTTTTGTTCCAATAATTTTTGTTATAAATTTCAAATTCAGAAGTCATAAAATTTTCATCAAATTCCTCTCTCATTGAAAAAATTGGACCATATCTACTTTTATTTCTTTCAATTAGCCAAGTATCGAAGTTTTCCTCAATTACATAAAGACCATTATTTGAACCATTTACATTTAAATATATAAATTCATATTTAAGCTTTGTAAGTTTCTGAGTTCCTGAGAATTCATGGAATAGCCATTCATGAATATAATTTCTTATTCTAGGTTTCATTAGAGAAAATTTTCTCATTTTTAGAAAACTTTCATCCTCTGTAATTTTAATTTTGTATGAAACTTTATCTTTATCAATGAAATTTTGCAGTCTATCTCCTTTCAATCTTATTGAGATATTGTATTCTTTTTTATCAAAATTTAATGTTGCATCTACGCTATTAAATCTTTCATCACCAGATCCAACTATAATTTCATTCAAAATATCTTGTCTATTTTTTTCTAGTATAAGAATATTATTTTGATTTATATTTATAGATACTTCCTTAAGCTTTGGATTTAATCTTGCAGGTAAACTCTTAAACAAGATTTCAACAACTTTAGCATAATTATTAATTCCACTATTATAAAATTTATTTATAAAAGTTGCTTTATTAATTTTCCAAAAATTACTATCTAGAATTATAGTTAGAGTTATTATTCCTAAAAATAATGTCAAAAAGAAATAAATTTTAATTAATTTATCGAAAATATTTAATTTTTTTTTTTTTACTTTATCTTTTTTAAGATACATTTTACAATGTAAGCATGCTATTTTTAGCTAAAATTATTTTAACCGATTTATTTTCTTTTTTAATGTTATCGATTGTCTTTGTAATATTTTCATGATTTTTAAATTTAATATCTAAATTTAAAACTGTTTCATTCTCAGTAGATGAAATAGAGACAAATTTTAGGTTATTTGAGGATTTTTTAATTTTTTCTATGATGTTATTAATATCTTTCTCACTTTTTCTCTCATTAAAAGTGAAGGTAGAATTAATTGTTTCTGTTTCAAGGTTATTTTTTCTTGTAAATATATTATTTAAATAAATTAGTAAAATTGCAACTACCACTCCTATTAATGTAATCTTAATTTGATCAGCTCCACAACCCAATCCAGTAGCTATCACTAAAAATAAATAAACCAGTTCCTCAGGCTCTTTTATTGCAGCTCTAAATCTTACAATGGATAAGGCTCCCACTAAACCAAGTGACAACGCTAATGAGGATTTCACAACTGTTATTACTATTGTTGTCGCTAGTCCCAAACCAATAAAATTTTTTGAAAAATCTTTTTTATTAGATAAAGAATTAGAGAATTTTACGTAAAATAATTGAATAACAAAACAAAGTATGCTTGCAGCTATTAGACTTTGTATAAAACTAATTAAATTAATCTGGACGGGTTGGTTTAAGAAAAAATCGTAGGTACTTTGGTTCATTAAATATATTCTTTAAATTATCCTATGTTATATACTAATCTTTTTTTTTGCATACACATAACCGAACATATCCAAATACATTATAATGTCCCTATTGTATACGTTAGGTGGATGTCTATATACTTTTGCTTGATAACCTGTGTAAAGGTTTTCAAAAACAATCTTATGATCGATTAATGCTCTGAATAAATTTGAGGGTATTAAAAATTCTTTGTTTGGCTCATCAATATTTTCTATAAATACACCAGATCCTATTTCCATACATTTGGAAAATAATTTTTTAGAAATATTATCCTTTTCGCATATGGTAAATTTTAATTTTTTTCCTATTATACTTGGGTAGAAGCTAGAATTTTTTTTTAAAAAATTGTTTACAAATTCATTAAATTTTTGGAGATAATATTCTACCTTATCTAATTCAACATTATCATTTTGAAAATCTTCCCTAAACGTATCACATTTGTTAATTATTTTTTCCTCTTTTAGGTATTTGTCAGTTGTATTAAATACATTTTCAGGTGTAATTGGAAAAGGATACGTTACTTTTCCATCATTTAAATCGACTGTGCCACCACAAAATATATTTAACATTCTCTCATGTTTTAAATTTTCTTCATTTTTTATTAAATTTAATAAATTCTGATAAATTGGAGAAACAACCATGTTGTGATAATCTTGATTTTTAACATAAGATTTTGAATAACCTGCGTATGGTAAGAAATAATCAGCAGATAATTCTTGGGAATTTTTAAGACCGGCAATTACCATATCTTTTACTTTTTTTTTAATTTCATCCTTTGTTTCTTTATCATATTGCGGATAAGTTATTGGATGGCCTGATGCGGTGTTTGTTTGTGAGGCGTAAAGCATAACCCTATCACCCTTAAATTTTTTTAATAAATTTATATTATTTTCCTTCATTAAAAACCAATTATCATTACCATGATGAATACAATATTTATTATCTCTAAAAGCTAAACCAGAATCATCACCTGAAATTTGTGGATCAAAAATAGACACAACTTCAAAATTATCAATTTTTTCTATTTCTTGATTTATTGAAATAACATTATCGAAACCCATTTTTTTTATCCTATTTCTTAATGAGGGAGATGGATACTCTGAAATTATAATTTTAACATCTTTATTAAAGTATTTTTTTAGAAAATAATCATCAATATGATCATCATGAGCATGACTAATTGCCAGAAAAAAGTTTTTTTCATAACTCAATGAAGCTAAATAGGTTGGGTTAAAAAAAGGTAGTGCACTTGGAAGCCAACTACCAAAAGCAGGGCTTTCATTCCAAAAATCAGTAAGAATTGTTGTTTTGTTATTATTTAAAGTGATTAACAGGCTCGAATGATTTACTAAAGTAACTTTAGACATTATATTTATCTGTTTAATTCAAAATCTTTAATCTTCAATAGGTTATTTTATTCAAATAAGATATTAACTCTTTTTCACCATTCCATTTAAGTTTTTTGCATCTGTTCCTAAATTTATTTAAAAAAAACGTATTTTTAAAATTTTTGTTAATAAAATTAACACTTTGATCTAAATTCTTGAAGACAAAACCTAGTTTTTTTTCTTTTAAAATACGTGAATTGAACAAAAATTCTTTATTTTCATTATTCATGATAGGAACTATTGGTATACCTCTTATGAGGCATTCTTCAACTGTTCCCAAACCTGGCTTTATCATCGCGAAAGTAATTTCTGAGTACATTTTTTTTGTAAATGTTGCTTTTAAAACTGAATATTTTTTTAGATTATTTGAATAAATATTTGGATCTAAATAAATTCTTTTTTTTTTAAATCTATCTTTTTTTATTAAATCTATAATTTTTTTTTTGAATTGTTTAAGTAATCTACTCTGTGCTGAACCAATTGCAATTAAAACTGCATTGTTTTTTTTTGAAGGTCTAAATTTATCAAAAAATCCAATCTTTTTAATTTTTGTTTTTTCTTTAATATTGCAGAATAAATAATTTGAAAATATCTTTATATTTTTATTTTTTAAAATTTTTAAATTTTTTTTATTTTTATTGAGTATCTCTTCCCAGAGGAAGTTTGCAAAAAGAATAGTTTTTTTTTTAGTAAGTTTTTTATGAATCAAGTTATCACTCACAATTATCTTTGAATTATTTAAAGATTTATTTTTAAAAATTTGATTAATGTAATTCAGTGAATTTGATTTAATATGTTTAATATTTATTTTTTTTTTTAATTTTAATTTTTTAATTTTTTTTTTATCAACAAAAAAAAAAATCTCTCCATTTTTTTTTATCTTATTTACAAAAAAAGCTAATCTACGAATATGACCTAGTCCATTATTGCATGGTACAAAAGATATTGAAATCATATATTAAGATATTTCCATCCTAAATTTTCAACAAATGATTTATCAATGTTGCCCCATGTATCAAAAATATATTTTATTCTATGTGATTTATTTTCTTTAAGTTGGTTTTCAATTTTTTCAAAAAATTTTGGGTGGTTATTCACAATTATTACTAAATCAAATTTGTTTATATCGAAATTATTACTCAAAATTTTTAAATTTCTATTTTTTAATTTTCTGTTGAGTAGGTGACCTAGTGGGTCATACGCATAACATTGAAATTTTTTTTTTAAGAAAACTTTTAAAATTTCTAGGGAGGTGGAATTTCTTATATCCAAAGTTTCTGGCAGACCTTTAAATGTTAATCCCATAACTAAAATTTTTGGTTTTTCAATTTTTTTCAATAAATTTAAAAATTTTTTAATAAAAAAATTAGTGATCTCTTTATTAATTTCATTACTTATTTTACCAAGTTTATAATTAGATTGTTTTTTAGAATTGTTAGAAAATAATAGAGGGTCTTTTGGTAAACAAAAACCACCAACTCCTAAACTTGGTTTCGCTATGTTATTTCTTTCATATCCAAAATTTGCCTTATTGATTAGCTCTGACCCGCTTAATCCATAAAGATTTGAAATTCGTGATATTTCATTTGAAAATGCAAAATTAAGTGATCTGAAAGAATTTGATGCTAACTTAATTATTTCTCCTTCTTCCAAACTCTCTAGTTTAATTACATTTTGAAATATTTCTTTTGAATAATCATATGCAACCTGAAGACATTTTTGAGTTGAACCAGAGACTAATTGTGGAACTTTTTCTAACTCGTCTAGAGCGTCCCCTTCAACAAGTCTTTCTGGCATAAAAGAAAAATAAAAATCTATCCCATTTTTCATATTCGTATATTTCAGGATATATTTTAAAAAAATCTCTCTTGACGTCCCGACTGAAACTGTCCCACGTAAAATAATTAAATCACCTTTTTTAATTTTTCTTGATAAAGTTTTAGCTAAATTTTTTAAATTTTCATTTATTATTTTTTTATTTTTAATAACACTTCCTATACAAATTATATAAACTTCAGAATTAATATCTTTTAGTTTATTCACTAATTTCAACCTTTTATTTTTTAAGTGGGTGATTAATAATTTTTGTAAATTTTTTTCAAAAAAATCTAAATTATTATTTTTAATATCATTAATTTTTTTTTGATTAATATCGTAACCTATAACATTCTTAAATTTTTTAAGAATAAAAATCGAAAGTGGAAGACCAATATGCCCCATTCCAATAACACATGTACTTTTATAATTAAAATTATTTTTGATCTCGTTATATCTTAATATTTTTAAAAATTTATCTTTTTCATCAATTAATAAGATGTCATCAAAAATCTTTCCCTTACTTTTTTGTTCTAAATTGGAAAATAAATTGTTGTTTAATTCATTAATCTTTATTGTTATTGGTTTTAAGTTTAAAAATTTATCTATCTTTTTATTTAAAGATGTGTTTTTAAGTATTAATCTTCTTAAATCCCCCCTAGTGATAACACCTAAAACTTTTTTGGTTTTATTAAATTTGATTGCTGTAAAAATTTTTTTCTTTTTTATTGCTTGTTCAAATTCAATGATAAAATTTTTTACAGACTGGTTCTGTTTAATTTCATAAAAATTAGAATTCATTTAAACTTACTTCTTCCCAATTATAAATAGTCCTATTTAACGATTTATTTATTGATACAAATCTTCCTTTGTAATAATCACGATTTATTATTTCTTCATCTGATAAATTCAATTGTATTTTCTTATTTTTTATTGAATTTAGATTTATTTTGTATTTATCTTGTATGTAAAGTCTTTGACTTTCTTTACTCATTTTTGAAAACATTTTGATCTCAATTATATCTTCAGGTGAAATTGATACTTTCCCATCCTTTGTTTGGTCTTTGGGTAGAATTGTTATATGTCTCTCAATTAATTCTGCCCCAAAATATACAGATATCATAGAAGCTAAATTTTTGTTATTATCTAATGAGGGAGAATGGTCTGAAAATCCAACTGGGACTTTAAATTTTCTTTTTAAATAATTTATTTTATTAATATTTATTTTGTCAATTGGGGTGGGGTATATCGTAACGCAGTGTAAGAGAGAATAACTTCTTTTTGATTTTTTTAAAAGTTCACAACTTTTATAAATTTCATCCAGGTAAGTAGCACCAGTAGACATTATAATGTTTTTAAATTTTTTTGATATTTCTCTGACCATCTGAAACGATGAACAATCATAGCTTGCAATTTTAATATTTTCATAGCCCATATTGAATAAAGTATTGATACTATCTCTAGTAAAACAAGTGATCATCGGCTTTAAATTAAATTTTTCACATTTAAGAACAAAATTTTCATAATCTTTATTTTTTAATTCAAGTTTTTTTAAACGATCAAATTCTTTTTGGTATGGTCTTTGTATTGCCAGAGTTCTTTTTTTTTCTTTTAAACCAGTTTCAAAAATTGGTCTAAAAGATAAATTTTTTGAAAATATGTATTGAAGTTTTATGTAGTCAGCTCCACTTTTGGCGCATCTTTCCAACATATTATATAAATTTTTTTCGTTACCATTATGGTTTTGGCAAAGTTCAGCGATATATTTAATTTTTTTCATAAAATTTTATAAAATTATAGAAAATTTCTTTATCAGTCTTAAAAATCGATTCTTTTGTTAAACCAGCAATGTGTTTAGTAACAAAAACATTTTCAATTTTATTCAATTTTGAATATTTATTTTTTTTAATAAATTGTTCATTTTGAATAACATCTGTTGAATAATAAAGAAACTTTTTTTTTGTTAAATTCAAAATATATTTTTCGTCTATTATTTCACCTCTTGAAGTATTAACGACGATAGCTCCCTTTTTAATTAGTTTAATTTTACTTTTTGATAATAGGTTATAATTCTTAATGATTGCTGGAATATTTATTGAAATAATATCAGATTTTTTTAATAAATAGTCTAAGTTTGTTTTTTGATAGTGGTTATTTTTAGATTTTTTTTTATCGAAATAAATTACATTAGCCCCCATTAGATAACAAAATTTTGCTACAAGACTTCCAATTCTCCCTAAGCCAATTATTCCAATTGTTTTTTTATGGATTTCACCACCTATAGTTATTTTTTGGTTTATATTTTTAAATTTTCTAATTGTTGCTAACATTAAAAAAATCGTAAATTCGGATGAGGCTTTTACATTCTTTAGAAAATTTTTTCTATTAAGATAGAATATTTTAATCTTTGAATTATTTAAAAATTTTTTATGTATATGAGTCAAACCTGTTGTAGGACTTAAAATATATTTGATTTTTGTATCTTTCTTGAATTTTAAAAAGTGATTAAAACGCAAAAGAACGATATCAAAATCATTAGCAATTTTATTAAATTTTGACTGGTTTATTTCTAGAAAACTACATTTAAAATATTTCTTATAATTTTGTAAAATTTTTTTATCAAAAAATTTTTTATTTGGGCAAATAAGTTTTAACATTTTAATCTATATTTCAAGTATTTAAGATCATCTTCTGTATCGATATTAATTGTTTCATTATCAAAAAGTTCAATTCCAATACATTTTTTTCCTACCAAAGATTTATATTTGATAAAAGATTTTGTTGTAATCAAATAAAAAGATCCTGATCTAATATAAACTTTAGGCAAAGATTGTCTTGGTTTCATATTCTCTTTTTTAAAACCCATAAAATTTTTTAAAAAGCCATTTTCAATCTTTTTCATTCTAAAAGGATGATTTGCCAGAACATTTGATATAGATAAAACAGAATCAACATTTTTTCTTTTGATAAGTTTGATTGCCTTCAGTATTTTCCTATAATCTCTAATAGGACACGTGGGTTGTAATAAAAGGATAAACTTGTATTTTTTCTTTAATATTCTTTCTGTTTGTTTTAATTCAAATTTTACAACATCTTTAGTCAGGGCGCTTGAATTGGATAATCTTTTTGGTCGAAATCCATTAAAGATAAACTGACTCCTTTTTATGCATTTTGATAAAATTTTTTTAGAGTCGGTGCTTACGACTATATCACAATACTTTTTCAATTTTAAGGCTGTCTGGATTGTATAATTAATTAATTCTTTGTTTTTTATTTTTACAATATTTTTATTAGCTATGCCTTTTGATCCACCTCTTGCTGGAATTATACAAAATATTTTTTTTTTTTGATTTCCTAAAAAAATGTTTTTAGCCATAAATCATAATTATAAATTTGCCACATTTTGAAAGAATTATTTCTTTTTTTTTTGTAAAAATAATCAAAATAATTTTTGGTTTTTTTTTTATCTAAAACTATGTCAAATATTGGACTTTCCTTTGAAATATCTGACATTATTTTTTTTAATTTTGTTTCATAAAACCATTGTGTCTGTGGGCTATTAATGTGTCTTTTTTTAGTTTTATTGTTAAAAAATTTTCTTAACATTATCTTATTTTCAGTTTTATTAATCATAAGTTTTTTTTCAAGTCTAAATGAATTTTCAATTAAAATATGATCTAAAAACGGATATCTGAGTTCAACAGATTTATTCATACTATATCTGTCAGAAAATCTAAAATTTCTAGGAAGTTTTGAGAAAGAAATATCTAAATATCTAGCATTATCAAATTTATTTTTAAAAGGTAATTTTAGATCAATTTTCTTTTTGAAAAAAAACTCATTTTTAAATAATGATTTATTAAATGGCACTGTCCCATCTATTGCCTGATTTATGTAATTTGAACTTATTTTATTTATGTTTAAGTATTTGTCATAACCACCAAATATTTCATCAGCACCATCGGCTGATAAAACCACTCTATGATCAAGTTTTTTTGCTTTTTGTAACAATGCACCTTGAAAAAAAACATTTGGGCCACCCCATGGCATCTCTTGCTCGAGCTGAACATTCTGAGCATTTGTCAAAAGTTCATCAATAGAAAATTTATAATTAAAATTTTTGATACTATTATTCTGCAAATATCCAATTTCATCCTCAATATTTTTGGCTTTAAACCCAAAAGTTAGTAATAAAGATATATTATTTTTTTCTTGGTTAAAAAGATTTAAGATAAAATTTGAATCTAAACCTGAAGAATAAAGAAGACCGATTTCTTTATCTGATCTTAAATAGTATTTTTTAATGCGTTCAAATTCTTCTTTAAAAATTTCTTTGGCCTCATTTATTGAAAAAATTTTTTTTGTTGCTTTTAATTTATCCTCCAATTTCCAATAATTTTTGATCGACGTAAATTTGTTATTTTTAAGAGTGTAATAGTGTCCAGGTAAAATTTGCTTAATCTCTTTGAAAAATGTGTCATTTTTGTTTTCATAAAATGAATACTTAAAATAGTTATATACAGTATTTAAATCCTGTGAATAACTTGCTAATTTTAGTAAAGGTTTAATTTCCGAAGAGAAGTAATAATTTTTTTTTATCTTTCTAAAATATAATGGTTTAATTCCCAATCTATCTCTAGCAATAATAATTTTTTTCTTTTTAATATCGTAAATAACTATTGAAAACATTCCATTTAAATGTTCAAAACAACTTTCTCCCCAATTTTTGTAAGCTGCTGATATAACTTCTGTGTCAGAATTAGTTTTAAAATTATATTTGCTTGTAAGCTGTTTTTTTATTTCCATAAAATTATAAATCATCCCATTGAAAAGAATTATGGAATAACCATCTTTAAAAGGTTGATTTGAAGTTTTATTTAAATCTATAATACTAAGTCGGGTATGACCGAAAATCAGTTCATCATTAATTTTATGATTCTCTTGATTATCCGGACCTCTATGATAAAGCATATTTGTTAATTTTTTATTCTTAAAAAAATTAACATCAGGACCATATGATACAAATATTCCACACATTTTTGAATTTTTTAAATGATTAAGATACCAAAAAAAATTGATTACAAAAAGGCAAAACAATTTTTTAAGTCTATTGACTTAGATTTTTTAAATAAACTATCATTGAATGAAACAGAAAAAATAAAAGACAAAAGATATGAACTCAAACCACACATACCAGAAATTATTGATTTATATAGAATTTATAAGTTTATAACTCTTAATAAAAGGATAAATGTTCTTGAGTACGGAACTGGGTATTCATCTTTGGTTATTGCAAAAGCTTTAAATGATAACAAGGTGAGATATTTAAAAAATACTAAAGATTTAAGATTTAAAAAAAAATTTTTTCTATCAATTGTAGATAATGAAAAAAAATTTATTAATATTTCAAAAAAAAGAATTAAACAAATGATAAAATTAAATAATTTTAAATTTTTTTATTCTGAAAATCATATGACTACATTTAATGGAAGACTGTGTAGTGAATATGTTAATCATCCTTCATTAAACCCTGATTTTATTTATTTAGATGGTCCTGACCAATTTAATATTAAAGGAAAAATTAATGGTATGACTTTAAATAATCATGAGATGAGTCCAATGAGTTGTGATATTTTAAAATATGAAAATTTATTATGTCCTGGCACTATTATACTTGTTGATGGCAGATCATTAAACTCAAGATTTTTGAGAGATAATTTAAAAAGGAAATGGAAAATCATTGAAGATGTGTCCCATGATCAGTCTATATTTTATCTTAATGAAAAAACCTTAGGATATTTTAATAATAAACAACTCAAATTTTATAGATAATTTGAAGATAATAATTCGCACTAAAAGTATTAATTTTTTATATTTCAGGTCTAAAAATTCTATAAAAAAAATATCTTATAAAAAATTTTTGAATGATCAAAAAGTTAATGATGTTATTAAACTTACTCCAATCGAGTTCCAAGCTGCATTAAAAAAAAAAGTATTTTTCCATTTTAATCTCCAGCATAGTGTACATAAAAAAAATAAAAAATATTGTTTATTAAAGATTTTAAAACCTGGATACTCAAATAAAAAAATATATATACATCCAGTTTTATCGCCAAAAATTTTTTTATTAGCAACATGCAAAAGTTCAAAAGATTTTGTCAATTACTCTAAAGTGAAGAAATATGAATTAAAAAAATCGTTACTAGCTATTAAAAATATTAAAAATTTAAAACTTTCAATCTTGAAAAAATATGGAAAAAGTTTGTCTTATATTGATAAAGATACTAAAATCAAAATGGGTGTATCTATAACAAAATTAGAAATATTTAATAAAATTAATTTTAAACTTAATGATTAAAAAAACGAAATTTAAAAATGAATTTTGGGGTTTTATTCCCGCTAGGTCTGGCTCAAAAGGATTAAAAAATAAAAATATCAAAAAACTTGGTGGACACCCAATGATTGCTTATTCAATTAGATTTGCTCTTAAAATAAAAAGCATTAAGAAAACAATTTTTTCAAGTGACTCAAAAAGATATATAAAAATAGCAAAAAAATATGGATGTAAAGAATTTCATTTGAGATCAAAGAAAATTTCAACAGCTAACGCTTCTGAACATTCAGTTTTTTTAGATTATATAAAAAAACAAATTGCTATTGGAAATAATTTACCAAAATTTTTTGTTCATTTAAGACCAACATCACCAATTAGAAATAAAAATAGTCTAGAGAAGGCAATTAATTTTTTTAAAAAGAACGAGAAAAAATATTCTGCTGTGAGAAGTGCTAGCAAAATGAGTAATCCAGCTTATCGGTCAAATAGAATTGTAAATGGTAAATTGTGCAGTATTATTAAGAAAGATTTTAATATTGATAAATTATGTGTTCCACGATCAAATTTCGAGGAAACTTATATGTGTGGAACAATTTTTGACATATATAAA
>CACMRE010000003.1:0-47440 GCA_902616025.1 uncultured Pelagibacteraceae bacterium | reverse complement strand
GGAATGGCAGTTGCTAATTCTCCAGCAGGTAAAGATTTATACACAGGTTTAGATAGATGGCTTTGGAGGGTGCCAGGTGGATTGGTTATTTCTAATATAGGGGCATGTTCAATTTTTGCTGCATTAAGTGGATCAAGTCCTGCAACTTGTGCAGCTATTGGAACTATGGGAATACCAGAAATGAGGAAAAGGGGCTATTCAGATCAAATTGCTACTGGAACTATTGCAGCTGGTGGAACATTAGGAGTTTTAATTCCTCCAAGCATTGTTTTAATTGTTTATGGAATTGCAACCGGAACATCAATTGGAAGATTGTTTTTATGTGGATTGGTGCCAGGTTTCATGTTGGCAGGAATGTTTGCAATTTGGGCACTCATCCATAGTTATTTTATAGATAAAGATGCTGCAAAAGCTTTACGAAACAGGGTAAAGCCAACATTAAAAGAAAAACTTGAAGTATTACCCAGAATTCTTCCATTCCTAGCAATTATTGCTGGAGTTTTATATGTTTTATATGGTGGGGTTGCAACTCCGTCTGAAGCATCTGGTGTTGGAGCGTTCTTAGTTTTTGTCTTGATAGCTGTTGTCTACAAAATTTATCAGCCGAAGAAGATTTGGAACATTGTTAAAGTATCAATGAAAGAAAGTGTAATGATAATGTTTATTATTGCAGCTTCTTATCTTTTTGCATTTACTCTTTCACAACTGTACGTAACTCAGTCTTTAGCCCAAAGCATGGTTGAGTTAAGTTCAAATAAGTGGGTGGTATTTATTTTAATTAATATATTTCTTTTAATTGCTGGTTTCTTTTTACCTCCGGTTGCGGTGATTGTTATGACCTCTGCAATTTTGTTGCCTGTGATAACAACTTTAGGATTTGATCCTTATTGGTTTGCAATTGTATTCACTATTAATATGGAAATTGGATTGATAACACCTCCTGTAGGATTAAATCTTTATATTATAAAGGGCATTACCCCAGATGTGAGTTTGTCCGAAATTTTAAAAGGCTCTATTCCTTTTATGATAATTATGGCATTGGCTATTTTGATTCTATGTATTTTTCCTGAAATTGTTACATGGTTACCTGATAAAATTATGGGTAAAGCACTTGGATACTAAAAAAAAGATTAACAGAAAAGTTTCAGTCGCCCCAATGATGGATTGTACCGATAGGCACGATCGTTTTTTTCTAAGATTGATGAGCAAAAATGTAATGCTTTATACCGAGATGGTCGCCACAAAATCTGCAATTCATGGAGATAGAAATAAAATTTTATCATTTAGTCCAGAGGAAAAACCCTTAGCTTTACAGGTTGGTGGATCTGACAAAAATGAATTAGCAGAGGTTGCAAAAATTGCGGAAGACATGGGTTATGATGAAATAAATATTAATCTTGGATGTCCAAGTAAAAAGGTTCAAAAAAATAAGTTCGGTGCTTGTCTAATGAAAGAGCCAGACCTGGTAGCTGAATGTATTCATTCTATGGTTAAAGTATGTAAAATTCCTGTTACAGCTAAAACTCGTATAGGTTTTGATGATGTTGAAGATTTTGAATATCTTAATAATTTTATTCATAAGTTAAGGGACGTAGGTACAAAAACATTCATTTTACATGCAAGAAAAGCAATGCTTTCTGGATTATCACCAAAGCAAAATTTGAATATTCCAAAATTAAATTACAACATGGTTTATGAGATCAAAAAAGCAAATCCAGATTTAGAAATAATTATAAATGGCGGAATAACTAAAGTGAGTGAAATAAATGATCACATGAAATTTTGTGACGGAGTAATGATTGGTAGGTCAATCTATCAAAATCCATATTCACTGGTTGAAATTGAAAAAGAGATATTCAAAACAAATGACAATCCTTCAAGAGAAGAAGTGGTTAAAAAACTTTTAGAATATTTGGATACTGAAGTAAAGAAGGGAACCAAAGTAAATCATATAATGAGACACACAGTTGGTTTATACCATGGTCAGGTAGGTTCCAAAGATTGGAAAAGATATTTAAGTGATAATATGATGGCAAGAGATTCTGATTTTCAAAAGGCAAAACATATTATGACTATTGTTCAAAATAATGAAAAAGCCAATCAAGTAAGTTCCTAATGGAGACAATTGCTACTGCTGAATTAATAAATTTATTATTTGTTTTAGCAGTTGCGGCTGCGGGAGCAGGTTTTATGGCTGGATTATTGGGAGTAGGTGGTGGAATTGTTATGGTCCCAGCGCTCTATTATGCTTTTACTGTTTTGGATTTTGATATCGTTACAAGAATGCATCTTTCGGTAGGAACATCACTTGCAATAATTATTCCCACTTCAATCATTTCAACAATGACCCATAAAGAGTATGATGCTGTTGATTTTAAAATGGTAAGATCATTTGGTGTTTTTATTTTAGCAGGTGTTATTGGTGGAACTTTCTTAGCTGTGAATTTAAAAACTCCTGCATTAGTTTTATTTTTTTCAATTTTCGCCCTTATGGTTGGGTTGTTTTTTATTTTTTTAAGAGAAAAACTGGTAGATAACCCAAAACAAATTTCAGCCTTAGTAAAAAATATTTCTGGTTTAATTATTGGATTCATATCTGTGCCTTTAGGTATTGGAGGTGGATCTTTAATGGTTCCTTTTATGAGAACTTTTGGATATGACATTAGAAAATCAATTGGTACAGCAGCAGCAGTTGGTTTTTTAATTGCTGTGACTGGAACTGTTACAATGATAACCGGCGGTAAAATAATTGATAATGTCAATACTCCCTATAGCGTTGGTTACATAAATTTACTAGGATTTGTAGTATTTGTTCCTGTTACGATGGTTATGGCTCGAATAGGAGCTAAAGTTGTTCATAAAATTGATAAAAAATTACTCAGTAAAATTTTTGGGATATTTCTAATTTTGGTATCAATACGATCGTTTATCGAGTATTTAAGTATAAACTAAAAATATAAAAAATTGACCGACTCCCTTACAAATCTAAATTACTTTTATTTGATTATTTTGATGGTCATGGCTGCTGTACCAGTTGGTTTTTTTGCTGGACTTTTCGGGATCGGAGGTGGCTTAATATCAGTCCCATTTCTTTTTTTTATATTTGACTTTTTAAATCTTACTAATGATTACACTATGCACTTAGCTGTTGGTACTGCATTTTTCATAACAATATTTACCTCTACAGCCTCAGTTCTTACACACAGAAAACATAATGCAGTTGATTTAAGTATTTTAAAAATTTTTGGATTTTTTGTTATTTTAGGAGTTTTTTTTGGATCTTTTCTAGCAGCTATTTTAAAAACAAAATATTTAGTTCTTTTTTTTTCAATTGTTGTTTTTATTTTTGGTGCTTACTTGCTTTTACAACAAGAAAATTCCAATAAAATCAAACCTAGTTTTGGTTTTTTTTCTAAAGCTATTTTAGGATTTATATCTGGTTCAATTTCTGCACCTATGGGTATTACGGGTGCTATGATGAATGTTCCTATATTAAGATTTTTTGGATATCCAATTACAAAAGCTATTGGTAGCGCTGCTGCTATCGGTTGGGTTATTTCTATTTCAGGAACAATAGGGTTCTTTTCAACTGGACTTTATTTAGATGTCAGTCTGCCTTTAAGCATTGGTTTTGTAAATATCCCAGCTTTTTTAATATTTATTCCAATAACAACAATAATGGCAAGAGTAGGAGTTAATACAGTACATAAAATGAGTAAAATTAAAGCTCAAAGAATGTTTGGAGTTTTTCTCTATGTTATTGGGACAATTTTTATATTTAGATATTTTAGTTTATAATTAATCTAAAGTTATGAAAGAAATTATTAAAGTTGTTAAAGAAAAACTTGTAGCTAAATATTTGAAAGATGGTTCTATTAAAAACTATTCAAAGAGAGCTAAGAAATTTAAGCCAAGAATAAAAGCAAGATTTAGAAAAAATAAACAAATTATAGGTAAAAATATTGGTAATTTTTTTGATTGGGTTAAAGGTGCAGAGTTAGTTGAGTTGAAAGAATGCAATACTAAAGAAGATCCTGTAAGACCAGAACTTGATAATACTTTTAGAAGAAGTTATGGAAGAAAAATTTTTGGGGTTAAGTATAAAGGGGAAATTCATGCCGTCATGTGTTTTGCTTATACCAATGAAATACCAAAGTCTGTAGAGGATTTAGATATTATGAGTCAAGATGCTCATTTACAGAGCACCTTGAGAGGACAGAATGTAGGTAAAATTGCAATCGCCTATACTGTTTGGTCTAAAAAAAGGGGAGGTGGTAAATTAATTGTCAAAGAAGTATTTAACAAAGTAAAAAAATCAAATCATCTCAACAGATTAGTTACTTTGTCTCCTTTAACAGACATGGCTTATAAATTTCATATTAAAAATGGTGCTAAACTAATTAGTGTAAATGAAACAACTCAAAATTTTGAATATAAAGTTATTAAGAATAAGAAGTACTAAAAAAAAAGGGTGGCTTCAGTCTCCCTCTACCACCCATATCTAAAAAATATTCGATTCTCCTTGCGAATCAAAATATTTTTTTTAAAAAAAATTATCTTATTGTGCACGTAAAAATTGAAATAATCAAAAAACCTCAATTTAAACACATGGTTTTTATTTAAAATAATTTAAATAGTGTTAACTTTTAATATGGCTCAAAAAAAAAGGGATAACAATAAATCTGATAGTCGAGGTAGTAAAAAGGGTAAATTTGATATGAACCCATTTAATTTTATTGAACAAGGTAAAAATAAATTAGAGAATTTCTATAAAAAGTTACAAAAAGACAGAGCAATAAGCAAAAAAAGGTCTGAAAAGCAAAGAATTATCAATGAAAAAAGAGAATTAGAATTACAAAAAAAACAAGCCCAAAGAGAAAAGGAAGAAAAAATAAAAGAAGAAAAAAAACAAATTCTTGAACAAAGAAGACTGATTATTGAAAATGAAAAGCAAATTAAAAAAAATGAGGAAAAAAGAAAAAAAATTGAAGCTAAAAGAATATTAATTGAACAACAAAAAATTAAAGACAAGGAAGCTAGAAAAATTAGAGAGGATGCCAGAAAGATTAAAGAGGAAGAACTTAGATTAAGAATGTTAGAGAGACAAAGGGAGAGGGAAGAAAAAATAAAAGCAAAAGAACAAGCTTTAAAAGAAAAAGAAATCAGAGCACAACAATTAAGAGAGGAAAAAGAGAGAGAAAGACAAGAACAAATTAGACTTAGTGAAATAGAAAGACAAAAAAGATTAGATGAGGAACAAAAAACTCGAGAAGCAGCTAAAAGATTAAAATATGAGGAGGAAAAACTTAAAGAGTCAGAAATTAGACTAAAAGAGATCGAAAATGAGAGACAAAAAGAGATAGAGAGACAAATTTTAAAGGAGCAAGCAGAACAAAGAGTTAAAGAAGAAGAATTAAGACTTAAAGAGGAAAAAATTAAAGCTGAGGAAGAGGAGAGATTTCTACGTCAAAAAGAAGAGCATGAAAGAACAGAAGAATTAAGAAAAGAAGCAGAAGAGCAAAAAAGAGTTGAAGAGGAAAAAGAAAGAGAAATAAAACAGAAATTAGAGGAAGAACAAAGAATTCAAGAGGAAGAGAGAAGATTAAAAGAGTGGGAGGAAAAATTTGATTTAGAGCAAAAAAAGAAGGAAGAAGAATTAATTAAAAAATTTTATAGTGACAACTCATCAAATAAAAAAGAGCCTGAAGAAAAGATTGATTAACTAAATTTTTTGGTCGTATTCTCCAATTTTGCCCGTTTTTTGAAGTAAAGAATCTATAAATCTAAATATTTTTAATTTTCTTTCATCTGATGTTGGACTTTCTGTTACAATTACTAACGAAGGTTTATTAGAGGATGCTCTTATCAAACCCCATGAGCCATCTTTAAACGAAAATCTAACTCCGTTTACTGTCAAGATTTCTTCAATTTCCTGGTCATCTATTTTAACTTTTTCATTTTTCAGTTTTTCAATATCTTTAACAATTTTATCTACCAATGAATATTTGTCCTCATCCTTACAATAAGGAGCCATAGTAGGTGTTTGAAATGTTTTTGGAATTTCTTTAATGATTTCACTCATTTTTTTGTTCTGATTATCTAACAAATGACAAACTTGGATCGCTGAATTAATACCATCGTCATACCCATAACCCAAAGGTTGATTAAAAAAAAAGTGTCCACTTTTTTCAAATCCGGCTAAAGCGTTTTCATTGTTTACTTTTCTTTTGATATGTGAATGGCCAGTTTTCCAATAAATTGTTTTACAATTATTAGAATTTAATAATTTATCATTCGCATATAATCCTGTTGATTTTACATCCACTACAAAAACTGAATTTTTATATTTATTTGATAAACTTCTTGCAATTAATAATCCTATTTTATCTGAAAATATTTCATTTCCTTCATTATCAATTACTCCTACTCTGTCACCATCACCATCGAATCCAAACCCGATATCAGCATTATTTTTTTTTACAGCATCTGAAATCGCATGTAGCATCTTTAAGTCCTCTGGATTAGGATTATATTTAGGGAAGGTCCAGTCTAAATTACAATCAAGTTCTATTACGTCACAACCAATTCCACGTAAAATATCAGGAGCAAAAATTCCTGCAGTTCCATTGCCGCATGCTACCACTGCTTTTATTTTTTTTTTGATTTTATTGTTATCAATCAAGCTTTGTTTATATATGTCTTGAAAATTTTCTATTTTTTTTTCCTGACCTTGTCCGTTTACAAAGTTTTCACTTAATGTTATTTCTTTTAATTCTCTCATTTCTTCTGGTGCATGTGTTAATCCTTTCCTAATACCCATTTTTACACCTGTCCAACCATTGTCGTTATGACTTGCAGTTACCATTGCAACAGCATCAGAATTAAAATGGAATTGTGCAAAATAAACCATGGGAGACAAAGACAAACCTACATCTTCAACATAACAACCCGTTGAAACTAAACCTTTTTTAAGCGCTGCTTTTATATCTTCGCTATATGATCGATAATCATGTCCAACAGTTACTTTTGGATTAGTTTTATTTGTTTGTTTTGTAATTTGTGTTCCTAGTCCTTTACCAAGATTCGTTATGCCTAGGAGATTTATGTCTTTTTCATACAACCATCGAGCGTCATATTCTCTAAAACCATAGGGGTCGATTTTTAAATTTACTGACATTATTGTTAATTACTTACATTTTTTTTAATTTTTTTATTGATTTTTTTTCCTTGTGTTCTATAAATGTTCTATTGATTTGTTGTTTATATAGTGTATTAACGCTAAACGCACACAACATATAGTTGTTTTCGTACTAATAACAAAATATAATACAAAAATATGAATAAAATTCTATCGCAGGCCCTAAAGAAAGCTGTCTCTGAATATAGCCCACAAGTTAAAGAGGTAGAAAAAAATAATAGACCTGATCTTTTTTCACTAAATAATGAAACTGAACTTTTTCAGAATGATAAAGGTATCATAATCAAAATAGATCGTTCTCGAGATGTAAACTTAACTGATTTTGGTAAGGCTACTTTGAAAGATAGATATCTTGGTCACAATGAGTCTTATCAAGACTTGTTTGCAAGAGTAGCAAGCACGTATGCTGATGATAATTTACACGCTCAAAGAATTTACAATTACATTAGCAATCTTTGGTTCATGCCAGCAACCCCAGTTTTGTCGAATGGTGGAACTAAAAGAGGATTACCCATTTCTTGTTTTTTAAACGAAGCTTCAGATAGTCTAGGTGGTATTTTAGATCTTTGGAGTGAAAATGTTTGGCTAGCTGCGAAGGGTGGAGGTATAGGAAGTTATTGGGGTAATCTAAGATCAATTGGAGAAAAGATTGGTAAAGTTGGAAAAACTTCTGGGATAATTCCATTTATTAAAGTTATGGATTCTTTAACAATGGCAATCAGTCAAGGATCTTTAAGAAGAGGTTCAGCAGCTTGTTATCTTCCTATTGATCATCCTGAAATAGAAGAGTTTATTGAAATGAGAAGACCAACTGGTGGTGATCCAAACAGAAAAGCTTTAAATTTACATCACGGAGTTTTAGTTTCAGATGCATTTATGCGTGCTGTTGAAACTGATGATCAGTGGGCACTTAAAAGTCCAGCTGATGGATCTATTCAACAAACTATATCTGCAAGAAATTTATGGATTAGATTATTAACAGCAAGAATTGAAACCGGTGAGCCATACATTATTTATATTGATACAGTTAATAGACAAATTCCACAACACCACAAACTTGCAAACCTAACTGTTAAAACTTCAAATCTGTGCAGTGAAATAACTCTCCCTACGGGCATTGATAAAGATGGAAGAGACAGAACTGCTGTTTGTTGTTTATCATCTTTAAATTTAGAAAAATATGATGAATGGAAAGACGATCCAAACATGATTAGTGATGTAATGAGATTTTTAGATAATGTCTTATCAGACTTTATTAATAAGGCCCCAGATCAATTCAAAGATGCAAAATATTCTGCAGAGAGAGAAAGAAGTGTTGGTCTTGGAGTAATGGGTTTTCATTCCTTTTTACAAAAACATAGAATTCCACTTGAGTCTGTAATGGCTAAATCTTGGAATAAAAAAATATTTAAACAAATTGATGAGCAAGTAAATAAAGCATCAAAAGAATTAGCTGAAGAGAGAGGTGCGTGTCCAGATGCAGCTGAATATGGATTTAATGAAAGATTTTCTAACAAAACAGCAATTGCGCCAACAGCTTCTATTTCCATTATTTGTGGAGGAGCTTCTCCTGGTGTTGAACCAATTGCAGCCAATAGTTATACGCATAAAACTTTATCTGGATCTTTTAATGTTAGAAATAGATATTTAGAAGAGATCTTAGAAAGTCACGGTAAAAACGATGATGAAACTTGGTCAACAATAACAACAAATCAAGGATCAGTATCTCACTTAGATTTTTTAACTGATTTAGAAAAAGATGTTTTTAAAACTGCTTTTGAGTTAAATCAAAAGTGGATTGTTGAACTGAGTGGAGATAGAACTCAATACATTTCCCAAGCACAATCGGTAAATTTATTTTTACCAGCTGATGTTCATAAAAAAGAATTACATAGAATTCATTTTGATGCATGGAAAAAAGGTCTTAAAAGCCTTTATTATTGTAGATCAAAATCAATTCAAAGAGCTGAAAATATCAACAACGCAAAATCGACTGATGTTACAGCCAATGTATATAAATCAAAAAATCAACAAACTAACGATCAACCAGAATATGAGGAGTGTTTATCATGTCAGTAGCAGATAAAATTAAGACAGAAAATAAAGAAATAATTCAACCTAAAAAGATGGGTTTATTAGTTGAGAACCCTGTATACAAGCCATTTAGATATCCGTGGTGTTATGATGCTTGGTTAACCCAACAAAGAATACATTGGTTACCAGAAGAAGTTCCACTTGGAGACGACGTAAGGGATTGGCAAAAAAACTTATCTCAACCAGAAAAAAATCTTTTAACTCAAATTTTTAGGTTTTTTACACAAGCGGATGTTGAAGTAAATAATTGTTACTTAAGACATTACACAACAGTATTTAAGCCAACAGAAGTTTTAATGATGATGACTGCTTTTGCGTCTATGGAAACAGTTCACGTAGCAGCTTATTCTCATTTACTTGATACAATTGGAATGCCTGAGTCGGAATATTCAGCTTTCATGAAGTACAAAGAAATGAAAGATAAATATGACTACATGCAAGGATTTAATGTAAATTCAAAAGAAGATATTGCTAAAACTGTTGCTGTATTTAGTGCTTTCACTGAGGGACTTCAGTTATTTGCAAGTTTTGCAATTCTGTTAAATTTTCCAAGACACAATAAAATGAAAGGTATGGGCCAGATAGTAACTTGGTCGGTTAGAGACGAAACTCTTCATTGTAATTCTATGATAAGAATTTTTAAAGAGTTTATAAAAGAAAATCCTGAAATTTGGACACCAAAACTAAAGAAAGAACTTTATGAAGCTTGTAGAACAATAGTTGAGCATGAGGATTCTTTCATTGATTTAGCTTTTGAGATGGGTCCGATGGAAGGCTTAACTGCGCAAGAGGTTAAAGACTACATCAGATTTATTGGTAATAGAAGATTAGTTCAATTAGGTCTTGAACCAATTTATGATGTAGAAAAGAATCCTCTAGGATGGCTTGATACTATGCTAAATGCTGTTGAGCATATGAACTTTTTTGAAGGCCGTGCAACAGAATATTCTAAAGCATCAACTCAAGGGACCTGGGTCGAAGCATTTAGTTAATATCAAGTGCAAGACTTTGGTCTAGTAGTTATTGGAGCACATTCAGGACTTTTTTTAAAAGATCTAATAAGTGAATACCAAGATCAAAACATACTTTTAGTTGAACCTGTTCCTTATAATTATGAAATACTAAATTCTGAATACAAAGATAATCCAAAAATTACAATTTGTAACAACGCAATAATAGATAAATCTAAAAAAGATTTTTTTTATTATGTGAAAAAAGAGTCGATAGCTAAACTCGGAAAGCATTGGGCGAGTCAAATAGGATCTTTCGATAAAAATCATATTCTAAATCATAAAAATAAAAGATTTGATATAAAAGAAGATGATATAGAAACTATTCAAATTGAATTCATTACTTTTGATGATTTAATTCAAAAATATTCAATTAAATCAATTGATAAACTTCAAATAGATGTAGAGGGAGCAGAGTACAAAATTATGAATTCAATAAATTTTCATAAAATAGAGATAAATAAAATACTTTTTGAATCAAAACATTTTGATGGTACTTTTACTGAGGGAAAAAAATTACAAGATATTGAGGAAAAACTTAAGTCAAACGGCTACAAACTTCAGCAAATAGATAAAGAGAATATTCTGGCAAGTAAATAAGTATTTATCTCTGATTTAATTGTAGTACTTTTCGGTGTTTATTACCTTTATAGCTCGCCAGAGGTCTAATAAGTTTATTTGCAGCGTGTTGCTCCATTATGTGTGCTGACCAACCTGTAATTCTTGAAATGACAAATATTGGTGTAAAAAAATCAGTATCAAAACCCATCAAATGGTAAGTAGGACCAGTTGGATAATCGACATTTGGATGAATATTTTTTCTTTCAATCATTACTTTTTCAACAATATCGTAAATTTTTTCAAATTTTTTGTCCTTTTTAATTTTGGCTACTTTAGCAAAATATTTTCTCATGGTTGGAACCCTTGAGTCTCCTGATTTATAAACTCTATGCCCAAAACCCATCACCACCTCTTTTTTATTTAATGCATTATTTATCCACTTGAGTGCATTATTTGGAGATTTAATTTTATTCATCATGTGCATCACCTCTTCATTTGCACCACCATGAAGAGGGCCCTTTAAACTAGCTATTGCTCCAGTTATTGCTCCATGAATATCCGATAAGCTACTAGTAATGGTCCTTGCTGTGAATGTTGAAACATTAAAGCTATGTTCAGCATATAAAATTAAAGATACATCAAATGCTTTTACAATTTCTTTTTGAGGAACTTTTCCAAAGCACATATAGAAAAAATTCTCTGCTATATTAAGATTTTTCTTAGGTTTAATAATATTTTTCCCTTTTCTTAATCTATAAAAAGCAGCTAATGCGGTTGGGGTTTTTGCCAAAATTCTTATAGCTTTTCTCATATTTGCTTCCTCTGAGGAATCTGTAGTCTCTTTATCCTCAAGACCCATAATGCTTACAGCCGTTCTAGCAACATCCATTGGATGAGATTTTTTCGGCATTTTTTTTATTATCGAATAAAGATCTTTGGACAAGTCTCTATTATTTTTTTCCTCTTTTTCAAATTTCCTTAGCTGTATTGTATTTGGTAAATCCTTATTTAAAATTAAATAAGCCACTTCTTCAAATCTACAATATTCACATAAATCTTGAGCTGCATAACCTCTATATGTAAGAGAGTTGATTTCAGGCATAACTTTAGAAACTTCTGTTTCATCAACAACTATTCCTAGTAAACCTTTTTTAATATCATCACTCATTATTCATGTCCTTTGGTACTAAAATTATAAATTTTTTCATCCAAGCTATTGTATTTTTCATAATCAACAAGCTCATAAAGCCTTTTTCTCGTTTGCATCTTATCTATAATATTATTTTGATGTCCATTTGCATAAATGTCTCGTAATCCATCTTCAACATTTTTCATAGCTAGTCTTTGAGTGGTTACTGGATAAATTACAATATTGTATCCAAATTTTTCTAATTCTTTATAATTAAATAATTTTGATTTACCAAATTCAGTCATATTAGCTAGTAAATAGCAAGAGAGTTTTTTCCTTACTTTTTCAAAATCTTTTTCGTCATGTAAAGCCTCTGGGAAAATTATTTCTGCTCCAGCATCCACATAAGCTTTACATCTATCTATCATCTTATCTATTCCCTCAACACTTTTTGCATCAGATCTTGCTATAATTTTAAAATTTTCGTCTTTTTTTGCTGATACACATTCTTTAATTTTTTTAACCATAGCTTCTGTTGATATCAATTCTTTATTGTCTAGGTGTCCACATCTTTTTCTCTCAATTTGATCCTCTAAATGAACAGCTGTAATTCCAAATTCCTCAAAAGTTTCAATCGTTTCTTTACAACATTTAAATCCAGTATCAATATCAACAATTGTTGGAAGGTTGGTCACTCGTGAAATAAGGTAAGACCTTGTACTAACATCCTGCAATGTAGTTAAACCAATATCTGGAAAGCCAAGATCATTTGCCATAACTCCACCAGACACATAAACTGCATCGTAACCGATTTCTTCAATTAACTTTGCAGTTAAAGGATTATAAGCTCCAGGAACTCTTAGAATTTTGTTAGATTTTAATTTATTAACAAAATCCTCTCTTTTTTGTATTGGCTCTTTTTCAATAAAGTGCATTAAAAAATACCTTTTTTAAAATTTCTTTTTATTTTACTCTTTTTTACCTCAATATTTAACTTATCAAGTTGACCTGGTTTTAATTTTTTTAAATTTTGTACAACCTTTAAAAATCTATCACTTTCTTTTTTATTTAAGATATTTTCCGTTAAAGTTAAGAATTTATTGATATAATTTTTTCTTTTAAAAGGTCGTAAACCATAAGGATGAGCATCTGCTACCCCTTGTTGCTCAGTAATTTTTTTTCCATTTTTGAGAGTTATTACCACTTTTGCACCAAATGCTTTCTTTCTAGGATTAGGATCATGATATTTTTTAGTCCATTTTTTATCTTCATGAGTTTTTATTGATTTCCATATTTTAATTGTACTCTTTCTTTTAGCCCTTGCTTTTGTGTAAGATTTTACGTGATGCCAAGTACCATCCTCAAGTGCAACAGCAAATATATACATTATTGAGTGATCTAATGTTTCTCTGCTAGCATTAGGATCCATTTTTTGTGGATCGTTTGCACCTGTTCCGATTACATAATGAGTGTGGTGACTTGTAAAAATATCTATTTTTTTGATCTGATTAAGATTTTGAACTTTCTTTTTAAGTTTTTTTGCTAAGTCAATTAAAGCTTGAGATTGATATTCTGCAGAATATTCTTTTGTATAAGTTTCAAGAATTGCTTTTTTTGTTTCACCTTTTTTTGGTAATGGAATTTTATATAAAGCCTTCTTACCATCAAGAATTCTTGCTATCACACTATCTTCACCTTCATAAATTGGACTTGGTGCTCCTTCACCACGCATAACTCTATCAACAGCCTCTATAGCAAGTTTTCCTGCATGTGCAGGAGCATAAGCTTTCCAACTCGAAATTTCACCTTTTCTAGATTGTCTTGTGGAAATTGTTGTATGTAGTGCCTGCTGAACAGCTTGATAAATAGTTTCAGTTTTCAACCTTAACATTGAACCAATCCCAGCTGCAACACTTGGACCAAGGTGAGCTATGTGATCTACCTTATGTTTATGTAAACATATTCCTTTAACTAAATTTACTTGGACTTCATAAGCTGTAATTATTCCTCTCAAAAGATCTAAACCACTTTTTTTATTTTGCTGAGCGACACTTATAAGTGGAGGAATATTATCTCCTGGGTGACTATAGTCTGCTGCTAAAAAAGTATCGTGAAAATCTAATTCTCTCACAGCAGTTCCATTTGACCAAGCTGCCCACTCGCAATCAAATTTTAATTTACTATTAACACCAAATAATGTTGCACCATTTTTTCTTGAATGTTTTAAAGCCATTTCTCTGGATGAAACAACAGGCCTTCTGTTAAGTGATGCTATAGCCACCGATGCATTATCAATAATCCTATTAATTGACATTTCAATTGCATCTTTATTTAACTTTGAATTATCACTTGCAATTTCTGCAATTTTCCATGCAAGCTGATTTTTTTTTGGTAAATGAATTTTAGATGGGTAAACTTTAATTTTATGAACTATCAAATTAACTCCTAATTAACGAGATTGTTTTTAATAGTTAAAAAAAAATAATCAATATTAAAGATATTTAGATACAATCTTTTCGATACCAATAAAGTCTTTTACTAAGTGATTATGGTAAATTTCATTCGTGTTTTTTTCGGTATATCCATCTTCCATTAGTATAACTGGTATTCCAGCATTTTTCGCTGCATTCGCATCAGTTTCACTATCTCCAATCATTAATGATTTTTGTATATCACCTTGTAATATTTCAATTACAGAAGTTAGATGTCTTGGATCAGGCTTACAATAATCAAAGGTATTGTGTCCCGCAACATATTCAAAAAAATCATAAATCCCAATTTTTTTTAAAAGATCAACGGCTAGGTAATCAGTCTTATTTGTACAAACAGCCATAGAAATATTATTTTCTTTTGACCATAGCAAAAACTCTTTAACACCATTTATCAAGGTACTTTCGTTAACAATATTTTTTCCATAGAAGTCTGTAAAATCTTTTATCATCTCTTTTTTAATCTTTTCATCCTGTACTTTTCCAAACTCTTTTTTAGCTTGCCCCCAAATTGACCTTCCAAGCATCGCACCCGCACCTTGACCTACAAGATTTCTTATTTCCTCAGTAGACTTTGTGGGATAACCAAATTTTTTCATTACATGGTTATGTGCACGCATCAAATCTGGCGCTGTGTCAACTAAAGTTCCATCTAAATCAAAAAGAATTGTAAAATTTTGTTGCATAATTAAAAGTTTTTTTAAGAAATATTATGTGAATTAAGAAACATGTGAACTTAATATAAAGGATTTTATAGATGAAACAATTAAATTTACAAAAGCTTCAAAATAATCTTCGAAAAAAATTTTTAAAAGTTGGTGTAAAAATGATTGGTCCTGAAACAATTTTTTTTTCAAAAGATACCAAGATAGGTAAAAATGTGATTATCGAACCTTATGTAGTAATAGGCCAAAAGGTGAAAATAGGAAATAATGTTACAATAAAATCATTTTCACATTTAGAAAATTGTAAAATTGAAAATAAAGTTGATATTGGACCATACGCCAGAATAAGACCGGGTGTAGTTTTAAAAAGTGGTTCAAAAATTGGAAATTTTGTTGAAATCAAAAAAAGTACTTTAGGTATGAATTCAAAAGTAAACCATTTGACATATATCGGGGATACTGAAATTGGAAAATCAGTCAACATTGGCGCTGGAACAATTACTTGTAATTATGATGGTGTAAAAAAGAATAAAACTAAAATAAAAGACAATGTTTTTATTGGTTCAAATTCATCATTGGTAGCACCAGTTATAATCGAAAAGAATAGTATAGTTGGGGCTGGTTCGGTTATAACAAAAAATGTGAAGAAAAAATCATTAGCATTAACGAGAAGTTTACAGACGGAAATCAAAAACTATAAAAGAAAATCAAAATAATTATGTGTGGAATAATTGGAATTAATAGCAATAAACCTGTGTCAGCAACTATAATTAATTCTCTAAAAAAATTAGAGTATAGAGGTTATGATTCAGCTGGTATGGCAACTCTCTATAATGGATTGATAAATGAGGTAAAATCTGAAGGAAGAGTAGAAAATTTGGAAAAAAATTCTTTAGTTCAAACCATGGAAGGTACTATTGGTATTGGTCACGTGAGATGGGCAACACACGGGCTCCCTAATAGTATTAATGCTCATCCACATTCTTCCCAGAATGTTTCTGTTGTACATAATGGAATTATTGAAAACTCAACAATATTAAAAAAATATTTAATTGGAAAAGGTCACAAATTTAAATCTCAAACTGATACAGAGGTAATAGTTCATTTAATTACCGAAAATCTTAAAACAGAAAATATTGTTAATTCGATCCAAAAAACTTTGAAGTCATTACACGGAAGCTTTGCACTCGGTATAATTTTTAAAGATCAACCAGATTTAATTGTAGGTGCAAGAAGAGGTTCACCATTAGCCGTCGGTTATGGTCCTAATGAAAATTATCTAGGTTCAGACTCTTATGCGCTTAAATCGATGACAAATAAGATTACATATTTAAATGATGGTGAATTTTGCATTATTAAAAAAGATTACGTGGAATTTTTTAATGAGGAAGGAAATAAAATTAATAAAAAAGTTTTAGAATTGTCCTCCACAGAAGAAAAATATGACAAAGGTGATTACAAACATTTTATGGCTAAAGAAATTGAAGAACAACCAAACACAATAAGAAATGGAATTAATGAGTATATTGATATGTCAAATAAAGATATTAATATTTATAACTTTCCTTGGAAAAGTAATGAGATTAAGTCAATAACCTTGATTGGATGTGGAACAGCGTATCATTCATGTTTAATGGCAAAATATTGGTTTGAGGAAATAACATCTTTAGATGTAAATATAGATATAGCATCTGAATTTAGATACAGAAAAAATAGATTTAAAAAAGATACACTTTATGTATTTGTCTCACAATCTGGAGAAACAGCAGATACTTATGCCGCTTTGGGTCTATGTAAACAAAATGGTGTTAAAACGTGTGCGGTCGTAAATGTAGTAGAAAGTTCAATAGCAAGAGACTCTGAATTTGTATTACCAATACATTGTGGAACTGAAATAGGTGTTGCTTCAACTAAAGCTTTTCTTGGACAAATATTAATTTTATATATTTTAGCTTTGAAACTTGCTTTATTGAGAAAAGATATTGAAAAGGCTCATTTTGACAAAAAAATTGATGATCTTAAGAATTTACCAAAACTAGTTGAGCAAACATTGTCGATAGACAATAAGATACAAACAATTTCAAATACTTTTAATGAAGCTAGAGGTTCTATGTTTTTAGGACGTGGTTTTTCTTATCCAATTGCTCTTGAGGGTGCATTAAAACTGAAAGAGTTATCATATATTCATGCAGAAGGTTATCCCGCTGGGGAAATGAAACATGGACCTCTTGCATTAATAGAGGAAGGTATGCCAGTTGTAGTTTTAGCACCAAGGGATAACTATTATAAAAAGACGATTTCAAATATGCAGGAGGTAATTGCTAGAGGAGCTAAAGTTTTGTTAATTACAAATAAAAGTAAGGATGAAGTGATCTCCGAGAATATTTGGGAGAAAATCGAAGTTGAAAGTACTAATGAGGATCTTTTGCCTTTTCTTTTAACTATTCCTTTGCAAAAATTAGCTTATTATTCAGCTCTAAAAAAAGGTTATGATATTGATAAACCTAGAAATTTAGCAAAGTCAGTAACCGTTGAATAATGGAAAAATTCTGATACAACAATCTTGAGTTGAAAATGAAAAATTGGAAAGTTAATAGTTGGAGAAAATATCCTGTAAAACATATTCCGGAATATCCGGATAAAAAAGAATTGGACCAAGTTTTAAATAAAATCAAAACTTTTCCACCTTTGGTTTTTGCTGGAGAAACAAGACATTTGAAACAACAACTTGCTGAAGTTGTGGATGGAAAAGCCTTTTTATTACAAGGTGGAGATTGTGCAGAAAGTTTTGCAGAATTTCATCCAGATAATATTCGAGATACATTTAAAGTTATTCTTCAAATGTCGTTAGTTTTAACTTATTCAGCATCTTTGCCAGTTGTTAAACTTGGAAGGATAGCTGGTCAGTTTTCAAAGCCAAGAAGTGCTCCCACCGAAATACAGGGTGGTAAAGAATTACCAAGTTATTTAGGTGACAATATAAATGCAATTGATTTTACAGAAAAAGCAAGAAGACCAGATCCAAAAAGATTGTTTAAAGCTTATTCACAATCTGCTTCAACCTTAAATATTTTACGAGCTTTTTCTAAAGGAGGTTTTGCAGATTTAAATAAAGTTCATTTATGGAACTTAGACTATATTAAGAAAAGTCCTCAAGCAAAAAAATTTAAAGAACTAGAGGATAAAATAGCTGATGCTTTAGCATTCATGGAGGCTTGTGGAATAACTTCAGATTTTAATAATAGATTATACACAGTTAATTTCTGGACTTCACATGAAGCCTTACATTTACCTTTTGAAGAAAGCATGACTAGAATTGACTCTACTACCGGAGAATATCATGACACTTCAGCCCATTTTGTTTGGATTGGGGACAGAACAAGACAGATTGATGGTGGTCATGTAGAATTTTGTAAAGGTATTGAAAACCCCATAGGAATAAAATGTGGACCAACCTCTAAGCCAGATGAAATAGCAAAAATTTGTGAATTAATAAATCCAAATAACGAAAAGGGTAAAATTACATTAATATCTAGATTTGGTCATAAAAATGTTGAGAAATTTTTACCAAAATTAATTAGAGGAATTAAAAAAGAGGGTTTAAATGTTGTTTGGTCATGTGATCCAATGCATGGAAATACGATTAAATCAACGAGTGGTTTTAAAACAAGGCCTTTTAATGATGTTGTAAATGAAGTTAAGAATGTTTTTGCGGTGCATCAATCTGAAGGCTCTTACGCTGGCGGGTTACATGTCGAAATGACTGGACAAGATGTGACAGAGTGTACAGGGGGTGCAAGAAAAATATCTGATGCTGACTTATCTAGTAGATATCACACTCATTGTGACCCTCGTCTAAATTCAGATCAAGCAATTGAATTAGCATTTTTAATTTCTGATGAGATTAAAAAGAATAGCAGCTATTCAAGAAATGCTATTCAAGCGGCATCTTAGACTGTTGTTTTCAAATTAATATAGATTAAATAAAAATTATGAGACCCGCTGAAAAAGTAAAATTTATATCAAATTGGATCAAGAGTTATGTTGATCAAATGCCAAACAAAGCTCAATCTTTAGTAATTGGCATATCAGGAGGTATTGACTCCTCTGTATCAAGCACTTTAAGTGCAATGACTGGTTTAAAAACAATTGTTTTAACTATGCCAATAAAACAAAAAGAAAATCAGCATGATTTAAGCTTAAAACACCAAGAGTGGTTAACGAAAAAATTTAAAAATGTTGAAGCCCATACAATAAGTTTAGATAAATTATTTGAAACATTTTCATCTACTTTGAATAAGTTTGACAATGAACATGGTTATGCAAATTCCAGAGCAAGGTTAAGAATGACAACTCTTTACCAAGTAGCTGCAGCTAACAAAGGTATTGTTGTTGGAACTGGAAATAAAGTAGAAGATTTTGGTGTTGGTTTTTACACAAAATATGGTGATGGAGGTGTTGATATTTCTCCAATAGCAGATTGTAACAAAACAGAAGTATGGGAATTAGGTAAAGAACTTGGAATATTAAAAGAGATAATTGATGCTCCACCAACTGATGGATTGTGGGATGATGGCAGAACAGATGAGGGTCAATTAGGATTTAATTATAGTGAGTTAGAAGATGCAATGAGCAACCCAAACTCACCACACAGAGACCAATACGAAAAAATTAGAAATCAAAACTTGCATAAAATGGAGCCTATTCCAGTTTGCAAGATTCCTAGTTAATCAATTAGATTAACAAATCACCAAATAAGGTATATTTCTTAATCATCGATGATGGATATTTTTTTAACAAATAATTTAACAAATAAAAAAGAGCAATTCATTCCAAAAGATAGAAAAAAAATAGGAATGTATGTTTGTGGACCTACTGTTTACGATGATCCACATATTGGTAATGCAAGACCTTTAGTTGTTTTTGATATTTTATTTAAATTACTTAAAAATAATTTTTCAAAAGTAACTTATGTTAGAAATATAACTGATATTGATGATAAAATTATCAAATCGTCTCAAGAACAAAAAATTTCCACAAAAGAACTTACTGAAAAAGTGACTTCAAGTTTTTTAAAAGATTGTGAATTTTTAAATTGTGAAAATCCAACTCATCAACCTAAAGCTACAGAACATATAGACCTAATGATAGAGATGATTACTGAACTTATTGAAAAAGGTTTTGCTTATGAAAATCAAAAACATGTCTATTTTGAAGTAAACAAATTTGCTGATTATGGAAAGTTATCAAATAAAAATTTAGACGAGTTGATTGCTGGATCAAGAGTAGAAATTAGTGAAAATAAAAAAAATTCTGAGGATTTTGTTTTATGGAAACCGTCAACTGATGGTGAACCTTACTGGGAGTCTCCTTGGGGAAAAGGTAGACCTGGTTGGCATTTAGAATGTTCTGCAATGTCCAAAAAATTTTTGGGCAATGAATTTGATATTCACGGGGGCGGTATAGATTTAATTTTTCCACATCACGAAAATGAAATTGCTCAATCTAGATGTGCAAATGAAACAAAAGTTTTTGCAAAATATTGGATCCATAACGCCTTTATCACAATGTCTAATGAAAAAATGGCTAAGTCCCAAGGAAATATTTTAAAGATTAAAGATTTTAGAAATAAGATTAGTGGTCAGATTATAAGATTGGCCTTAATGAGTACACATTACAAACAACCACTTGATTGGAATGATAAGTTATTAAGTGATTGTGAAAATACTTTAGATAAATGGTACAGAGTCTATTCATCTGATTTAAAATCAATTAAAGTTCCAGATAAAATTTTAAAGCCATTATATGAAGATTTGAACACGCCTGGTTATATTGCAAACCTTCACAATTTATTTGAAAAAGCCACTAAAGGTGAAGGTATAGACTTATTCATATCGGCATGCCAATTTATAGGTTTGATGAATGAAAGTACTGAGCAATGGAATGACTTTAAAAAGAATAAAGCATCTATTAGTGAGTCTGAAATTAAAAACATGCTTAGTTTAAGAGATAAAGCTAGAGAAAATAAGAATTATAAAGAAGCAGATAGAATTAGAGATGAACTTTATGACAAAGGTGTTTTAATAGAAGACAAAGATGGTAAAACACTCTGGAAATTTAAATGAGCAAAGAAAGATTATACATATTTGATACAACTCTTAGAGATGGAGCTCAAACTCAGGGTGTTGATTTTTCTTTAGAAGATAAAGAAAAAATCGCCTCAGCTTTAGATAATTTAGGTGTTGATTATATTGAAGCAGGATGGCCTGGTGCTAATCCAACAGATACAGAATTTTTTCAAAAGAAACATAATTTAAAAAACTCAAAGCTAACATCTTTTGGGATGACTAAAAGATCTGGAAGAAGTGCAGAAAATGATACTGGTTTATCAGCACTCATGAATTCAAATACCTCTGCTATTTGTTTGGTAGGAAAGTCCTGGGATTTTCATGTTGATGTAGCTTTAGGAATAACAAATGATGAAAATTTAGATAATATTTCTGAAAGTGCTAAACATTTTGTAAAAGCAAAAAAAGAGTTCATGTTTGATGCAGAGCATTTTTTTGATGGTTATAAAGCAAATCCAAAATATGCATTGTCTTGTATAAAGGCTGCATATGATCAAGGTGCAAGGTGGATTATTTTATGTGACACAAATGGAGGAACACTTCCTCATGAAGTCACACAGATAGTTTCTGAAGTTTCTAAAGTTGTCCCAGGTAAAAACTTAGGGATTCATGCGCATAATGATACTGGCAATGCAGTTGCAAATTCATTAGCTGCAGTATTATCTGGCGTTAGACAAATTCAAGGAACAATTAATGGTTTAGGTGAAAGATGTGGTAATGCAAATTTAATGTCATTAATTCCGACATTTTTTTTGAAAAAAGATTTTTCATCGCAATTTGAAATCAGTATCAAATCAGAAAACATTAAAAATTTAACTGAATGTTCAAGATTATTAGATGAAATTTTAAACAGAAAACCTAATCAGCATCTACCTTATGTTGGTGCAGCGGCGTTTTCACATAAAGGAGGATTGCATGTATCCGCTGTACAAAAGGATCCAAAAACTTATGAGCATATCAATCCAGAAGAAGTTGGTAATACAAGAAATATTGTTGTTTCAGATCAATCTGGAAAATCAAATATTATATCTAGACTAAAAAGTATCAAAATTAATATTGAGGAAAGTGATCCAAAAATTAAAAAACTACTAGATGAAGTCAAGGATCGAGAATTTATTGGTTATAGTTATGATGGGGCTGACGCCTCTTTTGAATTACTAGCTAGAAGAATTATTGGAGAAATACCAAGATATATTTCAATTAATGAATATGACGTGTCTGTAAAAAAAAATAAGTCTGGAGAAATAGTTTCCTCTGCAAAAGCTCAATTAGAAGTTGATGGAGAAAAAATTATGTGTGAAGGAGAGGGGAATGGACCTGTAAATGCATTAGATAATGCTATTAGACAAAACGTTGATAGACTTGCAAAATATTCAAAATATCTAAAAGATTTAAAACTTGTTGATTACAAAGTAAGAATTTTAAATACAGGAACAGAGGCAGTTACTAGAGTGTCTATTGAAAGCACAGATTCAAAAGGAAAGAATTGGTTTACTATTGGTGTATCTACCAACATTATCGATGCTTCATTCAAAGCATTAATTGACAGCTTAGATTATAAACTATTTAAGGATAATGCTCCTGCTAGTAAATAATGAGTGAAAAAAACATCACTTTTATTTTACATAAACCTCAATTGTCACAAAACATTGGTGCATGTGCTAGAGCAATAAAAAACTTTAATTTCAAAAAATTAGTTTTGATTAATCCAAAACCTATTTTCCCAAATGATAAAATCTTAGCCACATCTGTTGGGGCAAAAGATATTATTAATCAAAGTAAAAAATACAATAATTTAGAAAAAGCTTTAGAAAAAATTGATATTTTGATTGCTACTTCAGCAAGATTTAGAAATAAGAATATAAAACATATTAATTTAGAAGATTTAAAAAAGATTAACTTTAAGAAGAGAGTTGGGTTTTTGTTTGGGTCAGAAGCATCAGGTTTATCAAATGATGAGGTCAGTTATGCAAATTACACTTTACAAATACCTACTAATCCTGACTTCAAGTCTTTAAATTTATCTCATAGTCTGATCATAATTGCTCAATATGTAGCCAGTCTTATCAAATTAAAAAATATTCCGTTTAAAAAATCAAAAAAGGTTAAATCAGCAAGCAAAAAAGAAATTCAATCAATGTTAGGTCTTTGTATTAAAAATTTAGATGAAATAAATTTTTTTAGACCTAAAGAGAAGAGACCAAAAATGCTAGAAAACCTAAGAAACATTTTTTACAAAATGGACTTATCTGACAAAGAAACACGTATATTATCTGGTGTATTTGCAAGTTTGAGTAAAAAACGTTGATTGACAAAATAATGAGTAAGTTTATAAAGCCCTCTATTAAATGACAAAAAGATTAAACTCTAAACACAAAGTTGACAGAAGATTAAAAGTAAATCTTTGGGGAAGACCTAAAAGTCCGTTCAATACAAGAGCCTATGGACCAGGACAACATGGTCAAACGAAAACTTCAAAACCCTCTGATTACGGAATTCAATTACAAGCTAAACAAAAATTAAAAGCTTATTATGGAAATATTAATGAGAGACAATTTAGAAATATTTATAAAAAAGCTAGCATGCTTAGAGGTGATACCAGCGAAAACCTAATTGGTTTATTGGAAAGAAGATTGGATGCAGTCATATATAGAGCAAAGTTTGCTACTACAATTTTTTCTGCAAGGCAATTAATCAACCATGGACATGTAAAAGTTAATGGAAAAAAAGTAAATATTTCCAGTTATTCTGTTAGAGAGGAAGACACTATAGAAATTAGAGATAAGTCAAAACAACTTGCAATTATAGACATTGCATTAGCCAGTAAAGAAAGAGAAGCCCCAGAATATATTCAAATGGACGAAAAAAATAAAAAATTTAAGTTTGTTAGAATTCCAAAATTTGAAGAAGTACCATACCCAGTTGTTATGGAGCCAAATTTAGTAATTGAATATTACTCTAGATAATAATTATTTTTTATAATTAATACCTTTATCATCAAATAATTTTTTTAATTCTCCACTCTCATACATTTCTTTAATGATATCACATCCGCCTATAAACTCTTTTTTAATATATAATTGTGGGATAGTCGGCCAATCACTAAATACTTTTATTCCATCTCTTAAAGATTGATCTTCTAATACATTTACACCCTTAAAATTTATTTCTAACAATTTAAGTATATTCGAGACAGTCATTGAAAAACCACATTGAGGTTGATCTGGAGTACCCTTCATAAAAAGGCACACATCATTAGTATCAATATGATTTTGAATTAAACTTTTTGTTTGATCATCCATTATTGTTCCTTAGTTTTAATTGCTAAAGCATGTAATTCATTTCCCATCTTACCTTTTAATGAATCATAAACCATTTTATGTTGTTCAATTTTGCTTTTTCCTGCAAATTGAGAAGAGGTTATAGTTGCTGAATAATGATTACCATCTCCAGCTAGATCTTGAATATCTATTACAGCGTCTGGCATAGCTTCTTTAATATGTTTTTCTATTTCTTTTAAATCCATTGCCATTTTTAACTCATATACTTAGTTAACCAACTTGTATAATAAGACTTTAATTCGTCAATTGTAAGTTTTGTCTTTTCGTTAATTATTATATCGTTTTTTGTGATAATACCAAATTCCTCAAAATACACAGAATTTTTATCTAAAATTTTTGTAACTTCTTTTAAATCTTCTTTACTTACCTCTATTAAATACCTCCCTTGATCTTCTGAAAAAAAATATTCAATTTCATTCATTAAATTCTTTGACTTACTAATCTTAATTCCCTTATCACCTTTAATGCACATTTTGCTTATCGCAACTAATAAACCTCCCAAAGAAATATCATGAGCACTTTTCACATATCCTTTATCAATTAAATTTAATATTGTTTCTCCATTATTTTTTTCATTAAAAAGATTTACCTCTGGTGGTGGCCCATTTTTTTCATCTAAAATTGTTCTAGCAAATAAACTTTGGTCAATATGACCTTCAGTTTTACCAATGATTAAGACTAAATTATCGATTTCTTTTAAATCCATTGAAATCATTTTATTATAATCTTTAATTAGACCTACACCACCAATTGATGGAGTTGGTTTGATCCCAACTTCTTTGGTCTGGTTGTAAAAAGATACATTGCCAGATACCACCGGAAAATTTAAATATTTACTAGCTTCACCAATACCTTGGACGCATTCAACAAATTCACCCATGTTGTCTTCTTTTTCAGGACTTCCAAAGTTTAAACAATTAGTGATAGCAATTGGCTTTGCTCCAACTGAGATTAAATTTCTCCAACTTTCAGCAACAACCTGTTTACCTCCTGTTAATGGGTGAGCCCAACAATACACAGCAGAGGAGTCCACCGAAGCTGCCACGGCTTTATTTGTTCCATGTACTCTGACAACACCAGAGTCCCCACCTGGTTTCTGAATAGTGTCACCCATAACTGTATGATCATATTGTTGCCAGATCCATTCCTTGCTACATATATTCTGATTAGACAAAACTTTTTTAAGCACATCTTTGACTTTAAGTTTATTTAAAACTTCATTTTTAATTTTATTTTTTTTGGGCAACTTTGATTTTTTCCATTTACGATCGTACATTGGAGAATTTTCAACAAGAATATTAACAGGTATTTTAGCTACTTGTTCTTGATTAAAAAATAATTCAATATTTTTTGAGTTTGTTGTTTTTCCAATTACTGCAAAATCTAAATTCCATTTATCAAATATTTTTTTTGCAATTTTCTCTTTGCCATTTTCTAATACTATTAACATTCGTTCTTGGCTTTCAGACAACATAATTTCGTATGGAGTCATTTTAGTCTCTCTGCACGGGACTTTATTTAAATCAATTTCAATGCCTAAATTTCCTTTAGATGCCATTTCAATACTTGAAGAGGTAAGACCAGCAGCTCCCATATCCTGAATTGCAATAATTGAATCACCAGCCATCAATTCCAAACATGCCTCTAACAAAAGTTTTTCAGTAAAAGGGTCACCAACTTGTACTGTTGGTTTTTTTTCTTCAATCTTCTCATCAAAACTAGCTGAAGCCATACTTGCACCATGAATTCCATCTCTACCAGTTTTGGAGCCCACATAAATCACAGGTTTATTTAAACCTGCAGCCTTTGAGTAAAAAATCTTATTTTTTTTTACTAAACCAAGTGTCATTGCGTTAACCAAAATGTTTCCATTGTAAGAACTATCAAATGAGGTTTGTCCTGCTATAGTTGGTACCCCCATACAATTTCCGTAGCCACCAATACCATGTACAACTCCTCGTAAGAGATTTTTTGTTTTTTTGTGTTGTGGAGATCCAAAATGTATCGAATTCAAATTAGCAATCGGTCTCGCTCCCATTGTAAACACATCTCTCATAATTCCACCAACACCCGTTGCAGCCCCTTGATATGGTTCAATAAATGAAGGATGATTATGGCTTTCGATTTTAAAAACTATTGCATCTCCATCTTCAATATCGATAACACCTGCATTTTCTCCTGGGCCTTGAATTACTTTTTTTCCTTTGGTTGGTAGTTTTTTAAGGTGGAGTCGTGATGACTTATATGAACAATGTTCATTCCACATTGCAGAAAAAATTCCAAGTTCAGTAATATTTGGAGTTCTCTTAAGTAATTGACAAATTTTTTTATATTCGTCAGACTTAAGACCATGATCTATAGCAATTTGTTCATTAACTTCCATTATTTAATATTATTAAAAAGGTTTTTGAAAAAAATTGAGCCATCTTCCCCAGATAGACTTTGGTCTATCATTCTCTCAGGATGGGGCATCATTCCTAATACATTTTTTTCTTTATTAAAAATACCTGCAATATTTTTAACTGAACCATTTGGATTATATTGGTCTTCTATCTTGCCTTCTTTATTACAATAATAAATTGCTATTTGATTATTATCCTTAATTTCTTTCAATTGATCTTTGGTACAAAAATAATTTCCTTCATTATGAGCAATATGAAATTCTAAAATATCTTTATTAAGATTTTTAAAATATGCATTTTCTTTATTGTCCAATTTCACGAAGACATTTTTACATATAAACTCCAAATATTTATTTCTTAACAAAACTCCTGGTACTAAACCTGTTTCAACCAGTATTTGAAATCCATTACAAATTCCCATGACTAATCCCCCTGATTTTGCAAAATTTATAACTGATTGCATTATCCTAGACTTTGAAGCCATACTTCCACATCGTAAATAATCTCCATAGGAAAAACCACCTGGAAGTACTACCAAATCACTTTTAGGGAGTTCATTATCATCATGCCAAACCATCTTGTTGTTAAACCCAAATTTCCTCAGCGCAACATCCATATCTCTATCACAATTTGAGCCAGGAAAAGTTATTACAGATGACTTCATTAATTATTGTGTTTCAATAATCTTAAAGTTTTCGATTACAAGATTAGCTAAAAGTTTTTTACACATATCTTCAACAACAGCTTTTGCTTTACTTGGATCATTTTCATTAACATCTATCTCAAAATATTTACCTTGTCTTACTTCACTTATATTTCCAAAACCCATTCCATCCAATGCTTGATGGATGACTTTGCCCTGTGGATCTAAAACATCTTTTTTTAATGTTATTATTGCTGAAACTTTCATTTATTTTTTTTTTTTACAGATGAAAGTTTAGTTACATTAACTGCAGATAAGTTTGATTGTTCATGAAGAATTCCAAGTCGTTTTGCGACCTCAGTATAAGCTGGTATCAAATCTCCCAAATCTTTTCTAAATCTGTCTTTATCTAGTTTTTTGTCAGTTATTGAGTCCCACAATCTACAAGTATCAGGGCTGATTTCATCTGCTAAAATAATATTATTTTTTCCACTTTCATGAGTGAAGCCAAACTCCACTTTAAAATCAACTAGTTTAATTCCAACACCTCGAAATAAACCCAATAAAAAGTCATTCAAACGTTTTAAATTTTCATCAATCAAATCAAGCTGAATAGCGCTAAGCCAATTAAATGCCAGAATGTGTTCTCTACTTATGTTTGGATCACCCAATTTATCATCTTTGAGACAATACTCTATTAATGGATATTCAAGTACAGTTCCATCCTCAATACCTAATCTTTTTGTCAAAGATCCAGTTGCAATATTTCTCACAATGAACTCTATAGGAATAATATCCACAAGTTTGACAAGTTGTTCTCTCATATTTAGTCTTTTTACTAAATGATTTTTAATTCCAATTTGATTTAGGTTTGAAAGTATATGTTCTGAAATTCTATTATTTAGAACACCTTTTCCCTCAATAGTACTTTTTTTTTGATTATTAAATGCCGTTGCATCGTCTTTAAAATATTGAATGACTAAATTTTTATCGGAAGTTGCATAAATAATTTTAGCTTTTCCCTCGTATAGTTTTTTCCCTTTTTTCATTATTTAATTACTCTTCTAAAAATAAAATTGACATTTTTCATGTGTTTTGAATAGCTAAATATTGATTTTAATTTCTTTATTGAAATTTTACTCATTATATATTTGTCAGATTGCGCTACATCAAATAAATTCAAATTTTCAGCAAAACACTTTTTTGAGAAACTTTGAACCATTCGATATGATTTTTCTCTAGTTAATCCAGTTTTTGTAAGCTCAAGCATCAACTCTTGTGAAAAAATTAAACCTTTCGTTATATTCAAATTTT
This sequence comes from uncultured Pelagibacteraceae bacterium, assembly GCA_902616025.1. Classification (GTDB taxonomy): domain Bacteria; phylum Pseudomonadota; class Alphaproteobacteria; order Pelagibacterales; family Pelagibacteraceae; genus Pelagibacter. The sequence goes on along the minus strand of CACMRE010000003.1, from coordinate 18,466 downwards.
CTAACATTTTTTTTGGATAAACAATCATATTATCTAAAATATTTGTTAATCTTACTAAAGCAAAATCAATCGTTATATTAGCATCTGGGCCAATGTTTCTCTCTACACTTGAATGTGAAATATCTCTTTCGTGCCATAAGGCTATATTTTCAAGTGCAGGAATTACTGTACTTCGAACCATTCTTGAAAGGCCCGTCAAATTTTCACTCAAAATAGGATTTTTTTTATGAGGCATAGCAGATGAACCTTTTTGTTTTCTTGAAAAAAATTCTTGTAGTTCATACACCTCACTCCTTTGTAAATGTCTGATTTCTATAGCCACTCGCTCAATTGAACCCGCAATAATTCCAAGAACTGAGAAATAAAAAGCATGTCTATCTCTTGGTATAACTTGAGTTGAAATGGGTTCAGCTTTTAAGCCAAGTTTTTTAGCAACATATTTTTCTACATTTGGATTTATATTGGCAAATGTTCCAACTGCGCCTGAAATAGCACATGTCGAAACTTCATCTATTGCATCAATTAATCTTTTTTTATTTCTTTTAAATTCTGCGTAAAAAGAGGCAAGTTTTAAACCAAAGGTAATCGGTTCAGCATGTATACCATGACTTCTTCCCATACATGGTGTAAATTTATATTTGTTTGCTTGTTTTTTTAATACTTTTAAAATTTGATCAATGTCTTTGAGAATTATTTTTCCTGATTGAACTAATTGAATGTTAAAACTGGTATCTACCACGTCTGATGAAGTCATTCCTTGATGAAGATATCTTGCTTTAATTCCAGCTTTTTCCGTTACAGAAGTTAAAAAAGCTATGACATCGTGTTTGACTTGAGATTCAATTTGATGAATTCTTTTAACATTAATTCTTGCTTTTTTTCTTACAATTGAAGAAACTCCTTTAGGAATTTGATTTAATTTTTCCATAGCTTGTGCTGCAGCTATCTCTACATCTAACCAAATTTTGTATTTATTTTCCTCTGACCAAATATCTGTAAGTTCTTTTCTCGAATATCTTTTAATCATTAATTATAAATATGGAGGCTTTGAATAACCTTTAGCAGATTCTGTAAAAATTTCATAACCATTTTCTGTTATTCCAACTGTATGTTCAAATTGCGCAGACAAAGATTTATCTTTTGTAACTGCTGTCCAACCATCATTAAGCATTTTTGTAGCAAATTTACCTGCATTAATCATAGGTTCGATTGTAAATGTCATTCCTGGTTTGAGTTCCATTCCTGTATTTTTAGTTCCATAATGTAAAATATTTGGTGACTCATGAAAAGTTGTGCCTATACCATGCCCACAAAAATCTCTGACAACTGAAAAACCTTTTTCTTCTACATATGTTTGAATTTCATGACCAATATCTCCAAGTTTTTTTCCAGGTTTTAAGATTTTTATCGCCCTCATCATTGACTCGTGAGTCGCATCTATAAGATTATTTAATTTTACAGAAGTTTTACCTATACAAAACATTCTACTTGTATCTCCGTAGTGATTATCAATGATTGCTGTGACATCTACATTGACCGCATCACCTTCCTCTAAAATTCTTTCTTCAGATGGAATTCCATGACAAACAACATGATTTAGTGATGTACATAATGATTTGGTAAAGCCTCTGTAATAAAGTGGGGCAGAATAACCTCCGTTGTCTCTAATAAATTCGTAACCAAGTTTATCAATTTGTGCAGTTGAAATACCTTCTTTTATATTTTCAGTAAGCATATCTAAAGTTTGGGCTGCAAGTTTCCCTGCAATTCTCATTTTTTCAAATTTTTCTGAGTAATTATTCATTTATAATCTTTAACTTTTTTTCTATTCTTATTTCTTTTGAACTTAGACTGCATCTATAAGCAAGAAAATTAACACCAGCTTTTTTCGCAATAAGATAGTTTTTATAATATTCTTCATCAATATCTTTCGCAATTTTAAAATTTTTCATGTTTTGTATCTGAACTAAAAAGATCAAATATGATTTATATCCTTTTTTTATGGCATCAATAAGGGTAAGAAGATGTTTTGAACCTCTTGTAGTAATTGCATCAGGAAATTCAGCAGTTTTTTTCTCTCTAAAAAGAGTTACATTTTTAACTTCAATAAAACTTTTTTGCTTTTTTTTCTCGATTAGAAAATCAAATCTGGTTTCGTTATTGTAAAAAACTTCTGACTTAATGCTATCACTATTTTTTAATTCATTTATTAAATTAGCATTTAGTCCATGTTCAACAATTTTATTTGCCATGTGAGTATTTACTCCAACTAGATTATTATTGGCTTTAATCAATTCTAAACCATATTTTAGTTTTCTTTTTGGATTATCATTTTTGAGTAAGTAGACTTCATTTCCTTCATCAAGTAGACCTTTCATTGAGCCTGTATTTGGGCAATGGGCTGTGACAACTTCTTTATTTATTTTTACATCTACAAAAAAACGTTTATATCTTTTGATTAATTTGCCTTTTATTAAAGACTTGGTAAATTCCATATTCAAATTATAGATAATATGAAAAAAAATACAAAAGTTAATGCCGCTATATTAATAATTGGAAATGAAATTCTTTCAGGCCGAACTCAAGATACAAATACGAGCACTTTGGCTGTATGGCTTAATTCACTTGGAGTTCAGGTAAATGAAGTAAGGGTAATACCAGATACAAAAAAAACTATAATTGAAAATTTAAATATCTTAAGAAAAAATAATGATTATGTTTTTACAACTGGTGGTATTGGTCCAACACATGATGATATTACTGCAGAATCTGTTTCAGAAGCTTTTGGATTAAAATATGAAATTCATCCGGAAGCTTTTAAAATTTTAGAAAGTTATTATAAGCCAGGAGATTTTAATGAAGGTAGACAAAAAATGGTCTGGATGCCACAGAATGCAAAATTAATTTTAAATCCAACGAGTGGGGCACCAGGATTTAGTGTTGAGAATGTGTTTTGTTTACCAGGTGTCCCATCGATATTAAAATCAATGTTAGGTAGTTTGAAACAACAAATTGTGGGTGGTGATCCAATACTTAGTCATACAATAAGTTTAAGAACTGTAGAAAGTGAAATCGCAAATTCTTTATCAAAGGTTCAAGATCAGAATAAAGATGTTGAAATTGGAAGCTATCCTTTTTTCCATGCAGGAAAACTTGGAGTATCCATAGTTCTTCGATCTGAGCAACAATCAAAAATTGATGATTGTAGTGCTCAGATTTTAAATTTTATTAAAGAAAAAAAGATAGAAATAGTAGATCGATAAATGCTTTATTTTGCTTATGGGAGTAATCTTCATCATTTTCAAATGAAAAGAAGATGTAAGGATAGTACTTTTATAAAAAAGATAAATTTAAAAGATTTTAGATTAACCTTTAGAAGCAAATATAGAGCGGCTGATATAGAACCAAAAAAAAATTCAATTGTCCCCGGGGGACTTTTTGAAATATCTAAAAGTGATGAAAAAAAACTTGATATTTATGAAGACTTTCCAATTTTATATAAGAAGTATTATTTTTTATATTATGGAAAAAAGGTTATGACCTATACAATGACCAACAAAACAACTTTTAGATTTCCAACCGAAAGATATCTTAACGTGTTAAAGAGAGGCTACAAAGATTGCAAAATTGATATTATTTTTTTACAAAAAGCACTTAGAAATAAATAAATGTTATCAAATCTTAAAAAAATCTTCGTCAATAATAATTATTTTTTTATCATATTATTTCTTGGCGTTATATTTGCCTTAACAACTCAACAATTCTTATTATTTAAAGGAAATATAGCAGTTTTAATTCATGCACTGGAAATTTTTAATGACAATAAACTTCAAAATGATTGGATTGCTAATCAAACAGATCATATACCTCTATTCACTTATTTTAATTATATTTTGATAAAATTTTTTTCTGTAAAAATTTTATACTTTATACATTTTACTCTATTAAGTTTTTGTGCGTTATTTTTGTTTTTAATTTGTAGATACATTTATCCAAAATTATTTAAATTAAATTCAATTTTAATTTGGTTTGCTATTTTTATATTTATATTTCATGAAAATAGCTTTTTTTCAGGTTTAGCAGGTCAAAGTGTTATTGATGCCGGATATCAACCTGCAAGTTATGGTGTGCTTTTTTTTTTAGGAATATATTTTTTTTTAAATGATAAAAATTTTCTGAGTGTTTTTTTTATTTGTCTTGCCGCATCCTTTCACCCCACTTACATAATGCACTCAGGATTCTTAATTCTTGGATTCTTGACTTATTCTTTCTCATTAAAAAGATACTCAGATTTATTTAAAATTTTATTATATTTTTTGATTTTGATATTGCCGATTACAATTTTTGTTTTACTTAATTTCTTAAATCTTGATAAAGATATAACAAATTTGGGTCAGGAAATTTTGATGAAAAGAATACCTCATCATGCTGATATTCGTTATTGGTTTTCATACAAAGATATTATTTCACTGTTTACATTTTTAATTGCATTGATTTTAATCAAAAATAAAAAAAAATTATTTATACCTATAGGGGTATTTGGTCTTTGTTCCATAATATTATCATCTATCCAATATTTTTTACAAATAAATAGTCTTGCATTAACATTTCCTTGGAGATCATCAGTATTTTTGATGCCTATGTCGTCAATGGTTATTATATCTCATTTAATTGACAAAATTAAAGATACCTTTTTGAACAAAAAAAAAACTATTTATTCTATTTTTTTTATTATTAGTATTTTTTTTGGAGTGAAATCTCATATTTTAGAAAATTTGAATTCTAATTTTAAGGAAAAAATTTTGTTATCAAATAAAATAAAAGAATATTATAACAATATAGACTCTATCTTAGTTCCAACTGACACTATGTCTATACGATTAAATACAGGCTTACCTATTTTTATTAATTATAAGCATCATCCCTTTAGGCACGATGAAATTATTGATTGGAATATAAGATTAAATTTAGCAAATGATTTTTATAATGCTGAAAATTTTTCCATTCAAAAACAAGTTTTGGATAAAATTTTAAACCTTGAAAGTGTGTCACACGTTATATTTAAAAAATCACAAACTCATCCTAAATGTGAAAATTTAATAGATGATAAAAATTATATTTTATTAGATTTATCAAGTTGCTATAAAAATTAATCATTTTTCAATATCAATTATATAAAAAAGATTAAAGTCTAAGACTGGTATTTTGAATGGTTCGTATCTCTCAAAATTTATTTTATTAAAGTTTTTCTTAATAATTGGAATTAAAGAAAAAATACTATTTACATGATCTTTGGCTGTAAAATAATAATAATCATCTTTAGTAAAATCATAACTTTTTTTAATTAAAAAATTTGCACTTATAAATTTACCTGCCCTCCATAATAATCCAGGATCAGTTGGAAGAGCTATTGTCAGATTTCCACCTGGTTTTAATTTTAAATAAATATCTTGAAGCATTCTTTCTGGTTCAAGCACATGTTCAAGACAATGTGATAATATAATTCTGTCAAAGAAATTTTCCTCAAATGGAAGTGTTTCACCATCATATGTAGAAAATGTTACTTTTTCTTTATTTTTATAAAAATCTGATAACTCTTTAATTTTTTCAGCTACATAATATTGATCAAACTCATGCAATAAATAATCTGTGTGAGGATGTGTTCCTGGACCGATTTCAAGAACTTTACTTTTTTTAGTTTTATTTTTTTCCATTTTTTTATGAGAAAGTTTCATAAAAAAACCAATTAGACCATTATACATATGTTGATTATAATTATTGCCAGTATAAAACTTTTTAAATGAATTCATTTACAATAAACCTATATATTATATTTAAGTTTATTACAAAACTTAGATTATGAAAAAAAAAGATAAATTTTCAATTTCAATTATTTTGCCATTTTTAAATGAAATTAATTCCCTAAAAAAAACAATCGCAATATTAGAAAAAATAAAATTTAAAAAAGAATATATAGTTATCTTTTCAAATAAATTAACAATTAAAAAAAATAAATTAGAATTACAAAAACTAAAAAAATCTTTTAAAAATTTAAGATATTTTAATCAATTAAAACCATATGTTGGTGGTGCTATTGACCTAGGTATAAAAAAATCAAAGTTGAAATTTATTGCAATAATGGCTTCTGATTTAGAAACAAATCCAAATGAGCTCATGAGAATGATAAAAATTAGTATAAAAAACCCAACTTCTATTATTTCTGCTGATAGATGGTTAAGTCAAAGAGGTTTCTCTAATTATGGCGTAATTAAATATTTAGCCAATTTTTTTTTTCAAAGATTAATCAAATTTTTTTTTAAATATGAAATATTGGATTTTACTTTTGCTTATAGAATCTACCCAAGCAAAATACTTAAAAATTTAATACTTACCGAGTTCAGGCATGGTTTTGCTTTAGAATTATTACTTAAACCTATAAAAATGGGTTGCGATATTATTACAATTCCAGCCACATGGAGAAAAAGAGTTGAAGGAACATCTTCTATTAGTATAAAAAGTTATTTTTCATATCTAAACGTTTTATTTAAAAATATATGATTTATATTGCGACAACCACGATAAACAAACCAACCAAAGCTTTAAAACTTTTTGCTAAAAATAGAAAATGCAAACTGATTGTAGCTTTAGATAAAAAATCTAAAAAATTTAAATTAGATAATTCGATAGTGTTAAGCGTAAAGTACCAAGAAAAAAAATGGCCAAAGTTGTCAAGATTGATTGGATGGAATTGTATACAAAGAAGGAATTTTGCGATTTTAGAGGCATTTGAAAGAGGAGCTGAAGTTGTAGCATTAATTGACGATGACAATATTCCCTACAATAATTGGTTTAAAAATATCTACATTAATAAAAATATAAATTGTAAAGAAGTAAAGACAAATAAGATAATATTTGATCCGGTTGGATATACTAATCATCCAAATCTTTGGCACAGAGGATTGCCTTTAGAATTAGTAAATCACCGAAAATATAGAACTGGTAAAAAGTTTTCTATTAAACCTGACATTCAAGCAAATTTTTGGAATGGTGATCCAGATATCGATGCTGTTTGTAGAATGATTTTTAAACCAGAATGTAATTTTAGAAAAAATATTTTCCCTTTTTTTTCAAAAAAAATTTCACCATTTAATTCTCAAAATACCCTAATTCATAGAAGAGTTATTAAAGATTACTTCTTATTTCCTCATGTTGGAAGAATGGATGATATATGGGCTGCTTTTTATGTTACGTCAAAAAAATATAAAGTTATTTACAACGAACCGACTGTATATCAAAAAAGAAACATTCATAATTTAATTAATGATTTTAAACAAGAATATATTGGCTATACTAACTCTCTTAGACTGGTGGAAAGTTTATATATAAATTCAGAAAATATTTATAAGTATTTACCCAAAAAAAGTTCATTAGCTTTTGATGAATGGAAAAAAATTACAAGTTAAAAAAAATGAATATTCTAATATTTGGAGGAGCTGGATTTGTTGGACGACATTATACAGAACATTTTTTAAAAAAAGGTAAAATAGTTTATGTTATTGATAATATTGCACCGTTATCTGGTGGAGTGCATCCAAAAAAATGGAAATTATTTAATCCATATGAATTTAAAAAAAAATTTAAGTTTGTTAATCAAGATTGTAGAAGATATTTCAAAAAAAAATTAAAAAAAAAATATGATTTTGTAATAAATTTAGCAGCTATAGTAGGTGGTAGAGAAGTTATTGAAAATAACCCATTGGCAGTTGCTGAAGATTTGGAGATTGATACTGCCTTTTGGAGATGGGTAGTAAAAAACAAAAAAAAGATAAAGCATGTAATTACATATTCCTCTAGTGCAGCATATCCAATCAATTTACAAAAAAATAAAAATTATAGGTTATTAAAAGAGTCTGACATTGATTTTTTCAAAGATAATTTAGGCAAACCAGATCTTTCATATGGATGGGCTAAATTGAATAATGAGTATTTAGCATCCTTAGCTTTTAAGAAATATGGAATTAAAAATACAATTTTTAGACCATTCTCAGGATATGGCTCTGACCAAGATTTAAATTATCCTTTCCCTAGTATTATAAAAAGAGCCATGAATCATAAATCAAAAAAAGATTTTGTTGTTTGGGGAAGCGGACATCAAATGAGAGACTTTATTCATATAAAAGATGTTATTAGAGGATCACTTTTGATTGCAAAGAAGATTAAAAATGGTAAAGCAATTAATTTATCTTCAGGGAAATTTCTTAGTTTCATCTCGTTATCTAAAAGAATTTTAAAAATTTTAGGAAAAAAAAATCTGAAAGTAATTGGAAATTCAACAAAGCCAGAAGGTGTTTTTGCAAGAGCTGGTTCGCGATCACTTCAAAAAAAATATAATTTCGAACTCAAAGTATCTATTGATCAGGGTATTAAGTGGGCAATTAATTATTTTAAGAGTCATTAAAAGTTTTTATTTAATATTTTTTTCTCAAGGTCTATGTAGATTTGATCTTCAACATTTCTCCAGTCATTAAAAGTTTCTTGTTTAAAAATTTTCAGACTTTTATAGGGAGTTATTTTATTTAATTCACCCCATCTCCAATCTGGGTGAAAGCTTAACATACCCCATGTTTCCTTATTAAATGATGCTGACAAGTGTAATAAAGAGGTATCACTTGTTATTATTAAATCTAAATTTTTAATAATTGATGCAATTTCATCAAGTTTATACTTTCCATAATCAATTAAATTTAAAGATTTAAAATCATCCTTATCTCTATCCCAAATTTCATTTTGCAAACAATAAAAATTTGCATTTAATGAAAATATCTTTCTTAATGATTTAAGAGGTACTGATCTGTAAGGTTCATTAGCACCATTATAGCTACCTGACCACACAATACCTACATTGAGTTTATCTTTACTAATTTTTTCATTCCACTTTAGATCATCGTCTTTATTGGTTTGTAAAAGATTTTCATTTTTATCTAAATTTTCTCTAAAAAAAAATTTAATTAATGATCCTAAGGCAATTTTGAAATCAAATTTTTTATCTTTACATTCTTTAATTGTTCCAATTGATAAATTTTGAATATCATTTCTAAAAAGATTTTGAATATTAGTTTGAACTGCAAAAGTAACATTTTTCGATATTTTAGTTAATGGAATTATATATTTTGAAAATTGTATTGAATCTCCTATTCCCTGTTCATTAAAAACCAAAATACTTTTATTATCAATTTTCTCACCAGTCCATTCTTGTATATCCCTAAAAAAATCAGTAATTTTTGAATTTCGATGTTCATAGTATTTCCAGCCATCATCAAAATTACCCTCATAAAGTAATTTTAGTCCATAATAGTTTAAAAATTCTGGCTCATTTATCACTCTATCTTTTGATTTTTTTAAGAGTTTGTTACACTCATCTTTTCGTCCAATATTAGAATAAAGCACTAGGAGTGTTATAAGAAATTGAGAGTTATCTATATTGTCAACTAAAATTTTTATAGCTTCCTCAATGCGATCATTTAGAATTAAATATTTAGCTTCATTGTATTTGAATTCTATAAATTCTTTGTCAATTTTTTTTGCTTTGTCAAAAAAAATATCAGAATTTTCTCTATCTCTTAATAAGATGTAACTTTTAAGCAAATTATTTATTATTATTTTGTCTTCACCAAAATCAATTCCTTTTAAAAAAAAATCTTTTGCAGTTTTAGGGTTATTTCTTTGAAGATATAGACAACCAATATTATTATAAGCTTGTTTTTTATTTTTTCCATCAAGTGAGATGTACTTTTTGTAGTATTCTAAAGTTTCATTTAGGTTATGATTTAAGTTATGAGCGTAAGCAAGTTTGTAGTAGTAGTCGATATTGCTATTATTTGTTTCAATCAATTTTTTTGCATAAAACAAAACCTTTTGAAAATCTTTTTTTTTTAAAAAAAGTGAGTAAAGATTTTTAATAGGATCTTCAAATTCTGGTTTTAGTCTGATTGATGTTAAAAGATTTTCTTCACTTAATTCTAGATCTCCTTTAATCAGATATATTACACCTTTAAAATTTGAAATTATATGTTGGTTATTTTTATTGTTATAATTATCACATAATTTTAAAGCTTTTTCTAAATCTTGATTTTTAATTTTTTCTACTATTTCTTTTAGACTGGACATTTTTAAAAATAATTTTTTATAACTCAATTATATTTAATGATTGAACGATATATACATAAAAATACAGTACTTTCTATTTGTTAGATAACCAAATAGTTTCAAAAGGTTTTAAAACTAAAAACTTTTTATTTTCAATATGAATTTCTGAGTTGATCAAATTCTTCATCTTTTGATTTTTTTTACCAATTTTAATTTTTTGAATCTTTGAGCTTAAATTTGTAATACACATTATTGTTTGTTTTTTATCTTTGCTTATTCTTTTAAAACCATATATTTTTTGACCAAAATCTAAATTTAATCTTGAGGCATTTGGGTGAAAAGCTTTCTGATTTCTTCTGATACTTAATAAATTACAAATATTGTTATAGAAAATACTTTGCTTAGTTTTTTGGCCTTTAAGTTTATTAGTAATATTTTTCAAATTCCATTTATATCTATTAATATCTCTGTTGTTACCTGTGATGATAAATTTAGCTTCGTCATTAGCTGTCCCAAAAATAGAGTTAAAATATATAGCTGGAATACCCTCAAAAGAGATCATTATAGCATGCGCAGAAACATATCTTTCTAAATAAAATTTACCTTTAGCATCAAAATCAGATTTTTTTAAAGCATCAAAAATTGTAATGTTTGCTTCATATATTTTTTTAACTTTATTTTGAACTTTTCTATAAGAAAATTTTGAACCATTTTTTTTTAATCTCTTTAAAAAGTTATTTAATGTTTTTTCATTTAATAATCCTTCTGTAGGTCTAATTCCTATTCCATCATGTGAGGCAATAAAGTTGAGATAACAGTTTCCATTTTTAGTACTAGGAAGATTTTTACTCCATTTATTTAAGAACGAACTATTTTCGAATAAAAAAGCATGAACTAATAACGGGGGTAAAGAAAAATTATAAATCCAATTAGCCTCATCATTTTTACCAAAATAACTTAAATTTTCTTTTTCAGGTAAATTTGTTTCTGTAATAATGGTTGTTTGTACATTAAGTTGGTTAGTAATATTTCTTAAAAGTTTAATAATTTCATGAGTTTGTTTTAAATTAATACACTTAGTTCCATTTTCTTTCCAAAGATATGCAATAGCATCTAATCTAAAAATAGTTACACCATTGTTAATCAGATAAATCATTATTTTTATAAACTCTATCAATACTGAGGGATTTCTAAAATTTAAATCAATTTGATCTGGGCTAAATGTCCGCCAAAGGTAATCGGATTTTTTAAAAATTTTAATTTTTTTAAGTAATTTATGATCTCTTGGTCTTACCACTTTAGAAATATTAAATTTAGAATCGACTGTTAAAAAATAATCTTTTCCAGGTTCCTTTTTTTTTAGAAAATTTTTAAACCACAAACCTCTTGCTGATGAATGATTAATAACCATATCAGCCATAACATTACTTGATTTTGAAACATTTTTTATATCCAGCCAATTGCCAAGTTTGTTTTCAACTTTATAATGATCTTTTACAGCAAAGCCACTATCGCTGCTTGAGGGATAGAATGGTAAAAAATGAATAGTATTAAAATAATTTTTTAATTTTTTTTGAAAGAAGTTTTGAAAGACTCTTATCGATTTCTTTTTCTCAGAATATACACTATCACCATAACAAATAACTAAAGTAGTTTTTTCAGAGATACTTTTTTTCTTTTTAGGATTTTTTTTGTTAAACTGTCGAATGATTTGAACAATTTCTTTTTCGAAATAATCAATATCTTTTTTCGATAAGAATATTTTGTAAATTTTGTCTAATTTAGATCTTATAGTTTTCTGATCTTTTTGAGTTAACATTAATAATGTTTTTTATTATCATCATTAACTACTTTTTCAAGTCTTCCAAGAAAATCTGGTATAGCGCTTTTTACTCTGCTCCATGTGGGTATAAAAGGGGTATCCATTGGATTTAGAATAAAAGCCTCTCCAGCTTTCATTATGTTTATTGCAAATAATTCGACTGCTTTTTCCTCAGTATGAGAATCAAATTTTAGACCATTCATTACTGCATCATTTCTATATATATCAATTAAATCTAAAGCAGATCTATAATAAGTTGCTTTTAATGATCTAAACTTTTCCCTGCTAAAAGTATTACCTTGAGTTGCTAGCTTTTTGATGAATGTTTTAATGATATCAATAGACATTCTTGATAGTCCTTTTGTTTCATCATCAATTGATAGCACTTGATGTTTGTGATCATAAGTATCCGCTAAATCGACCTGACATATATTTTGGGGTGAAAAACTTCTTTGCATTTCAGATAAAATTCCAACTTCTATTCCCCAGTCTGAGGAAATTCTTAGTTCAGGTAAAACATTTCGCCTAAATGAAAACTCACCTGCTAGAGGATATTTAAATGATTTCATAAAGTCTAAATAATCACTTTTACCAATAGTTTTTTCTAATGCCGTTAATAGCGGAAAAACTAATAATCTTGCAACTCTTCCATTCATCTTTTCATTTGCTACTCTTGGATAATAACCTTTGCAAAATTCAAAGTTGAAAAGAGGATTTACTACAGGATAAAACAGCTTTGCAAGCATTCTTCTATCATAAGTTTTAATATCGCAATCATGTAAAGCAACTGATCGAGCACTATCTCTTGCGATACACATACCTATACAATACCAAACATTCCTACCTTTACCAAGTTCACTTGGTGCAAGATTGTTTTTTTTTAATTCTTGATCTAATTTTTTTAACCCCGGACCGTCATTCCACAGAATTGAAAAAGATGATTTTAGTTTCTTAAAAAATTTCCAAGCTTTTTTTGCTTGTGCTTCATTTGCCTTATCTAATCCGATAATTATGTGATCTAAATATTTTGTTTTACTTATTTCCTCTACTATTTTTGGTAAAGCTGTTCCCTCTAATTCAGAATAAAGACATGGTAAAATTAATTCCATTTTTCTTTGTTTTGAAAATTCTGATAGTTCACTTTCGATGACAGCAGTGGACTTTGTTTTAAAGTCGTGCAAAGTTGAGACTACTCCATTTTGAGAAAAATCACTCATGCCGGGTTTTTAATCTTAATAGTCTAGTTTAACTAGTGCCGTTTTAATCACATCAGCCCAGCCCTCAGGTGATGGCTTGTTCGAAACTATTAGATTATCTATGTTTATTTGATCTTGTTTAAATTGATCATTAAAGACTAAACATGGAATATCACAATTTCTCAACATATCTAAATCATTGAAATTATCTCCCACAGCTATGACTTTTATTTTATTTTCTACTTTTTTATATATTTTCAGAACTTGATTCATTGATTTAACTTTATCTGTATTATCGCCTAAATTTAAAACTCGACCACCTTCCTGCATTGTTAATGAAGAAGATCTTAATACGTTGAATAATCTATTTTTTTCTTTTTTGTCACCTTCAAATAAAAAAGGAATTGTATATTTCCGATTTAAAGCATTTTTTAAATTATTTTCTTGAAGACCAAAAATATTGGTTTGTTCTTTTGAATTCATTTTTGAAATAAATTTACATTTAGCTTTAAGATTTTCAGGAACTTTAGAATGAAAAATTTTAATTAGTTCTTCTTTATCTCTGCTCAAAACTATTTTGTTTGGAAAATTACTATTAATTAAATTCAATCCATGAATTGAAGATCCATTTTCAGATATATAAGGAAGAGTTGACCCAAGTTCTGTTATAAATCCCTCTATCTCTTTTTCAGTTTTACTAGTATTAGGAATAATAATAATCCCCTCATCAATAAGACGTTTTACATAATCTTTTATCTCATCAAATTTGAAATTATCTCTATGTAATAATGAACCATCTAAATCAGTAAATATAATTATTGAAAATTTTTTACTCAAAGAAATCTATCTTATCCTGTTTTTATTTTTGTCAAAAAATAAAACCTTATCTTTAGAAAATGATATTTTAAGTGAATGATTATTTATATCTTCTGACGATTTAATAATAATTTGGTTGTCTGATAATTTAGCGTAAATAATTTTTTCAAAGCCTAAATTTTCAATAAGATCTACTTTAACGTCTAACTTAATTTCACGATCATTTTTTACGCTGATATCTTCAGGCCTAATACCTAAATAAACTTCATTTTTAAAATCAAAATTTTCAAAAGTTATTTTATTTTTAAACAATTCTATGGTGTTAGAATTGATAATTTGCTCTTTATTAATTTTGACAATATTCATTTTTGGGGAACCAATAAATTCTGCAACAAAAATGTTATTGGGATCAGTGTAAATTTCATTTGGTGTTCCAAATTGTTCGATAATCCCTTTATTTAGCACTACAATTCTATCAGCTAATGTCATCGCCTCTATTTGATCGTGTGTTACATAAATAATATTTGTTTTTAATTTTTTGTGTAACTTAGAAATTTCAACTCTCATTTCAGATCTTAAAGCTGCATCTAGATTAGACAATGGTTCATCAAATAAAAATACTTTAGGATTTCTTGTAATTGCTCTACCAATTGCAACCCTTTGTCTTTGTCCACCTGAAAGTTGTTTAGGTTTTCTATCTAGTAAATCTTCAATTTGAAGCGTAGTAGCTGCATGATTTACTTTTTCATTAATTTCATTTTTTGAAATTTTTTCCATTTTCAAACCAAATGACATATTTTCAAAAACATTCATGTGTGGATATAAAGCGTAAGATTGAAAGACCATTGCAATTTCACGTTTAGAAGGAATTAAGTTATTAATTAATTTTGTATCTAAAAATATTTCTCCTTGATCGATACTTTCTAATCCCGAGACCATTCTTAATAAAGTTGATTTTCCACAACCTGAAGGACCTACTAAAACTATAAATTCTCCATCGTGTATGTCTATGTTGAAATTGTTGATAACTTTATTTTCGCCAAAAGATTTTTCGAGATTTTTAATAACAATTTTTGACATTTATTTGATTTAAAGGGATTTTAACTAACCATTAAATGTTGTTAAAAATTTATTACACTGCTAGATTTATCGCAATGAAAAAATCGCGAACATCAGAGAAAACTAAATACCAGAGAGGAACAATATAAGAGGGGGAATACATGATTAGAAAAATCATAATTAATATATTTGCTCTAGTATTTCTAATTACTAATACTAGTTTTGCGGATATTAAATTTTGGACGACAGAGGTCCAACCTGCAAGAATGGCAAAACAAGAGGAGATGGCTAAAGCGTTTGAAGCTAAAACTGGCATCAAAGTTGAAGTCATACCAATTGAAGAAAAAGATCTTGGTACCAGAGCTACTGCAGCAGCTGCAGCGGGAGATCTTCCAGATGTGATTTATCACACTCTTCAATATGTTTTACCATGGGCTGAGGCAGGCATATTAGATGTTGATGCAAATAACGCTGTAGTTAAGTCGTTAGGTAAGAAAACATTTGCACCAGGTGCATTAAATATGGCTAAGAAGGGTGGAAAAATTGCAGCGGTTCCAGTTGATGGCTGGACACAAATGGTCGTTTATAGAAAAGATCTATTTGCTGCAGCTGGTTTAGAGCCACCAACTTCATATGCAAACATCGTTAAAGCAGTAAATGCATTATCAAGCAATGATATGTTTGGCTTTGTAGCAGCTACTAAAACAGATGAAAACTTTATGAGCCAAGTACTTGAACATGTACTTTTAGCTAATGGAGTTAATTTTGTTAAAAAAGGTGGAACTAAAAAGCAAGGGAAAGCTTTAAAGAATTCTTTAGAATTTTATAAAGTAATTGCGAAAGCAAGCCCTCCAGGAGAATTATTCTGGAAACAATCAAGAGCATTATACTTTGCTGGAAAAACACCGATGATAATTTGGTCGCCATTTATTATGGATGAGTTAGCAGGTTTAAGAGACTCTGCTCCACCAACAATCAATAGTGATCCGACATCACCAGAGTTAGCTTCTAAAACTGGTTTCATTACTAATTTTAGTGGACCGAACAATAAAAAAGGTGCTGCTTGGGCTGATGTAAGATACTTTGGTATTACTGCGGATGCAGATACTGATGAAGCTAAAAAATTCATAGAGTACTCTATGAGTGAAGGTTATACAGCGACATTAGGAATTGCTCCAGAAGGAAAATTTCCAGTAAGAAGAGGAAATAAGAGTGATCCTAGTGCTTACACTAAAGCTTGGAGTAAATTACCAGTAGGTGTTGATAGAAAAGCTCCTTTAACTGATCTTTATTCTGCAGATGTTATTGATAACATCGTTGCAGGTTTAGATACTGCAAACAGATGGGGTGTCAAAGAGGGTGAACTATCTCGAGCATCAAAAATTATCAATTCTCAATTCTTAAACAGAATCACTAGAGAATATATTGATGATCAAATCTCAGTTGATGAAGCGGTTAAGAAAATTAACGCTGAATTAGCTAAGTTTTAAATAATAAATTTATAAAGAGCGGATAATATTTTATTATCCGCTTTTTATTATGAGTGATTCATTATCAAAATTAGAAAAAAGAACTGCTTACACTTTAGTTTTACCTGCAGTCTTATTAGTTTTTGCCATCGTATTATTTCCTATATTTGCCAATGTTTGGATCAGTTTCAAAGATATTGAATTAAAAGATATTAGAATTCCAGAACCTCGAGCAAAGAAAATTGTTAAATCAATTTCAGGAAATCAATCAGAATTAAAAATTATTTATAAATTACGAAATAGTTCTTTAATTCAAGAAATAAGAAATGTTCAGTTTCAAGATAAATTTCCAACAAATGTTTCACCAGTAAATTTAGATTCAAGATGTAATTTTCAATCTAAAAAGGTTATTTGTAATTTTGGAAACTGGCAGGCGAAATACAAGGAAAATTTTGGGATAACTATACAGAATAACAATGGTGAAATAATTGATAAAAAAATTATTAAATCTCAAAAACCAATATTAAGTGGGAAAGCAGATAACCCGTTACTAACTACGAATTTTACTTTAGAAAATTTTAAAAAAGTTTTTTATGAAAATAATTTTGTTGAATTACTTTTAACGACATTTTACTTCACTTTTTTTGGCACAGTTGGGGCAATTATCTTTGGAATTTTAGCAGCACAATTAGTAAATCAAAATATTCAAGGTCGAACATATATGCGAGGTATTTTACTTTTTCCGTATGTGGGCCCTGTAGTTGCTTTAGCTTATACTTGGACTTTATTACTAGATCCTAATAGTGGAACTTTAAATGCATTATTAGTAAATTTTAATATCATAGAGCAACCAATAAATTTATTAGGCCAAAAATACATAACAATGAGTATTTTAGGATTTGAATTCAAATTAAGGTTAGCTTTAACCACAGTTATCTTTTTTGAAATTTGGCGTTATTTTCCACTCGCTTTTCTATTTATTTTAGCAAGATTGCAAGCAATACCACAAAGTTTGTATGAAGCAGCAGAGGTGGATGGAGCAAGCCCAATTCAAAAATTTATCCATATAACCCTGCCTCAAATTACAGCGATCATCTCAATTTTATTTATGATTAGGTTTATTTGGAACTTTAATAAATTTGAAGATATCTTTTTATTAACCGGTGGGGCATCAGGCACAAGAACTTTACCTATTAATGTTTATCAACAAGGGTTTGCTGTATCAGATATTGGAATGGGCTCTGCTGTTTCGATTGTCATTGTGATGTTGCTTCTTAGTTTCATGGTTATTTATTTCAGATTAATTGGAAAGAGGGCTAATGAAGTTTAAGTCTCTTGCAATATTTTTAATCATTTCATCTTTTTTTCTGACATGTATTTTGTCAATTTGGAAAATCATGGCTACGCTCCAAGGTTTAAGTTTCACTAATTTAAACATCACACCTGTATTCTTAATTGGTATTTTATTATCTTTAACATTTGTCTTAATTGGCAATAAGATTAATCACTTAATAAAGATTCTCTTATTATCTTTTATATTTTCAATTTCATATTTTTACTTAAATGAGACATCTCCATATTGGTATATATTTGGAGTTTTCTTAATTACTTTATTTTTTACGAACAAACTCAAAAAATATAGTATGCAATCTTTACAAGAAGATTTTATATCAGAAAAAATTATTTTCGATTTTATTACCTTATTTGGCATTGTTTTCTTTGCATTTGTAATCCTTTTTCCATTTTACATTATGCTAGTTACCAGTTTTAAAACTCAGATCGCTTTATTAGTTAATCCTTTAGACTTTAGTCTAGATTTTACCAAAAGCTTAACTGAGTTGTTCAAATCTTATTTTGTTATCTTTGAAACTTATAATTTTGGTAGATATATCTTAATAAGCTCAGCAGTTTCAATTGGAACTGTTATTGTCACGTTATTATTTGCAATTCCTGCAGCT
>CACMRE010000002.1:0-82957 GCA_902616025.1 uncultured Pelagibacteraceae bacterium | reverse complement strand
TGCGGTTGCGTGGGGTTATGCTAGACAAGCTGACTCAATGGGTGTCGATATAATTCAAAATTGTGAGGTAACAGGTTTTGATATTGAGGCTGGAAAAATAACAGGTTTGAGAACATCTAGAGGAGATATTAAATCAAAAAAAATTGGATTGTGTGTAGCTGGCAGTACAAATGTTTTGGCAGAAAAACTAAATATGACGCTTCCTATAGAAACTCATTTATTACAAGCTTGTGTTTCTGAGCCAGTGAAACCAGTTTTGGATGGAGTGGTAACCTTTGGCGCTGGACATTTTTATATTAGTCAATCAGATAAAGGTGAGATGGTAATGGGTGGAGATCTTGATGGATATAATAGTTATGCACAAAAAGGTAATCTTCCAACGATACAACATGTCTTAACCGGAGGTGTTGCTTTATTTCCATTCTTAAGTCGTTTGAAAATGTTAAGGACTTGGGGAGGGATTATGGATATGTCAATGGATGGCTCACCAATTATTGATAAAACTCATATCGATGGATTATATTTAAATTGTGGTTGGTGTTATGGGGGCTTTAAATCGGTTCCATCTTCTGGTTGGACATTTGCTCATACAATTGCGCAAGATAGAGTTCATGAATTAAATGAAGGATTTAGTCTAAATAGATTTTCTAAGGGTTACTTGTTAGATGAGAAGGGCCTTGGAACAAAAACTTGGATTTCATAAATGTTAAATATTAAGTGTCCTTACTGTGGGGATAGGTCTCAAAAAGAATTTGCCTACGGAGGTGATGGAACAATTACTAGACCAAAACTTAATCAAGAAATAAGTGATGAAGAGTGGGATAATTTTGTTTATCTAAGAAAAAGTCCGAGAGGAAAACATATTGAATTATGGCATCATATTGCTGGATGCAGACAATGGTTTAAAGTTGAGAGAGATACAACTACTCACGAAATTTTTAGAACTTTTAAACCAGAGGAATAATTTTGATGTCACAAAATTTTAGACTAAATACTGGTGGCTTAATCAATAGAGATAAACCTATTGAATTTAAATTTAATGGAAAAAAATATATTGGGTATGAGGGTGATACGCTGGCTTCAGCACTACTTGCCAATGGTATACATTTAATTGGACGAAGTTTTAAATATCATCGTCCAAGAGGGTTTTTTGGTGCAGGAGTTGATGAACCAAATGCAAAAATGCAAGTTGAGATTAATGGTTGTTCAGAACCAAATATTAACGCAACTGAGATAGAACTAGTAAATGGTTTATCAGCATCTAGTCAAAATTGTTGGCCATCAGTAAATTTTGATATTGGTGCAATAAATAATTTCTTAAATCGTTTTTTTCCAGCTGGTTTTTATTACAAAACTTTCATGTGGCCTAAAAGTTTTTGGTATAGAGTTTATGAGCCTTTTATACGAAAAGCAGCAGGGTTAGGAATTGCTTCTCTAGAAAAAGATAACGAGAGATATGAGCATAAATATGAATATTGTGATTTATTAGTTACTGGCTCTGGACCCGCTGGTTTAGCAAGTGCTTATGCAGCTGCAAAAAATGGAGCAAAAGTAATATTAGCAGAGGATAAACCTAGATATGGAGGGACGCTTTTAACAGATGATGTTACGATAGATAATTTATCTGGAAAAGATTGGTCAGAAAAAATTATATCTGAATTAAAAGAGATGCCTAATGTTATTGTTAAAAATAGATCTCAAGTTTTTGGATACTATGATCATAATATGATGGTAATGTTTGAAAGAACAGGAGATCATTTAGAAAAAAAACCTAAGTACACACCGAGACAAAGACTTTGGTATATAAGAGCAAAAGAAGTATTACTATCAACAGGATCTATTGAAAGACCTATTGTTTTTGGAAATAATGATACACCTGGAGTTTTTCTCTCAGCTGCTGCAAAAGAATACATGAAAGTTTATGGTGTTCTAATTGGTAAAAAACCAATTATTTTCACTAATAACGATAGTGGTTATGAAACAGCTATTGAGTTTAAAAAGAATGGTGTCAATCCAATAGTTTTAGATACTAGAGAGGATCAAAACTCTGAGTTAATTAATGAAGCTAAAGATTTAGATATAAAGATAAAGTTTTCTTATGCAGTGATAGTTGCTCATGGATATAAAAAAGTAAAATCAGCAACAATTGGGAAATTAAATAAAGAGAAGATAGATTTTGAAAATACAGAACAAATAGATTGCGACTCTATCTGTGTATCTGGATTTTGGACACCAACTGTTCATTTAGCATCTCAATCAGGTAATAAACTGAAATTTAACGATTCGATAGATGCTTTTGTACCTGACAAATCAAAACAAAATGAACATTCTTTAGGTGCTGCTAATGGAACATTTACATTACAAGATACCTTAAAAAACAGTTTTAATACTGGTTCAGAAGTTTCTAAAAGCATAACTAAAAAAGATGAAAAAATACAAATTCCTAATACGAATGAACGAAAATATAGTGCTCATGATAAATTTTGGTGCTCTCCACTACCTAAAGGTAAACATTATAAACGATTTGTAGATTTCCAAAATGACGTAGCAGTTTCTGATATAGAGGTTGCTTTAAGAGAAGGCTATAGATCAATTGAACATGTTAAGAGATATACAACGTTGGGCATGGCAACAGACCAAGGAAGGACAAGTAATTTAAATGGATTACAATTAGTTGCAAATGTTGAAAAAAAAATTGTTCCTCAAGTAGGTCATACTACTTTTAGACCACCTTTTACACCAGTTACCATCGGCACAATAGTTGGAAGGGAGATAGGAAAAGAATATATGCCTACAAGAAAAACCCCAATGCACCATTGGCATGAAAAAAATAATGCTGTCTGGGTAGATGCTGGTGCTTGGAAAAGACCAAGATACTACAAAAGAGGAAATGAAAATTTATTTGAGGCATCAAAAAGAGAAGCAAAAAACGTTAGAGATCACGTGGGTGTTTGTGATGTAACAACTTTAGGGAAAATTGATATTAAAGGTCCAGATGCTGCAGAGTTTTTAAATAGAGTTTATACTAATGCCTGGTTAAAACTTCCAGTAGGTAAAGCTCGATACGGAGTTATGCTTAGGGAAGATGGAATTGTCATGGATGATGGGACAACAACCAGAATTTCAGAAAATCATTATCATATGACAACCACTACTGCACAGGCCGCAAATGTATTATCTCATTTGGAACATTACCTGCAAATTGTTTGGCCAGAATTAAATGTTAATGTCGTTTCAACAACCGAACAATGGGCTGGTGCGGCGATTGCAGGACCTAAATCAAGAGATTTGTTAGCAAAGCTTTTTCCTAAAATAGATGTTAGCAATGAGGCACTTCCTTTTATGGGATATGTAGAGGGAGATTTATTTGGCGTTAAAGCAAGAATTTTTAGAATTTCCTTTTCAGGTGAACTTGCTTACGAAATAAATGTTGAGTCTGATTTTGGATTATTTATGTGGGAAAAAATAATTGAAATTGGTGAAGAATTTAATATCCAACCTTATGGTACAGAGGCATTATCGACACTAAGAATAGAGATGGGTCACGTAGCTGGACCAGAACTTGATGGTAGAACTATTCCTTATGATGTTTCGTTAGAAGGTTTAGTATCAAAGAAAAAAGATTTTATTGGAAAGAGATCTTTAGCTAAAGAAGCATTTAATAAAGCTGATAGACAAAAAATTGTTGGTTTAGTGCCATTGGATAGGAAATCGAGTATTCCAGAGGGATCTCATTTAGTAGAAAATAAAAATGCAAAACTTCCAAACCCTAAACTTGGTCACGTTTCTTCATCTTGTTGGAGTGTGGAGAACAATAATCCTTTTTCTCTCGCAATATTAAAAGACGGAAAAAATATGATAGGAAAAAAGCTTTTCGCGGTATCTCCACTTAAAAACACTTCTATTGAAGTTGAAGTTATGTCCTCACATTATGTAGACCATGAAGGAAAGAGAGTAAGATCGTGAAGCAAATTTCTTCTTTAAATAATGTTCATCAAAATGGAAAATTTGGTGATATTGAAAATAAAAATGAGAGAGACTTATTAAAGATTTCAGAATTGAAAAATGTTTTAATATTTCAATTAGTTCAATACAAAAATTCAAGTTCAGATATCTCAAATATAAAAATCGATAACCTAGAATTACCTTCTACTTTAAAATCCTCTTCAAATTCGGATACTAGAATTTTATGGATGGGACCAAAGAATTGGATAGTTGTATCTTTTAAAACAGATTTACTTTTAAATGACGGAAAAAAATTTGATGAAAGTAATTTTGCAATTACTGATTTATCGCATTCAAGAACAATAATTGAAATTCAAGGTGATCTTGTTAATGAAGTTTTAAAAAAGGGATGTCCTATAAATATTGATAAATTTAACGGGGGTGATTGCACAAATTCAATTTATAACGGAATATCAATTACGATCGATTTTATTTCTAAAAATCCAAGAAAAGTTAGAATTTTTGGATTAAGAAGCTTTGGAGAATCTTTGCATCATTCAATAACAGATAGCTCATTAGAATTTGGTTATCAAAGTAATTAATTAATAATTCCGCGTTGCAATATAAACACCAACTGATGCTATTAAAAAGCCAACAACATCTATATTTGTTAAAGTTTCATTTAAAAAAAGCCATGCCATAATAGCAGAGGTTGCTGGTATTAGAAAAAAAACAGAAACTGTCTTACTAGCTGAATTTTTTTTTATTAAAAACATCAGTATTGTGAATGCACCGAAGGAAACAAGAAAAATTTGATGACTCATTGCTATTATAAATGTTTTTGTAAAATAGATGTAGGGCTCTACAAAAAAAATAATTATCATTACATGAAATAAACAACCACCTAATGCTTGATAAAAATTACTGACAGTTAATGGTAAGTTATTACTTAATTTTTTCTGCCAAATGGTAGAAAACGTTATAGATAAAAGTGCAATTATAGTTGCAATTAAACCAAGTAGAGGAATACCAGAACCAACATCTATTCCTAACACTAAAGATGCGCCAACAAAACCCAATAAAACTCCTACCCATTGCTGTGATGAAACTTTTTCATTTAAAAGTGGTCCGCTCAAAATATTTGTTAAAATTGGTTGAAGCGTCACGATTAGAGCAGCTAAACTAGTTGGCATCCCAATTGAAATCGAAAAAAAAACTCCTCCTAAATATAACCCATGAAACAAGATACCACTGAACATTGATTCAATCAGATATCTTTTTTTAATCAATATTGATTGTTTAAGGTAGATTGAAAACAACAAAAAACCCACAGCAACAAAAAAAAATCTGAAGGCTAGAGCTGCGAAAGGATCACTATTATCAATAATTGGTTTTGTTGTGATAAAGGCAGAAGACCAAAGTAAAACAAATATGAGTGGAAATATTCTGACCATTCCAGGTCTTATAAATTATTTAATCTACAATATTAAGTATTATTAATTTGTTTTGTTTCGTCTCTTTACACCATAATTCATAACTTTCACACATTCTCCATAAATGATCGAAAGCTCTTTGAGAAATTTCAAGAGGATAATGGCTCTTTGCATAATATAATTCAGGATATTGAATTAGCTGTTTAACTGATAAATCTTTTTGAATATGAAGTAATCTTAAAGTTTCTTCAGGTACCTTCTTTTTTGATACCTTTTCAATTAGCTCATCATGGAATTTTCCAGTGCTTATATCATTGTAGGTTGTTGTTCCAATAAAGTTTTCGATTGCATTGATTGTTGTCAGCTCAGGATTTTTTTTCTTAATCTCACAAACTTTTGAGTAAATTGCTTCTGCAACAAGTAACACATAAGGCTTTTCTTTAGATGGCATTATCTATTTTGATATTTCCTCATAGCAGCGTTAGCTAAAATCAAATTTGGGTCTAAAAATATTTTTGATGATTTAATTGTCTTAAATGGTTTATAGGCAAAAATGGCAATAGGAAGCTCTGTACAACCAAGAATAATTTTTTTACATTTTTTTTTAATTAAATAATTAATTGCTGGCTTAATAGCTTTGCTTGCTAGTTTCACTTTTCCCATTTTTACAAGCCTGATAGCTTTGTTTACTGATTTACTTTGAATAGAATTATTTGGAAACACTAGATTATAATCTTTATCAAAAAACTTATTATAAACACCTGTTTTTAAAGTTCCTTCTGTAGCAAGCAAACCAATTGAGGAATTTTTTCTACATTTTTTTTTAGCATGCAAAAAAACTTCCTTAGGCATATTTACTATCGGTAAGTTAATTCGTTTTTTTAAGTCATCATACCAATAATGAGCTGTGTTACAGGGTATGACTATAAATTTACAATTACTTTTTTTTAAAAGATTACAACCATAAATTAAACTTTTTAAAACAGATAAATATTTTTGTTTAGTTTTTTTATTACTTATTTTGTTTGATAGCTTGCCGGTATGGATACCAATCGACTCAGGTCTACCAGGAATATTTGATTTGTTATAAAGCATAAACAAAGGGTAATCTTGATCGATCTTACCTCTATATAAAATTGCCAGCTTATTACAAAAATCTAAACCTGCCTGGGTACCCATTCCACCTAAAATGCCAATCATAAATTATTTTCTAAATTTTGTTTGTAGAATAGTTCATTGGCTATAAAAATAAATTAATTCTTAATTAAAAAATTAATTAAATTTATAGCCAATTAATTTATGTGAAAATTATGCAGTTTTTAAGTTAACTGCTGAAGGACCTTTAGGACCATCTTCAACATCGAAAGTCAAAGCTTGACCCTCATCTAAACCGTTCATACCAGCATCTCTTACAGCTGAAACATGTACAAACACATCTTTTTCTTTGTCGTCACGTTCAATAAAACCAAAACCTTTAGTTGGATTGAACCATTTTACTTTTCCTTGTAGACTCATATTTTTTCTTCTTACTTATTGTTATATTAATTTATTACTTATAATTAAGTAATGATGGCTTTGTTTATAAATAATTGGGTTTTGTCAACAAATTTAGTGCACAATTAGACTTTTTTTTATCATTAGTGGTCAATTAGCTTAGTTAAATAGATAGAATTAACATCTTCTTTATAATGGGCAAAGGGTTTGCATGGTGTAAAATTACATTTTTTAAATAATTTTCTTGCTGGATCAAAAAATTTTCCAGCACCAGTCTCTAAACTTATTCTTTTAATTTTTAATTTTTTAGCTTCATCGATGAGATGTTTGATGACTTTAATACCATTACCTTGATTTCTAAAATCATCATGTATTCTAATTGATTTAAATTCACCATGATCTTTGTCTAAGAACTTTAATGCTCCACAACCAAATATTTTATCATTTTCCCAAAGGCTCCAAAATTTAATTGATGAAACTTTTAACCCTGGAATATCAAGAACATGAGCACTACCCTCGGGAGATGCTGCCCTAAGTTCAATAAAATGTTTTGTAAGAAGTTTATTGACTTCCAGGTTATCAAAATTTCCCTCAATAGATTTTAGCATTTATATTAAAGTTGTTATGTGGCCCATTTTTCTTTTATCTTTTATCTCTTTTTTTTGATAATCAAAGAAAAATTCATTTTCATTTAATTTAAAATTTTCTCTATAGGGTTTGATTTGATTTCCTATTAGGTTCACCATTTTTGCATTAGATATTTTTTTGAGTGGAATTTTTTTTAACGAACAGACCGCTCTCACATGATTTTCAAATTGACTAATATTAAAAGCATTAATCGTAAGATGACCAGAGTTATGAACTCGAGGAGCTATTTCATTAACATATAAATTTTCATTTCTATCAATAAAAAATTCAACACAAAGCGTTCCTATATATTTCAATTCCTCTGCAATCCGGATTGACCAATCTTTAGATTCATCAAATATTTTTTTAGTGATCTCAGCTGGTATTTTTGAATGTTTCAATATCTGATCTTCATGAGTATTTTCTATCGGCTCATATATTTCATAACTATTGTTCCCAAATCTGGTAATAATGACAGATATCTCCTTTTTAAGTTTTACTAATTTTTCTAGTATATATCCTTTTGAAAAATCAATATTCAGGTTTTTGATATCTTCAATTTTTTTAATCGGGTATTGACCTTTACCATCATAACCCATTGTAGTAGTTTTTAAAATCCCAGGTAAGAAATCTCCTAATGGCTCCATATCAGATTTATTTTCTATCGATGCGTATCTAGTAGTTCTTATATTGAGTTTGTTTACAAAATCTTTTTCTGCAATTCGATGTTGAATTAATCTATTTACCGATGGCTTTGGTAAAACTGGTTTATCCTTGTTCATTTCATTAAGAGTTTCAAAAGGTATATTTTCAAATTCATAAGTAACTACATCAATTTCATTTATGAACTCTTGAATTTTGATTTTGTCATCGTATTTGCCATGAATAAATTTGTTACAAAAATTTTGTGCTGGAGCATCTACATCGTCAGAGTATATTGTTGTATTGATATTCAACTTCTTGGCCGCAACAGCTAGTAAGCTTCCTAATTGACCACCACCAATAATACCCAAATTTTTTATTGACATTTTTTATTTTGGATTTTTTTTAACTGATCTTGTTTGTGATGACCGCCAATTATTTAATTTCTTTTTTACAGCAGGATTGCTGTTTGCAATTATAGCTGTAGCTAATAAAGCAGCATTGATGGCACCATCCTCTCCGATTGCAAGAGTTCCAACGGGTATTCCTTTTGGCATTTGTGCTATTGATAGTAAACTATCAAGTCCTTTAAGCTTTTTACTTTCAACGGGAACACCTAAAACTGGAATTGAGGTTATAGCTGAAATCATACCAGGTAAATGTGCTGATCCACCAGCACCAGCAATGATTACTCCAATATTATTTCTTGATGCGCTCTCTGCAAATTCATACATTCTTTTTGGAGTACGGTGGGCAGATATAATTTTAGTTTCAAATTGAACACCCATTTTTTTTAGTATATTTGCTGATAATTTCATCGTTTTAAAGTCTGATTGGCTTCCCATGACGATTGCAACCTTGAGATTTTTATTCTTTTTCATGATCAATTTGATGAATATTTATTTCAAAATTAGATTAAAATTTCAATAAAATAAATAGTATTTGAAAAACAACTTGGTATGCTTAGTCAAAATTAACCAAAATGAAATTTAAAATTGATAATCTTCAATATTGTAAATGGTCAAGAAAAGTTTTTGAGATTAATCGTGAGGCTGGTCTAGATGCAGTCCATGTTACAATAGTCTATCATGAAGATTTTGATGAGCTTCAAAACGAAATAAGTAAGTGGCAAACTTTATTTAAAGAAAATTCAGATTTAATTTTTTTAGGCCAGAGTTTTAAGGATATTGAAAAAGCAAATAATGAGAATAAAACTGCAATTTTTTTTGGTTTTCAAAATTGCTCTCCAATAGAGGATGATATCAATTTAGTTGAAAAAGTTCATAGTCTTGGATGTAGATTTATGCAACTCACTTACAACAATCAATCATTGTTAGCGACGGGTTGTTATGAGAAAAACGATAGTGGGGTAACTAATTTTGGACGGGAAGTTATCCGAGAAATGAATAGAGTGGGTATTGTTGTAGATATGTCCCATTCAGCTGAAAAAAGTACTTTTGATGCAATTGAGTTTAGTGAAAAACCAATAGCAATTACTCATGCAAACCCATCTTTTTGGCACGCCGCAAAAAGAAATAAGTCTTCTGAATTACTAAAAACTTTAAGTGAAAGCGGAGGAATATTGGGTTTATCTTTATACCCGCACCATCTTAAGGACAATACAAATTGTTCTCTAGATAGCTTCTGTGAAATGGTGGCGAAAACAGCAGAAATAATGGATATTAATAATATTGGTATAGGATCAGATCTTTGTTTAAATCAACCAGATGAGGTTGTTGAATGGATGAGAAATGGGACCTGGTCAAAAAATAAGAATTATGGAGAGGGCTCTAAAAATAAACCAGGATTTCCTAAACAGCCTAATTGGTTTGAGGATGCAAGAGGTTTTAAAAATTTAGAAGCAGGTTTAAAAAAGGTTGGTTTTTCAGAGACTGAGACTAATGGAATACTAGGTAACAATTGGTATAACTTTTATAAAACTATTTAAATATGAATATAGAATTAAGAGATCCAAACATCATAATGAAGTTATCAAGACTTGGTTCCTTTCATCAATCAAGACTATCTTTTTTGAGAAGTTTTTTAAGTGAATTTAAGGATTGGCAATATAATAGAGACTTGTTTGATTTAGACCAAGAGGGTTATGGCACAGCAGTATACTCATTTAAAAAAAAAGAGAGAGTTTATTCTTTAATCTGTTATGCGAACAAAATTAATGATGATGAAAGATCAGATAGAGTAATAGCCACAAAATGGGATGCAGCTTTTACATTACATGATGGAGTACCTTTAAAAGAAGACATCGACAGATTAAGAAATGAAGTTCCAAAACAGGAAGTTGGAAGGTTGTCTTACAAAGAGTTAACATTATCTAGGGCAAATAAATCTGTTAGGGTATTTGATCATGTTGTTGAAAGTTTAAGCAATGGAAACCAACCTGATTTAGAGCTACTTGAAAAAGTTGGATATTTATACAGGACGACTGCAGTTTATGGATCAGGTAAGTTTGGTTTAGCAGATCGATTTAGAATTAAAAATAGAGAGGAAATTAACGGACCATTCAGATTAGAGATGATGTTAGTTTATTTAGTTAGACAATTTACATTTGATCAAGTTAATCATGTTGCAAAAAATAAAAATCCTAATTCAGCTGTTAGATTAGATCCTAAAATTTGTAGAAATTTGGGCATAGGAAACTCTACTGGATTAGGAATGGCCCCATTTATTGTCAATCATCCAACTTTATTAAATAATTGGATACTTAGTAGAGAAATTGCACTTAAAAAAATAAGAGAAATTAAAATTGTTAAAACACAAGATAGAGATTTATTTAAAGATTGTCTGAAAAGTTCTCTTAAAAACATAACTAGCTGGAATACAGAGAGTGAATATCAACTTAAAAAAATTAAACTTTTGCTAAAAGATATCAAAAAATTTATCAGTTTTTTAGAAAATAAATTTGATTTTCAAAAAGATTATCCTTTTAATGAAATTTATCTTTGGTTAGAGAATGAAACTTGTGAGGAGTGTATTGAATACGTTGTCTCAATCATGATGGAACCATTTGGTGATATAGTTCAGCCATTGGTTGGGCAAATGAGCTCGGAGGAAGAAAAATACTTTAATATTCCAACTGAACGTAATGTCGGAGATTTGAAAAAGATTTTAGAAAATAAATATTCAGATATTTTAAAAGTTAATTTTAATAAACAGGAGAGTAATCAGAAATTTTGGTTTATATCAAAAAATAAAGAGGAACCAAGATTAGCTAATCGTTTTGAGGAAAATGGTGCAGATTTAGAACAACCCTTGGCAATAGCTAGAGATATAAAAAAACTATATGAAAGATTATTACCTTTAAAAGATAATTTAAAGATTAATCAATTTTTAATTGATAATTCTGATTTAAGACATGTTGTTAGAAGAGCCTTCATTATTGAAAAATTTCCATATTCAGAAATACAAGATAATACAATTGGAGAAAATTTAGTTCCAATTGATATGTTGCGATTAAAGTTATCTTTTTTTGGAGCTTTAAAATTTGACCCAAGATCTGACAAGTGGTTGAGAATATGTATGTTTCAAGGTGCGCCGCTTCCAAATGAATTAAAAGATTATGATGAGCAATGGGTTTATAAAACTCACTCTTAAACTATGAAATCCTTAAGTGAGATAGAAACTACAGCTAAAAGGGCAAGTCGAGCTGCCGGTTATTCATGGGGTATAGCAGAGGAAGTTGGGAAATCTATAAGATTATTTGAATTATTTGGTTTTCCAGCGATCAAACATCTTAATCAATACTATCAAAATAAAAAAAAAGAAAATTTTGAAGAGGTAAAACTAATCAGTAAGATTAACAAATCAAATGGATCATCTTTTTGTCCAATTATGTTAGGTGTTAATTTTATTGACCAAGTAAAAAACATCGAGAATTTAAAAAAGTGCTCAGTTGAAAATCTTGCTTATCCATTGCTGCTTTTATCTTTTTTAAGCAGAGCTTCAGAAATTATTGGAAAAAAATTATTAATTTCATTTGATGATTGTAAATTTTTGTTGAATTTTAATGTGAGTATCTCATCTAATATTTGGGATAAAGAAATGCCAATATTAGCAAAAAAAGTAGAAATAAGTTTTTTAAACAATGAAGATAACTTTTCAGATCAAGATTGGAAAAATCTCTACAAACTTGCGGAAAATACATTTGTAGAAGAAACTGATAGTTTAAAGGAGGGTGCAGCAGGAGCTGGTTTGACTGATAATGACTGAGGATAAAGAAATAGAAAAAAATCTAAAGGATTTAGATGATATTTGTGATGAATGTAAAGAACAGCATGAAAGTGTTACTCAAAACTTGATTCTAACTGGTTTTAAAATTTGTAAGTCTTGCAGAGTTTCTAAGACAATTTTTCCAATCTAAATATGATTGATCGGTAAGGCGTTCATTCGACTTATCACAAATGAAATAGATAAAAAGACAATAATCAAAAATGACATAAAGACTATTCCAAATGATTTTAAATTTGATTTAAGATTAAGAACTTGTCGCGTCGAAATAATTAATCCAGCAAAAATCCAAAATTGCGTAAGAAAAATTATAGGTATCATTAATTCTGGTGTCACAGCAAAAAATCTTAGCAGACCAGGTGCGTGAGCAAAACCAACTGCTGTTAATACTTTTTTAAATGGAACTTTACTATTTTTATCAGGAAATAGTTTGACCCCAATAACAAAAATTAATATTGCCCAGACAAACCAAGTTAATATTGCAGTCACGCCTGACATGGCCACAGCTGTTTTGAAAACTGTGTTTGCAGCAACCGCACCAGCTATACCATCTAAAATCATAATGATACCCGCAAAATAAACTGAGGCTTCACCAAAATTTTTACTATCGGAATAAAGTGATTTATCTAGTTTGATAGATCTTAAAATAATACTTAGAAATTCACCGAACATTTATTTTTTTTTATTTTTTTGCTCTTTGTAAGAGACTATTAATGGGAATATTATTAAAGCAATAGCTATAAGAATGCAAATTACTATTAAGAAACCTTTTGTCATTTTAGATGATGGGGGAGTAAACTCCCCCAAAATCAGATTAACCTTTTGAAACTTCTCTTGTATTAGCGTTGAAAGATTCTTTGAATGGAATATCGACTATAACTGCATCTACAGGCTTCCCTGGAGTATCAGAGTATTTTTCAGGTAAATGGACTTTATATTTAGTCCCAACCTTACCTTTTGGAAATCCATTTGCATTTAATGTTCCATCAAAAGGAACATATCCCATTGCAATGTTTGTTTTCTTTTCAGGATGCCACCATGGTGAAGTTATGAAACCAATTGGATCCCCACCACTCTCATTTGATATTAACCAAAAATCTGGCGCATAATCATCAATAGGTTTTCCTCCTAATTCCAATCCAACTAACTGAAGTGCGTATGGTTTCTTACCATCCTTAAGTTCTTTGCCCATTTTTTCTAGAGCTGCTTTACCAACGTAATCAGAAGTTTTGTTCCATTCACCTTTTCCTGATAAAGAAACCTGGTAGCCCAAGTTACATTGATAAGGATTATGTTGTTGATCCATATCTTGACCCCAAGACAAAATACCAGCTTGGATTCTTCTGTGGTGAGCAGGTGCAATAACCATTAGCTGGTGCTTTTTTCCAACCTCAAGCACAGCATTCCACATATCATCAGCATATAAAGTTGCATCTCTTAAATAAATCTCATAACCAGCTTCTCCAGAAAAACCTGATTGAGAAATTACACAACTTCGCCCAGCAACTTTAACTTCAGCTAAACCATAAAACGGCATATTTTCTAAATCAACTTGATCACCTAACAAATCTTTCATTAGAGCTTTTGATTTTGGACCTTGTATTTGAACAGGACAAGCGTCGATTTCTTCAATGGTACAATTGAATCTTCCATCTGCATTAACACCTTGTAAGTACAAACCAATATCAGAGTCTGATAATGAAAACCAAAACTCATCCTTTGAAATTCTTAAAAGAATTGGATCATTTAAAACTCCACCATAAGCGTTACACAAAATAACGTATCTTGCTCTCATTGGTGAAATTTTTGTTGCATCTCTTGTGATTACATAATCAACAAATTTTTCTGCATCCGGACCCTTAACTTGAATTTGTCTTTCAACTGCAACATTCCACATAGTTACATGATTAACAATTGCATCATATTCAACCATTGCTCCACCATCTTCAGGTTTTACATAACCTCTTGGATGATAAATTCGATTGTAAACTGTCGCTCTCCAACAACCTGCTTGCATTGATAAATGCCAATAAGGTGATTTTCTTACTCTTGTTGAAATTAACATTTCAACTTTTGTTGGTCCACTTTGCCTTAAGTTATATGGTACTTTTCGATCTGATTGATCTACAGAAGTAACATGCTTTAAATTAGTATAGTCAAACTCTTTAGACATAACTATTCTCCTTCAACCACTTGTTAGTTTCCTTCAAGCCGCCGAATGTATAAATGTGGAAAAAATCAGTATGCGATTTAATTTTCCCAATTAAATCATTTGGGTCTTTAGGTTTTAATAAATCTAACGCCTTACTAAAATTAGATTTAAGAAAATTTAAGGAATTTTTTGCACCAACTATATTAGCAAACTTTATTAAGCTAGATATTTTTAGAGGCCCAGTAATTCCCACATGCACTGGTACGCTTTGTTTAGAAATAAAGTCTATAATTGGCTGAGGATCTAGTAACCATTGAGTTACAATATAATCAGCGTAAGGCTTTTTATCTTTCATAGCTTTTTCTAAATCTGAATCGGATATATCAGGACTCCCCTCGGGGTGTCCAGCAATTCCTATCGTCATCTTCTCAAAATAACCAGTCTCCAAAAGTTGAAAAGAGCTATCGAATTTTCCCATTGGTTCTCTTCCTCCTCCTATAACTAAAACTTGTTTGACGCCACCATCTTTACACCTCGAAACATAATCTTTTAGCTGTTTTTCATCCTGCATAGATCTTGCAGGAAAATGTGGAACTGGATTAAAACCTTTCTTCACTAACTCAACTGCTTGTTGAGCAGTCTCTCTATAATCTCCCCCAGGTAGCATAGTGATATAAATATCTTTTACTGCAGGGACAGTATCCAGATCTGTCTGAGGTCCAATTTCTAAAGAAAAATTCATCTAATAATGATTATATTTTTTGAAAATGCTGTCAAAGAAATTAATCGTGTAATATAATCCCAAGTTGTTTATTGCCTAATAACCAAACGAAATAAATTAATGAAAATTATCTTAATAATGGGTCTACCAGGATCAGGAAAAACAACCTTGGCTAATGAGCTTGCACCATTATTAAATGCAAAAAGGCTTAATGCAGATGAAGTAAGAAGAGAGGCAAGTGATTGGGATTTTTCTGAAGAAGGAAGAAAAAGACAAGCAAAAAGGATGGCTGATTTTGCTTTAAGACTTCGAAAAGACAATAACTATGTAATTGCAGATTTTATCTGTCCAACCCCTGAGGCCAGAAGCTTATTTCCCTCAGATTACGTTATTTGGGTTGATACTATAAAAGAAGGTAGATATGAAGATACCAATAAGATGTTTGTCAAACCAGACAAGTATAACTTTCATGTTACCACACAAGATGCTAAAAATTGGGCACCAAAAATATATAGGGATATAGTACAATGACATATCAGTGGGATAATAAAAAGCCAACAGCACAAATGTTAGGAAGATGGCAACCATTTCACGATGGCCATTACACCTTATTTAAAGAAATTATTAAAAAAACAGGACAAGTTTGTATTCAAATAAGAGATGTACAAGGTGTAGATGATAATCCTTTCGATTTTGACACAGTTAAAAAAAATATAGAAGATAGACTTAATCCAGAGTTTGAAGGTCGTTTTAAAATTATGTTAGTCCCTAATATTACAAATATTTGTTATGGTAGAGGGGTTGGATACAAAATTGAAGAGATAGTGTTGTCAGAAGAAATACAAAAAATATCGGCAACGAAGATAAGAGCCAAAATGAGAGAAGAAGGCAAACTCAAATAGAATTTTTGATGAATATATTAGTGAAGAACTTATCCAGCGGTATATCTATAGTTCTAATTAATGATCCTAAAACATATAATTCATTATCTTTTAAAACTTTAAATGATCTAATTAAAGTTCTAAAAAAACTTGATCAAGACAAAAAAACAAAAGTAATCATTATAGAGGGTGCTGGAAAAGGTTTTAGTGCAGGTCATAACCTTAAAGAAGTAAAAAGTTTAAAGGTAAGAAACAAATATCAAAAATTATTTAATCTTTGTTCTAAGCTAATGCTTCAAATAGTTGAGGGTAATAAACCTGTTATCGCCAAAGTGCATGGTGCAGCTTATGCAGCTGGTTGTCAGTTAGTTGCTAGTTGTGATTTAGCTTATAGTACTAAAGATGCATTATTTGCAACACCTGGCGTAAACATTGGATTATTTTGTAGCACACCAATGGTTGCTGTAAGTAGAAAAATAAATAAAAAACCAATGATGAAAATGTTGCTTACAGGCGAGCCAATTAAAGCAAATTTTGCAAAAGAAATTGGTTTAATTAATGATTGTTTTGCAAAATCTAAATTAAATAATGAGGTTTTAAAAATTGCAAAAAAGATTGCATCCAAATCAAACCTGACAATTAAAATTGGTAAACGAACATTTTATAAACAATTAGAGATGCCTCTTAGAAAAGCGTACGCTCATACTAGCAAAATGATGACGGTAAATATGATGGCTTTGGATGCCAAAGAAGGGATTTCAGCTTTTTTAGAAAAAAGAAAGCCTAAATGGAAAAATAAATGATGAAAAAAAATATTTTACTTATTTTTTTTTTAATAATTGGAATAATTATTATTTATAACTTTAGAGGCCATAATCAAAATAAAGCAATTGAAGCATGTATTGCCGGGAGTAAAAAGTTAGATACCCCTATGACAGTTGAAGAAGCTAAAGAGTTCTGTAAGCAAAAAATCCAAAATAAACAATGAGTGATATAAAAGGAATCCTTTCAAAATATAAAAAGATCGCAATGGTTGGAGTGAGCAATGATCCTACAAAAGCATCAACCATTGTCATGAAATATATGCAGAAATATGGTTTTAAAATTTATCCTGTAAATCCAAAAGCTGAAGGTCAAAAAATTTTAGGAGAAGACGTATGTGGTAAAATTACCGATATTAAAGACAAAGTGGATATAGTAAATGTATTTAGACCTTCAAAAGAAGCTTTAGATATTGCAAAAGATGCAATTAATATTAAAGCAAAAGTTTTGTGGTTACAGCTTGGAATTAAAAATGAACAAGCAAAAAAATTAGTTATTAAAAACAAAATTGAATATATCGAGGATAGATGTACCAAAATGGAATATCAAAAACATTTCTTAAAAATACGTCAAGCCTTTCCTGTTCTACAAGACTAAAATCAATAATTTTTGGAAAATGATTAAAAAAATTCAAATAATATCAAATGCTCTTTTTATTTTTTTTATTTTTATAACAATAGCAAAGGCAGAATTACTAAAACCCAATAGTGATATCAAACCTGATAGAGTTATAGAAATTCAATTATCAGGACTTCAAAATAATGACCTTATTTATAAGGATAGCGGTATAGAGCAGACTTGGAATTTTGCCCATCCTAACAATAAAAAAGTTACTGGACCTTTAGATAAATTTAAAAGAATGATTAAAGGAGATTCTTATCAAATGATGATCAATCACTTAAGTCACACCATAACAAAGCTTGGAAGTGGTGAAAATTGGGCTCAATTTGAAGTGATACTTTTAGATAAAGATAAAATCTATCATAAGTTTAACTGGCAAGTTGAAAAGTATGAAACAGAAGGTCCACTCAAAGATTGCTGGCTAACAACTATGGTCTCCAGCCCAATCCCATTAGGGAGCTCCATATGATTAAAAATGACAATTTTGTTTCGTTATGAATAAAAATTTAGTAGGAATCGCTTAATGAAATCAAAAACTAAAGTGGTTGTAGTTGGTGGTGGCGTCGTTGGAGTAAGTGCTCTTTATCATTTAGCAAAAAAAGGCTGGTCTGATGTTGTTTTAGTTGAGAGAAAAGAACTTACATCTGG
This sequence comes from uncultured Pelagibacteraceae bacterium, assembly GCA_902616025.1. Lineage (GTDB taxonomy): Bacteria > Pseudomonadota > Alphaproteobacteria > Pelagibacterales > Pelagibacteraceae > Pelagibacter. The sequence goes on along the minus strand of CACMRE010000002.1, from coordinate 64,726 downwards.
ATCAACTTGGCATGCAGCAGGATTACTTCCGCTGTTTAATATGAGTTACTCGGTTGGTCAATTGCATAAGTATGCAGTTAATCTTTATAAAACATTAGAGGAAGAGACTGGGAAAAATGTTGGCTTTAGTGTTGTTTCAAATATTCGTTTAGCAAGTACCAAAGATAGAATGGATGAATATCATCAGTATGCTGGTGTTGCTAAAACAATTGGTGTTGATGTAAAATTTTTAACACCACAACAAGTAAAAGAAATTTGGCCTTTATGTCATACTGATGATTTAATTGGCGCAATTCAACACCCTGAAGATGGATATATTCAGCCAGCTGATTTAACTCAAGCTTTAGCCGCAGGTGCAAGAAATAGAGGAGCAGAGATTTATAGAAATACTGCTGTTACAGCAATCCGACAAACAAAAAGTGGTTGGGTAGTTGAGACTGATAAAGGTTCAATTGAATGTGAACATGTTATTTCTTGCTCAGGAAATTTTGCACGTCAAACAGGTGAAATGGTTGGATTAGATATTCCAGTAATACCTGTTGAACATCAATATATCGTGACAGAACCTCATCCAGAAATTCAAAAAAGAAAAAAAGCAGGATTACCTGAGATGGGTGTCTTAAGAGATAGTGATAGCAGATGGTATATGAGAGAAGAAGCAGGAGGATTAATTTTAGGTCCTTATGAAGATGGTGCTCCAGCTTGTTATGTTGAAGGACCCTCAAAAGATTCTGAATACGAATTATTTCAAGAAGATTTAGATCGACTGGCACCTCATATTGAAGGTGCTATTCACAGAGTTCCTGCTTTTGGTGAGGTTGGAGTTAAAAAAGTTTACAATGGAGCAATTTGTTATACGCCAGACGGCAATCCAATAGTTGGTCCAGCTTGGGGATTAAAAAATTTTTGGATTAATGAGGGGCATAGTTTTGGTATCACAGCTGCTGGTGGTGCAGGTTGGCAACTAGCAGAGTGGATTGTTGATGGAGAACCAACAATTGATATGCTTGGTGTTGAACCTAGACGTTACGGAAATTATGCAACCAAATCTTATTTAAAAGCAAAAAATGAAGAGGCTTATAGCCACGTTTTTATTGTTCATTATCCTGATGAGGAAAGACCAGCTGCAAGACCATTAAGAACATCTCCTTGTTATGAAAGAATGAAAGATTTAGGTGCTGTGTTTGGTCAAAAATTTGGTTGGGAAAGACCCAATTTTTTTGCAACTGATGGTATGGAGCAAAAAGATGACTGGTCATTTAGAAGATCAAAATGGTTTGATGCAATCAAGAAAGAGTGTCAGAATGTAAAAGAAAATGTTGGTCTATTAGATATGACGGCATTTGCTAAATGTCGAATTAAAGGTCCTAAAGCTGAGGAATTTTTAGATTATTTAGTTGCAAATAAACTTCCTAAAAAAATTGGCAGAATAAATCTATGTCATGCACTAAATACCAAAGGTGGAGTTCATTCAGAATTTACAATCATGAAAGAGGCTGAAAACAGCTATTACCTTGTTTCAGCAGGTGCAAATTTAAGATTAGATCACGATTGGATTCAAAAATGGATGCCAACTGATGGATCAGTGATATTTGAAGATTTAACTAATAGTACAGGGGTACTTGTTGTAGCTGGACCAAAATCAAGACAATTAATGCAAAAAGTTTCCACAGATGATTTTTCTAATGAAAACTTTAAATGGTTAACAGCTAAAAATGTTAATGTTGGTTATGCCCCAGTCAATGCGATGCGGGTAAACTTTGTTGGAGAATTAGGTTGGGAATTACATCATCCAATCGAATACCAAAATCATATTTTTGATAAATTAATGGAAGCTGGAAAAGATTTAGGACTGAAACCTTTTGGAATAAGAGCAATGAATAGTTTGAGAATTGAAAAATCTTATAAATTAGTCGGAACAGAGTTATCAATAGAATATTCACCATATGAGTCTGGTTTAGATAGGTTTGTCCATCCCAACAAAGGAAATTTCATAGGTCTCGAAGCATTAAATAAGTGGAGAGAAAAAGGTTTTGATAATAAATTAGTTACTCTCGAAGTTCATAATACAACTGACTCAGATGTATTAGGCAATAATCCAATCTATAAAGATGACAAAGTTGTTGGAAGAGCTACAGGTGGTGAATATGGATTTAGATTAGATAAGTCAATTGCATTAGCAATGGTAAAACCAGACTTGGCTAATGTAGGGGAGAAACTTAAGGTTGATATTTTAGGCAAGATGTATGAAGCTACAATATTAGATGAAAGTCCTTATGACGCTGAAAATAAATTATTGAGAGCTTAATGAAAATTTTAGTCGCAGTAAAAAGAGTAATTGATTACAACGTTCAAATTAGAGTTAAGGAAGACAACACAGGTGTTGTAACTGACAATGTTAAAATGTCTACTAATCCACCTGATGATAATGCGATCGAAGAAGCAGTTAAAATTAAAGAAACCGGTAAAGCTACAGAGGTTGTTGCAGTAAGTATTGGTGAAGAGAAAGCTCAAGAAACAGTTCGTAAAGCTTTAGCAGTTGGGGCGGATAGAGGAATACTTGTTAAGACCGAAGGTATAATTGAACCGCTTGCTGTTTCAAAATTGTTACAAAAAATTGTTGAAAAAGAAAAACCAGATTTAGTTTTTATGGGTAAACAAGCAATTGATGATGATTGTAATCAAACAGGTCAAATGTTAAGCGCACTTTTAAATTGGCCTCAAGCAACTTTTGCATCTAAAATTGAAATCAAAGATGGTAAATTAGAAGTTACTAGAGAAATAGATGAAGGTTTAGAAACAATTGAGATTAATGTTCCAGCAATAGTAACTTGTGACTTAAGATTAAACGAACCAAGGTATGCGTCATTACCAAATATAATGAAAGCAAAGAAAAAACCTATAGAACAATTAAATGCGTCAGATTTAGGGGTAGATATAACTCCTAGAATCGAGCAAGTTAAAGTTGAAGAGCCACCTAAGAGAAAAGCTGGAATAAAAGTCTCAAGTGTTGCTGAGTTGGTTCAAAAATTAAAAAATGAAGCTAAGGTAATATAATGTCGGTTTTATTAGTTGCAGAACATAATAACAAAGAGTTAAAGCCATTCACACTAAATGCAAGTACAGCAGCTTCTCAAATTGATAGTGATGTACATGCAGTTATTATTGGACATAATTGTGATGAAGCTGCAAAAGTGCTTTCAGAATTACCATTAATCAAAAAGGTCATCCAAGTTGAAGCTCCTCACTATGAAAATTTTGTTGCTGAAAATTTCGCGCCAGTAATTGTAAAATTAGCTGAAAATTATTCACATATTATCAGTTCAGCAAATACCTTTGGCAAAAATTTAATGCCAAGAATTGCTGCTGCTTTAGATACATCTCAAATAAGTGATATTATTAAAGTTATTGCGCCTGATACCTTTTTAAGACCAATTTATGCAGGAAACGCTTTTGCAACTGTTAAAAGCAAAGATGCAAAAAAATGTGTAACTATTAGACCCACATCTTTTGATCCATGTGAAAGCTCAGGTGGATCGGCTCCTATAGAAAAAGCAGATCCTGTTGAAGAATTTGCAAAAACAAAATTTATCAAAAGGGAAGAAGTAAAATCAGACAGACCTGAACTTGGTACAGCGAGAGTTGTTGTTTCTGGTGGAAGAGGAATGCAGAGTGGTGATAATTTTAAATTAATTACTTCTTTAGCTGATAAATTAAATGCAGCTATTGGAGCTTCAAGAGCAGCAGTTGATGCAGGATATATAAGTAATGATCATCAGGTTGGTCAAACTGGAAAAGTTGTTGTTCCTGATTTATATATCGCTGTTGGTATCTCAGGTGCTATTCAACATTTAGCTGGTATGAAGGAAAGTAAAGTGATCGTGGCGATCAATAAAGATGGTGAAGCGCCAATTTTTAGTGTCGCAGATTATGGACTTGAAGCTGATCTTTTTGAAGCAGTTCCTCAGTTCTTAGAGGAATTGAACAAATTAAACACTATACAAAAATAATATAATCTGTAAAAAATTGAGTATGTCCAGAGAGACAATGGAATATGATGTAGTTATTGTAGGTGGAGGTCCATCAGGACTCGCTACAGCTATTAGATTAAAACAACTAAATTCTGAATTAAATATTTGTTTGTTAGAGAAAGCATCTGAAATAGGTGCACATATTTTAAGTGGAAACGTTTTTGAAACAAGAGCTTTAGATGAACTAATTCCTGGTTGGAAAGAATTAGACCCACCCATCAAAACTAAAGTTACTAAAGAAAAATTTTTATTTTTAGGAAAGAATAAATCCTTGAGCTGGCCAACCTGGTTACTTCCAGCAGTTCAAAAAAATCATAAAAATTATATTATTAGTCTTGCAAACTTATGTCGATGGCTTGCAGAACAAGCTGAGGCACTTGGTGTTGAAATTTTTCCAGGATTTCCGGCAAGTGAAATATTATATAACGACGATGGCTCTGTTAAAGGAGTTGCAACTCAAGATATGGGTTTAGATAAAGAAGGAAATAAAAAAGATAGTTATGAGCCTGGTATTGATCTTATTGGTAAAGTAACTGTTTTTGCAGAAGGTTGTAGAGGTCATTTGGGTAAACAATTAATTAATAAGTTTGAATTAGATAAAGGAAAAGATCCTCAACAATATGGAATTGGTTTTAAAGAAATTTGGGAAATAGATGAAAAAAATCATGAAGAGGGGATGGTCATGCATACAGCTGGTTGGCCATTAGATAAAAACACTTATGGTGGAAGTTTTATATATCACGCTGAGAACAAACAAGTTTTCTTAGGTTATGTCATTGGATTAGATTATAAAAATCCTCACTTATCTCCTTTTGATGAATTTCAAAGATTTAAAACTCATCCAGCAATCAGAAAAATTATTGAAGGTGGAAAAAGAATTTCTTATGGAGCGCGAGCTTTAATTGAAGGCGGTTTTCAAAGTTTACCGAAAATGTTTATGCCTGGAGCATTACTTGTTGGATGTGATGCGGGTACGCTAAATATGCCTAAGATAAAAGGTTCGCATACAGCCATGAAAAGTGGGATGATAGCCGCCGAAACTATTGATGAACATTTTAAATTGAAAAAAGATTTGTCGATCTTTGAGAAAAAGTTCAAAAATAGCTGGGTTTATGACGAGCTTTATAAGGCTAGAAATGTCAAACCAAGTTTTAGTTGGGGTCTTGTTTTGGGTATTATTTTTACAGGAATAGATCAAATTTTATTCAGAGGTAGAATGCCTTTTACCTTAAAACATAAACATGCTGATCACGAAACACTTAAGCCAGCAAATGAAATGCCAAAAATTGAGTACCCAAAACCTGATAATATCATCACTTTTGATAAAACAAGCTCGGTATATTTAACGGGTACAAATCACGCTGATAATCAACCGGTGCATTTGAAATTGAAAGATCCAAATTTGCCAATTAGTTATACGTTAGAAAAATTTGATGAACCTGCTCAAAGATATTGTCCAGTTGGAGTTTATGAAGTTCAAAATGAAAACAATGTTCAAAAGTTCGTGATTAATTCTCAAAATTGTATTCATTGTAAAACTTGTGATATTAAAGAGCCATCACAAAATATTACTTGGGTCACCCCGGAAGGTGGTGGAGGACCTAAGTATGGTAATATGTAATTAAGATAGATCTATTGCAAATTTCTTTAAAGTTTCAATTGGTAAAATTTTAAGTGTGTTTTCGTGGGTACTCTTTAAAAATATTGGACAACCTTTACCAGCTTCTACTGCACGAGCATACCAAGTAGCACAAACACACCATCCATCACCATCTTTTAAGCCTGGAAATCCAAATTCAGGGTGTGGGGTAATTAAATCATTCCCAGCTTCTTTACACCACTCTAAAAATTCCGTTGTAACTTTTGCACAAACTGTGTGTAAACCATGATCATTTTCATCAGTATTACAACAGCCATCTCGATACCAACCCGTTAACGGATCTAGAGAACATTCCTCTAACTTTTCACCAAGAACATTTTTTTGAATCTTATCCATAGAAAACATTAAATGTTTTTTTATCAATATCTAAATTAAATGAAAAAGATCTTCTCTCACCCTCTCTTTTAAAAGGATAAGCAGTGTGCATTAAATAATTTGGAAATATAATCATATCACCAACTTTAGGATTGTGATTATGTAAACTATTACTTAAAAAAGATTTTGAACCATGTATAAAATCTATAGTCCCATTTGTTTTAAGTCTTTTTGTCCCTTTAGTAATATTTTTTGGTATCTTTAAATACCCAACTCCTGAGATATTACCATTATGAAAATGTACAGGGTTATATTCATTCTTATATTGTCTTACTACCCAAAAACTTTTTAGATTCATTTTTTTTACGTTCTTATTAGTACATTGCTTGATATATTTTTTCACATTTGATTTAATAAATTTCAAAATATGTTTATTTACAAATTTATTTGATAATTTTATCTCTTGTTTTACTTGACCGACAAGTTCTTTAGAATAATCACTTTTTTTTGATCTAGATTTATTATTTATAATCAAATCCACTTCTTTATTTATTTTATTTATTATTTTTTTTGGAATTTTAGTTATAGCAATCTTAGGACCAAAAGGATTAAATACTCTCATAGTGATATTAAATTTTTGTTGGATTGGGTTGGCCCTTATAAACTTTTTCAGGGTCAAATTTTTTTTCTTTTTCGGTAAATTTCATCTGCACTTCTCGACCATTTTCAATTGGTCCAAGTGGAATAGATCTATAAAAACAAGATCGATAACCAACATGACAGCTAGCGCCATCACCAATATCAACAGTTAACCAAACAGAATCTTGGTCATCGTCAATTTTAATTTCAGTTACTTTTTGAACAAAACCACTTGTTTTACCTTTATGCCAGATAGCTTTTCTTGATCTGCTGTAATAATGAGCCTCTTTTGTTTCGATAGTTTTTTTTAACGCTTCAACATTCATATAACCATGCATTAAAATTTCTTTTGTTTGAGAACACATTGTAATAACAGGGATTAATCCATCATTATCAAATTTAGGAGAAAGTAGATTCCCCTCTTCAATTTCCAGCACATTTTCTCTTTTTTTGAACATATTCGGTGATTATGTAGCACATATCTCGATATATTAAATATTTTAAAAATACGCATTTATAGGTATAAAACCCACCATGAAATTAGTTAAAGATATAGATAATAATCAAAATTCTAAAAAGATTTCTGATAAGGAAGCTGAAGAAGCTTTTAAAACTATTTTAGCTTGGATGGGTGAAGATCCAAGTAGAGAAGGATTATTAGAAACACCAAAAAGAGTGGTTAAAGCATTCAAAGAGTATTTCAAAGGTTACAAAGAAGATCCTATCCAAGTTTTAGATAAAACTTTTGGTGATGTTGATGGGTACGATGACATGGTTATTCAAAAGAATATTTCTGTTCAAAGTCATTGTGAGCATCACATGGCACCTATTATAGGTAAAGCGCACGTAGCTTACATTCCCAATGAAAGAGTTGTTGGGTTAAGTAAATTGGCAAGAGTTGTTGAGGTTTTCTCAAAAAGACTGCAAACTCAGGAAAGATTAACTATGCAAATTGCGAATACACTAATGGGGGCATTGGATGCCAAAGGAGTAGCAGTGACAATAGACTCAACTCATCAGTGCATGACGATGAGAGGAATTAAAAAAGAACATGCAACAACAGTTACAAATTATTATTTAGGTCAATTCAAAGAAGATCTAAGTTATCAAAATAGATATTTAAGGTTAATTAGCAATTCAAAAGATTAAAAGTGTCAGATCAATTTAAAGCATTAGTTTTAAATCAAGAAGGTGACAACTTTACAAGAGAAGTAAAATCAGTAGATAAAAGTTTTTTAAAACATGGTGATGTAACCATCAAAGTAGATTATTCAGATCTGAATTTTAAAGATGGAATGATTTTAAAAAACGGCGGAAGATTAGTAAAAGAATTTCCTCACATCCCTGGAATTGATTTTTCAGGAGCTGTTGTTGAAAGTGAAAATTCAAAGTTTAAGTCAGGTGATCAAGTAATTTTAACTGGGTTTAGAGTTGGAGAAATCTTTTATGGTGGTTACTCGCAAATGGCTAAAGTCAATGGTAATTTTTTAGTTAAGAAACCAGATGACTTAACTACTAAACAAGCAATGATTTTAGGAACTGCAGGCTTTACTTCTTTGATGGCTGCATTTGCAATTAAAGCAAGAGAAGAAATATTACTTGGTGCAAAAGTAAATGATGTTTTAGTTACTGGAGCATCAGGGGGAGTTGGAAGTATTGCGGTTATGATACTAAATAAAATGGGATACAATGTAACAGCTGTATCAGGCAAAGACTCAAAAGCAGATTATCTTAAATCGTTAGGTGCTAAAAATGTTATAAATCGTAGTGAATTTGATAAAGATCCTAAGCTTATAGATAAGGGACTATGGGATGGTGTAGTTGATACAGTCGGTGGAAAAATTTTAGCAAATGCGATTGTTCAAACGAATTCAAATGGAATTATTGCAGTCTGTGGTAATGCTAGTACTAATGAGCTTAATACTAATGTTATTCCATTTATGTTACGGGGAATAAAACTTTGGGGAATGGACTCTGCTAATTGCAGTATCAAAAGAAGAGAATTCATTTGGGGTGAAGCAGCAAAACTAATTGATTTTAATTTAATAGAAAAATCAGTTCAAACAGTTAGCTTAGAGGAGTTAATTGAAACTTATCCTAAAATATTAAAGGGTGAAATTTCCGGGAGAGTTTTGGTTGATTTAAATAAATAATGGATTGGGACAAACTTAAGATTTTTCATGCAGTAGCGGAGGCAGGAAGTTTTACTAATGCCACTGTTAATTTAAACCTTAGTCAATCTGCAATTAGTAGACAAATTCAATCTTTAGAACAGGATCTAAAAGTTCAATTATTTGAAAGACATGCAAGAGGGCTCACACTTACAGAAAATGGAGAATATGTGTTTAAGACTGCTCATGAGGTTATTAGCAAATTAAAAGAAGTTGAAACCTCTCTAGGAGATCAAAAAAATAAACCTACTGGCAAATTAACAATCACAACAGTTAGAAGTTTCGGTACACATTGGTTAACACCAAGAATTGAAGAATTTATGCGTCTAAACCCTGAAGTAGAAATAGAGCTTATTTTTGAGGACAAAGAGCTAGATTTGAGTACTAGACAAGCTGATATTGGTATTTTTATGAGAAGACCAAAACAACTAAATTATATCCAAAAAAAGTTGATTGATCTTAAGTACTTTATATATGGTTCAAATAAGTACTTGGAGAAACATGGTATGCCTAAGACTATAGCTGATTTAAATAAGCATAAATTTATATCTTTTGGTAAAGGGGCTCCATCACCAGTTTATAATCCAGATTGGGCGCTTAAATTAGGAATGCATGATGGTAAAAAGCGAAAGACTATTATGAAGGTTAATAGCGTAATGGGACTGCTTTTAGCAGTAGAAGCTGGTGTTGGTCTAGCTGCATTACCAGAATATCTTGTCAGTAATTCAAGAAATATAATAAAAGTTCTCCCAAAATCAGAGGGACCAATCACAGAAGCGCACTTTGTATATCCTCAATCTCTAAAAAACACAGCTAGAGTAACAGCTTTTAGAAATTTCTTATTTAGCAAAATAGGTGACTGGAAATCCCAATAGGCTGCGACACTATTGCGATTGATAATCATTCTCAATGAGAATAGTTCTCATTCTCATTAAATCATGCGGAAGAACTAGGAATAACGGAGAATAAATGAGGAAGATATCAATTATAACGTTGGTCTTTTCTGTAATTGCATCATCATTAGCAATTGCTGACGAGGTTAATGTTTTCAATGCAAGACATTATAAAGCAGACTCTGAGCTTTATTCTAAGTTTACAAATATGACTGGGATTAAAGTTAATTTGATAAACGGAAAATCAGGTGCTTTAGAAAAAAGAATCATAAGTGAAGGTGCAGACTCTTCTGCTGATTTATACATCACTGCAGATGCAGGAAGATGTGGAGCAATGGATGCTAAAGGCACTCTTCAAAGTGGTTTAACATCTGCAGCAATTAAAGATGCTGTTCCAAAAAGCTTTAGAACAAACAAGTGGGTTGGAATCGCAAAAAGAGCAAGAATAATTTATTACTCACCAGAAAGAGTAACTGGTGCTGAATTATCGGGAATGACTTATGAGGGTTTAGCTGATCCAAAATGGAAAGGTAGATTAGTAATAAGAAAATCTAGCAATATTTATAATAAATCTCTTGTAGCGTCTTTAATTAAAAATAATGGAAAAGCTGCAACAGCAGCATGGGCTGAGGGAGTTGTTGCCAACATGGCAAGAACACCTACAGGTAATGATAGAGCACAAATAATGGCAGTCGCAGCAGGTGAAGCTGACATTGCGGTAGCTAATACTTACTACTTAGCTCTTATGTTATCCGGTAAAAAAGGTGCAGAGCAACAAGAAGCTGCGAAAAAAGTTAAAGCTTTCTTTCCCAATCAAAATGATAGAGGAACGCATATGAATGTTAGTTGTGCGGCTTTAGTAAAAGGTGCAACTAACAAAGCTAACGCTGTTAAACTTGTAGAGTTTTTATTAACTCCAGAGTCCCAAGAGCATTTTACAAACAATACTTTTGAGTTCCCAATGATTGACGGTGTTTCACCAAGTCCATTAGTAGTCAATAATTTAGGATTAGATTTCAAACAAGATATGAAAACTAAATTAGCTTCTTATGGAAAAAATCAAGCTGCTGCAGTTGAAGTAATGACAGCAGCTGGTTGGAAGTAACCGATGGAAGAACAAAAGAAATTTATTTCTGAAGTTGATTTAAATAAATCTTCCAAAGCATGTTCCCCATGCAGTTTGGAGTGTGAAAAAATCAATAAAAGAGTAAATAACAGAAAGCTTTCAGAAATTAAAACTGAGGAGGTTCCGCATATCCTAAAAGTATTTGATTTTTGATTTTCTGGGTGTTCAAGCGCCTTAGTTAAGTTGTCTTTTTATTAAGGCCTTGAACATAATACTTTCATGTTTATAAGGCGGATTATAAATTATGAGAATAAATTTTTGGCATATATCTTCTTTTGTAATTTCATTATTTGTAATCATTCCAATTTTAACTGTCTTTTCTAGTTTTTTTGATAATACCTCCAATTACTATCAAGTATTAAAAGATACTTTTTTATTGGAGTATATTTTCAATTCCCTAATCTTATTGGTGAGTGTTTTAATTTTAACTTTTATTATAGGGACAGGATCAGCTTACTTAGTTTCATTTTTTAATTTTCCGTTTAGTAATTTTTTTAAATGGGCACTAATTCTATCTTTTGCTGTACCCCCTTATATCTATGCGTATTCATTAACAGCTTTTTTTGAAAATTATGGAACTGCCTATACTATTTTAAAAAATTTATTTGGTGAGGGTAATTACAACCAAAGCATTCCTAAGTTTGATGGTTTATTAGGTGTAGTATTATCAATTTCTTTTTCACTTTATGCTTATGTGTATATTTTAGCGAGAGCGTCTTTTTTATATCAATCACAAAACATAATTGATTTGGGAAAAAACCTAGGGTTTACAAAGTTTAAGGCATTTTATTCAATCATTCTCCCAGCAGCACGGCCTGCTATAGTTGCTGGTTTATCGCTAGTGGCTATGGAAACACTAGCTGAATTTGGTGCAGTAGATTTCTTCTCAATAAATACGTTAACTACAGGTATCTATAATTCATGGATTGCGTTTGACGATTTAGCATTTGCAAATCAATTATCTTTCTTTTTATTGTTATTTATTTTTGCACTTTTTATCTTAGAAAATTTATCGAGAAAAAATGCCAAATATCACTTCAATACCAAGGCAGGGTTTAAACAAAAACAAAAAATACAACTTTCAGGTAAAAAAGCTTTTTTAGCTTTTTCTTTTTGTTTTTTAGTATTCTTTTTAAGCTTTTTATTTCCGCTTAGTCAGATGATGTATTGGACAATTAAATTTCCAGAAAACTTGTTTGATTTAAAAATCTTAGATTTATTAATGAATACTCTTTATCTAGTAATTTTATCAAGTCTGCTGTTGATAATATTTGGTTTAGTTTCCAATTATGGAAACAGAGTAAATAAAAATAAAACGTTAAATATTTTATCCACATTATCTATTTCAGGTTATGCAATTCCTGGAGTTATTTTAGCTGTCGCATTCATAACCTTTATTGCATGGTTTGATGATAGTGTGATTAAAAATTTGGGTTTTGTTTCTATCAAAAAAGTTTTTATAGGATCAATCCTTGGATTAGTGCTTGTATATTTTATAAGATTTTATTCTCTTGCTTATAACGGAATAAAATCAGGCTATGAAAAAATTAATATTTCAGTCGATGAAAGCTCATATTTACTTGGTTACTCTAAAAGAAAAACTTTTATGAATATTCATATTCCTTTTTTGAGAAATTCTTTGTTGTTTGTTGGAATACTAGTCTCTTTAGAAATAATAAGAGAACTACCAATTACTCTCATTTTAAGACCCTTTAATTTTGAAACTTTTGCAACAACAGCTTATATCTCTGCATCAGAGGATTTACTTGAGGCTGCTGCGGTACCTTCATTATTTTTGATTTTGATTGCAACTTTCTTCATAATTGTTACATCTAAATATATTTTAAGAGATAATAATGACTAAAAATTTTTTTGAAGTTAACAACGTTGATTTTAATGTAGGTAATAAAACTAAAGTTAAAAATGTTTCTTTTGCAATTGAAAATCAAGGTGACGTAATATGTCTTTTAGGTCCTTCAGGAATAGGGAAAACTACAATCTTGAGAACGATTGCGGGCCTTGAAAAATTAAAAAAGGGATCAATCATATTAAATGGAAAAACTTTATCTTCTGAAAATATTAACTTAGAGCCAGAAGATAGAAATGTTTCACTTGCTTTTCAAGATAACAGTCTATTCCCACATTACACTATTGAAAAAAATATTTCGCTTGGTTCTGAAAGAAATAAGGAAAAAAAAGAGAAAAAAATTAGTTTAAAGGAAATAGTAGATTTATTAGACATATTTCACATTCTTAATAAATACCCGCATGAAATAAGTGCCGGTGAAGCTCAAAGAGCCTCATTAGCAAGATCGTTAATAATGCAACCAGACTTGTTGTTACTTGATGAGCCATTATCAAATGTAGATCAAAGTTTTAAAGAAGAAATCCAAGTAAGATTAAAAAAAATTTTAAATAAATTAAAGATCACAACAATCATTGTTACACATGACTCTTATGAGGCATTTTATTTAGGATCAAAATGCGGAATAATTTTAAATCAAGAACTGAAACAATTTGATGATCCTTACAAGGTTTATCATTTGCCAAATTCTATTGAAGTCGTAAATTTTTTAAATAGAGGAATTTTAGTTCCAGCAAAAGTGACTGGAAAAAATACTTTAGAAAACTGGGATTTAGGCACTATTGAGGGGAATTTTATAAAAGAGTATCCAGAAGGTGCCAATGTGCAATTATTACTTCAGCCAGAAGATTTAGAGCATGATGATACAAGTAATTTAAAACTTGAGGTAGTTGATCGAAAATTTAGAGGCACTAATTTTATTTATACTCTTAGAGCTCCAAGCAATACTTTAATTCCAGTATTTGTTCACTCACACCATATACATCAACATGAAGTGGATGAGAAATTTGGTATCAAAAGACCAATTCATATTGATCATATAGTTTGCTTCTAATAAAAACCTTTTAGAAAATGAAAAGTAACTTTAAAGTTTTTTTAAAGGGAATTATTGATGTAAGCCCACTTATGATACCAGTGGTCCCATTTGGTTTAATATTCGGCGTATTGGCTATTGATATTGGATTTACTCCGATTGAAACAATGGCAATGTCTTTAATAATTTTTGGTGGTGCTTCGCAAATAGTATTATTGCAATTATTTTCAGGAGGAGCTTCATCTTTAGTAATAATAAGTTCTGTTGGAGCTGTTAATTCAAGACATTTACTTTATGGTGCAGTCGTATCCGAACATCTATCAGATTTAAAATTAATTTGGAAAATTATTATTTCATACTTTTTAATCGATCAAGCATTTGCAATATCAAATGAATATTTAAAAAAGAATAAAGATAATAATAGATATTTTCATTTAGTAGGTGGGGGAGCTACTTGTTGGGTGATATGGCAATCAACAACATTTTTAGGAATTATACTTGGAGCAGCTATTCCAGAAAAACTCGGACTAAGTTTTGCAGTTCCTTTAACTTTCTTAGCTTTATTAGTTAATGACTTTAGAAAATTTATAAATGTGATTGTAATAATTATTTCAGGATTGGTTGCTACATTTGGATATAACTATATTCCTTTTAAAGCCTACGTCATAGTTGCTGCTTTTGCAGGACTATTTACAGCAATGATATTAACAATGAAAAACAAAAAAGTATGAGTAACTGGGCATTAATTTTATATTGTGGATTGATTACTTATCTAACAAGATTTTCCATGATAGCTTTAATTAAAAAGGAAATGTTCAATGATAGAATTAGAGAGATATTGTCATTTGTGCCATCTGCAATATTTCCTGCGATAATTTTTCCAGCAATTTTTATTAATGACAAAGGCTTGTTTGAAATAGATAATAATCCAAAGATATTAGCAGCAATAATTGCAATGGTTATTGGTATTTTCTCAAGGAGTATAATTGCGACAATATTTTCAGGTTTAGCTTCTTATTGGTTTTTAATATTTGTTGTATAATCAATCATGAAAAAAATTTTAACTTTCTGTTTTCTTTTATTTGCATTCAATGTCAATGCGATGGAAAAAGAAACAACTTTTAAAAAAGAATTATTTGATAAGGCACAATCTGAGGGTAAGGTTGTAGTAGTGAGCTCTTGGATTAAGTATTGTATGTCCTGTGCTAGTCAAATGAAAGTTTTGCAAAAAGCAAAAAATGATTTTAAAAATATTGAATATTTTGCATTTGATGTCACCAACAAAGAAATTGCTAATTTTTTTAATGTACGATATCAAACTACACTTTTAATTTTTAAAGATAATAAAGAAGTTTATCGAAGTCTTGGAGAGACTACTAAAGAACTAATCTATAAAGCTTTAGAGTCCTCGATTTAATTTAAACACCTAAATTAATATTTTTAGATACATTGAAATCAATCTGAGCAGGTTTTTTTAAATTAAGATTGTTCATGATCTCAATATATTCATCAACACTACTTACTTGTAATCTTGGGTTTTGTTTTTTTTCTTTACCAATCGTGCTTACTTTTTCACCTTTATAATCATGAGCAGGGTACAAAAGAGTTTCCTCAGGTAATTTTAAAAGTTTATTAAAAATTGAATTATAAGCATCTTTCGAACTACCATTTTGAAAGTCTGTTCGACCAGTTCCGTTAATTAGTAGTGTGTCACCTGAAAAAAGATAATTATCCATTAAAAAGCTATAACTATCTGAAGTATGTCCAGGAGTATACATCGCTCTAATTTTAAGATTATCTAGACTAATATATTCATCATCTTTAACTTTTATTTCAACAGCATCTGCAGGAGTATGGGCGCCCATAATAGTAGAACATTTAGTAATATCTTTAAGCTTAGATGCCCCTGTTACATGATCTGCATGTATGTGGGTATCAATTACTTTTACTAATTTTAAATCTAACTCCTTTAGTAAATTTATGTATTCGCCAACATTTTCTAACACAGGATCAATAATTAACGCCTCTCTTCCTTTTCCAGATGAAACTAAATAGGTATATGTAGAAGAATTTTTGTCGAATAATTGTTTGAAAATCATTTAATTATAATAACACATAAGTACAAATTGACCCATTGTAAAAATAATACCAAGGATTACTTCTACACACATTATGAAAATATTTAAATTTTTAGTTATCTTTATATTTACTTATACATTTGCCTATGCTGATAAAAATATGAAAATAGGCTCTAAAGGTAAAGAAAGTGAAATCTCACGTGTAGTTAAAGTTGTGATGTATGACAACTATTATGAACCAAGTTCATTTCAAATTAAAGCTGGTGAAACAATTAAATTTGAAGTGGAAAATGCTGGTATGCTTGTCCATGAATTTAATATTGCAAATAAGATGATGCACATGAAACATCAACCAGAAATGATAAAAATGGTTGAAAATGAAATTCTATTAGCTGATTCCATTGATAAAGAAAAAATGAAAAAAATGGCAAAAATGGATAAAGCTATGGCCCATTCACATAGCAATAGTGTTTTGCTTGAACCAAAACAAAAGGGAGAAATCATCTGGAAATTTGATAACGCAGTTAACATTGAAGTAGCTTGCAATGTTCCTGGTCATTATCAAGTTGGAATGATTGCTAAAGTTGATATAAATTAACTTAATGGACACAACTGCGAAGGCTAATTTTCATTGGTCATGCAAACATACCTGGAAAAGAAGTGCTAAAAACACCGCTTGGTGTTTATTGGGTTGTGCGATCGGAGATTTGGGTACAATTTTATTTTTTCAGCTAACACAAATTCCATTTCCTGTTCTAGGAATTATGATTTTAGCTATCATTAATGGTTTGATTACAAGTATCATTTTGGAAACAATTATATTAATGAGACAAAGTTTTGATTTTTCAAAAGCTTTTAAAACTGCAATTGGAATGAGTTTTATATCAATGATAAGTATGGAAGTTGCAATGAACTTAACTGATTACTTTTTGACTGGTGGTGCAATATTAACATGGTGGGTTGTGCCAATTATGCTCTTAGCTGGTTTTTTAACTCCTTGGCCCTATAATTATTGGCGATTAAAAAAATTTAATATTGCGTGTCATTAAAGAATTGGGACAATAAAACTTGGCTTTCATCAACCAGTTATATTAAATCATTTAACAAATTCTTAATCAAAGAAACTAAACTCAATAAGAATTCTGAAATTTTAGATATTGGATGTGGCAGAGGTAAAATATTAGGAAACCTAACATCTAAGCTTAGATTAATTAAGAAGCCAATAGGTATTGATATTGAGCAACATAAAGATCGAGATAAAAGAATTATTTTTAATAAAACTGACGCAATAAGTTACTTAAAAAAGAATAAAAAAAAATTTGATTTAATTTTACTAAAACAAACAATTCATTTTTTACCACTTAAAGATATAAAAAAACTATTTTTACTATGTATGAATTGTCTTAATTCTGGCGGTCGGATAGCAATATTTACCTTGGCTACATCTAAAAATGAGATTCCCACTTTTTTAAAAATGAAAAAAAAATTGAATAAATCGCTTAAAAGAGATCAAAAAATACTGAGATATATAAATGTTTTATATCCTGGAAGTATTTCAAAAATGTTTTCTTTTAAAGTAAAAATATCGAGAGAGAAATATGTAGAAATGATTAAAAATCGATACATTTCAACATTATTGCATTTAAGTAGTGCAGATATTTTTAAAGGAATAAGCGAAATCAGCAGGAAATATAACAAAAGACTAAATTTTAAAGATAAATTAATTTGCCGAATTTTAAAAAAGTAAATTCAATTTACTTAAGGGGTTGCCCTTTTGCTCTCCAGCCAAAAGAGCTCCCTTAAGTTGCCTTGATGGCATTTAAGTCCGAATAGACTTTAAGTTTTTTGTTTTCGTTTTTATGAAATATAAAGCTACCCAGCTAAGTGTCAGGTGGCATTTGATTCATTAAAACTACCTCCTTAATTAGAGGTTAAATTTCAGCAAGGTTGTATTCAAGATATTTATTTACAAATTAATTAAATATATTTCTTGAATACAACCTAACTATTTATTAGTCTTCCCACATCTTAAAAAAACTTCACTTAAAAATAGAAAATTAAAAATTGCATTGAGTTTTAATATCTATATTGTTTCATTATGAAATATGTGAAAGGATTAATTAACTTACTTGTAAGCTTAATTGTCTCTACGATAATTATTTACGCTATCAATATTGCAGCAGGTTTTGCTGGAGCTGATTACACATTTAGTCATGGGGAAACATTTATAATTTGGATATTAATGGCAATATTAGTTAACAATTGCTTTAACAAATAATCTATATATTAAATTTTCTTTTCAAGTGTTTAAGTTTTCCCTCAGTGCTATCATAATCTATATAGCAACCTTGTAAAAATCGATTACCTTCATTAGCATTATATTCGGTTCTGCCGTGTAAAAGTCTATAGTTATCCATCATTAATAGATCACCAGGTTTTAATTTAAATTCAATTCTGAATTTTTCTGAGTTGTACATTTCTGATATTTTGTTTCTAGCTGCGTAATATAATTCTAATTTTTCCTTATCCATTAAGGGCACAAAATCTAATCGAGGACTAAATCTGACTTGTTTAAGTCTTTTGTTTTCATCAAGTCGGATCATTTCTGCCCAGTCTTCTAAAACAACATTATCATCGACAAATTGAAATCTGACTTTTATTTCGGTTAAAATTTGAAAAAAACTTGGATGCTCTTTTTTTAATTCTTCTGTTACAGCAAGACCATCAACTAACGTTGATAAGCCACCATCAACTTCATTTTCGATGCAATGCAGCAATTGTATACAAGGCACTGGTTTTCTATAAGGATTGTCAGTATGCGGTGCTAAAGGTAATGAAGTATAGGCAAGATCATTTGGATTTGGTTTTGATTTGACATTAAAAAACTCACCGAAATTAGTTCGTCTAATACTTCCAATTGAATTAGCGAAATTGACAATAAAGTTATCTTGGGTAGGAACATTTTCAAATATAACAAATCCATATTTGTAAAAGTCTAATAAAGATTCATACATTATTTTTTCCTCAAAAAAGTTTTTATCAAACTTATAAATATTGTTATTTTGAAACTCTGATTTCCATGAAATTTTATTGATAAAGTATAATTCATTATCTTTCTCAAACTCTTTAAGTATATTTTCGATAACTAGTTTTGCGTTTGCTCCATCTTTAAAACTTACCTCAAGAAATTTATCTGAAATATTTACTTTTGAAATTTCTGAGCTATTTTTAAGCATTGTTGGATCAAATAATCTTTGTTGAGTTTTTTGGTCTAAAAAGTTCTCACTATTTACCCGTTCTCTTAGCCAGAAAGGGTGAATTTCTTTTTTTGCACCCTGTTTTTCAAAAAACACTTTGTTATCGTTTAATTCTATTTTCATACAATAATAAGAGAATTATTTAAAATTTTACTTTAATCAATATAAATTAAATAGTAATAGTCCCATGTGTCAAAATTAAATTCATCAGATTTTAAAAGATATTCTAAGTTTGTTGATAGCTTAGCTAGAAAACTTACTAAGTTTTATTACTCTAAGCTCAATAGAACTTTTAAAGTCTCTAACAAATTAAGAGGCAAAGGATTCGATCCTGTTACAACCTCAGATAAAGCTTTTGAAAAATTTATCAGGAAAGAGATAGAAAAAAGGTTTCCTAATCACCAAGTCATAGGTGAGGAGTTTGGCAAAAAGAAAACCAAAAGTGATTTTACCTGGGTCATTGATCCAATAGATGGAACCAGATCTTATGTAATTGGTAATCCTACTTGGAGTAACTTAATTTCTTTGAATTATAAAGGCAACCCTGTAATTGGACTGGCAAATTATCCCGTTCTTAAAAAACATTATTTTAATGCCTCAGATAAAGTTGCATATGTTGTGGATCAAAGAAAAAAAAGAAAAATTAAAGTTAATAAAAAAATATTATTCAAAAATATAAAGATGTCTGCTGCTTTTCATGGCATGTTATCTTTAAATAAACAAAAAAAAATACCCAAAATTTTAAAACTAATGCAGTTTCCTTGTGCAGATGCTCTTAGCTACTCACATCTTGCCGAGGGTAAAGTTGATGTGGTTATTCAATGTGGAAATAAAATTTGGGATATTCACCCTTTGATACCAATTATAAAAGCAGCTGGTGGAGTTGTTAGTACATGGAAAAATACTGATGCAGTTAAAGGTGGAAATATTGTTGCTTCAGTTAACAATAATATTCATAATAAAATTCTAAAAATGCTTAGACCAATAACTAAGTAGTTTTACCAAGAGTATTTAAAAGAATCACACCAATAATAATTAGAGCTATCCCAATAATACCATAGAGATTTGGTATTTGATTATATTTAAACACACCAAATAAAGTTACTGCAGTAATTGTTAGTCCCCCGTACGTAGCATAAGTGAAACCTACAGGAATGATATTCATTGCTTTTGATAAACAAAAAATACAAGCAACTATTGATATTGCACAAAAAATTGTTGGGCCAATATTGGTAAATCCATTAGTTGATTTTAAAAAACCATTTGAAGTAATGCCTAAGATAATTGCCAGTAGAAGAAATATATATCCAGATAAATTAGTCATAAATTTAATTTGTTTTACCAAGAAGATTAACTATTAACACTCCTGAAATAATTAAAATTAAACCAACAATAGTGAAAACGTCTGGCATTTGATTAAATTTATATACCCCAACAATTGTTGTGGCGATAATACATAGACCTGCAAATGAGGCATAAGTAATACCCACAGGAATAGTTTTCATAACAATTGATAATGTAAACATACAAGCAACTATTGTTATTGCTGTTAATAAGCTTGGTAATAATAATGTAAAACCATTGGCTCCTTTAGCAAAACCATTTGCTGCAGTCCCCAAAATTACTGCAAGTATAAGAACTATGTAGGCAATTATATTACTCACAATATAAAGAGTATTATTATTTGGTAATTTTATCTACAAATTTTTCAACTATAGGAGCTACAATTGTTGTGGCAACTAATGCAACAGGTAAGCTTACTGACCAAGCTTTAAAAAATCTCATATAATAAAGTTCATCATAACCTGTATTGATATATGTAATTATAAGTGTCATGATCAAGCTCATGCCAAGACCCATAAAAAATATGAATATTAATTTTGAATATTTTTTTGGAAACATAGAAAATTATAAATCAAAAATTAAGAAATAAAAATAAATTACCCATAAAAAACAAGCTGCCATCGTTACAAAAATTATTGTTACTCCAGTAGCTGTCTCATTTTTATATTTTTTATTTACCTCTTTTCGCCATTTTTTTGGATAAAGTGGGATAGTCAACGCGTAAATGATTAAAAAAATATCAAGTGCAGTTATAATTATACTAAGAAAAAGTAATTGACTCACTTATTTTGGCATTGGAGTGGCGCCAGTCTCTAAACTTATAATTTTTCCATCTTTATATTTATAAACTGCCATTACTGCCTCAACATTCCCATCATTAAATGTAACTATTGAATGGTGAACTCCAATTTCATCATTTTCGTAGACCACTCTAGCTTTATCTTGGTTTATATCACCGCTCATTGCCCACTTTATAACATCTGCTTTTCCTATGGTTTTTCCTGACTTGTGCATTGTGAATTTAAAGTCATCATGCAAAAGTTCATTCATAATTGACTCATCTTTTTTATCAATTGCATTGGTATATTTCTCTAACATCGACATTTTGTACTCCTTTGTTGTTAAATATAAATTTTGTCACTAAAACCATAGATCATCACAGCACTAAGTATAGTCAAAACTAATGGAGCATAAATCCCCTCATCCGATGTTTTGTCTGTGTGTCCAAGTTTATTAATTTTTGTGTTATAAAAGCCAACAATAAATGCAGATAAGTTTTGCAAGAAGATCAAGTTAAAGAATGCCCATGTTGTCTCTAAACCATTAGGTCTTATAAAACCAACATAAATAGCCATAACTACGGAACCAAGAAATATTGATCCAAAAAATCTAACCATTCCTGCACCAGTATCGTCGATACCATATTTATCCAAAAAGGACTTTGTCTGGAAAACGCATCTAAATCCATAATAAGCAAATCCTATAAAATGGATTATAAAAACTGCTAAATAAAATATTCCATTAAATTTTTCTAACATTATTTAGTCTCCTTCACTAAATATTGGTCTTATCTCGTCCTTTATAGTTCCTTCTATGGCAACTTCTTTTAATTGATCTAAAAGTTTTATATATTCAGGATCTGCCGACATGTTAGCGTCAGCTTCGTTATCACCTTCAAACATAGTTCCAATTAAAGTTTCTCTTATTGTTCTTGGATCTCCACCCATTTGAAAAGAAAAATAGACATCATGTTTAGGATAATGTTTTTTTCTGACTGCCGCTAAACCTTTTCCTATTTCCATTGCTTTTCCTAGGCCGTCATCTTTTACTCTCATTGTTCTAGTATAAATTACCTTCATTGTTTCTCCTCATTTGGTAAAAATTTAGGCATTTTTATTTAGCATTAAAATCTATAACATCATCTGTACACTCAACAAATTTATGAGGTTCATAGAAGTCGTTCATAGACTCTAATTGTTTATTAATTGCATCTGGATCAGTACCTTTCCACCAACAATACATTGTTAGATTGTCTCCAGGTGTATTCCAACTCATTTGACACTTTGCATTATCACTTGTCATTGCTTTAGTCATATCTTCCATAGACATTGAACCAGTAACTTCTATCATTTTAGCTTTTGCCTCTTTTGATTTAAAAGTGTGCGTGACTATATAGTTTTTCATTTTTCTCCTTTGTGTTTAGCTTTTAAATAAAGCAAGTGCTTCATTTAAAAGTTTTTCAGACTTAGCATGATCACCATTATTATGGGCATCCATACCTTGATCTTTAAGTTCTTGAGCTTTTTTAATCTTATCATCAATATTTTTAGCTAACATCGGACATGAACCTGCGTATGCTGAGCTCATAAATAAGATCAAACAAAGCGTTAACATTATTTTTTTCATTTATACTCCTTATAAATTTACTTCAGATAGTTCATATAATTTAGCACTCTCTACACATTCTGCGTAAATAGCCTTTGCAGTAGGGTTATTCCCAGTTACAAATTCTTTCATTCCAGCTTCATTATGAACATTAACTTTAAATAACATCCCACTTTTATCTGGAATCATGGCTCCAACAGTTTTTTCTGGATAGGCAACACTTTTTCTAACACCCATCCCTTCATCTGATTGCATCCAACCCATGAAAGTTTCTAATTTACCCTCTTTAAGCTTAAGAAGTACTAACATTTCTTTTTCCATTTTTTTCTCCTTTTTTATTAATATAAAGTTTGAACTACTTTTTTTACTCGTTCAGCTCCATTCGGAACTAAAGCTTCAACAAATGTATGACATTTTTCAGTTTTAGCTTGGTCGTATTTGGAGCCATAATGCTTATCAACTGCTTTATTTACTCCTTCATCCCATTCTTTTTCTGGAATACCAATTTCAAGAGCATACGTTTTTAAAACTTTTACTGTTGAAATAGATTTTTCTTTCATGCCATATTCAAATTTTTCACCAGATGGTAAAAAGTAATTTGCCATATAAATTCCAATACAATCCCAGGCTTTAGATTTATCATCCTTACTCATACCTGCATGTGCAGATGTAAAAATTAATAAGGATAGTATTACTGCTATATATTTCTTCATGACCCCTCGATGTTAATTAATATTATTCTAAAAATGTAACTGTTTTGTTACATGGCTGATATGCGATATTATAACCAGCTAGGTATTGGAAGGTTTTTTTCCTTTAAAAAAGATTTATTAAACATCTTTGAGTTGTATTTATCAGACTTATCACAAAGAATAGTTACAATAGTTTTTCCTGGGCCAAGTTCTTTTCCAAGTCTAATTGCACCTGCAATATTTACACCACAACTGGTTCCTAAACTTAAACCCTCATTTTGAATTAAATCATAAAGTATTGGTAATGACTCTTCATCACTAATTGAATAAGCACCATCAATTTTTGCCTCAGCAAAATTTTTAGTTACTCGACTTGAACCAATTCCTTCAGTAATTGATCCTCCTTCAGCTTTTAATTCACCATTCGTAATATAATTATAAAGAGCAGAACCTGTCGGATCAGATAAATAAATTTTAACATCTTTATTTTTTTCTTTTAAAAATTTACTTACACCACCTATAGTTCCACCTGTTCCAGAAGCACAAACAAAACCATCTACTTTTCCGTCAGTTTGTTCCCAGATTTCTGGTCCTGTGGTTTCATAGTGACCTTTTGCATTGGCAGTGTTATCAAATTGATTAGCCCAAACTACACCATTATTATTTGTACTTTTTAATTCTTCAGCAAGACGACCTGCGACTTTTACATAATTACCATCATCTTTATATGGTTTGGGTGGTACCAACCTAAGATCTGCACCTATGTTTTTTAAAGTATCTTTTTTTTCTTGTGTTTGATTATCATTCATTACAATAATTGTTTTATAACCTAAAGAATTTCCTAAAAGACATAAACCAATTCCAGTATTTCCAGCAGTGCCTTCAACTACAATTCCCCCCTCTGAAATTAATTTTTTTTCCTGTGCATCTTTAATTAAAGCAAGAGCAGCTCTATCTTTAACTGATCCACCTGGATTAAGATATTCCGCTTTACCAAAAATATGACATCCTGTGATTTCAGAAGCTGCTTTTAATTTAATTAAAGGAGTATTTCCAATCGACTCAAGAAAGTTATTTTTAATTTGTGTCATTATCTTTATCTTTATCAGTAACCGCATAAGGTTGAAATCCTTTTGTGGCATCTCCAACTCTTGTGGCTGGAATTCCAACCATGATGGATTTTTCAGAAACATTTTTAGTAACCACTGCATTAGCACCTATTAAAGAATTTTTTCCAATAACAACTGGTCCTAAAATTTGAGCACCAGATCCAACTACGACGTTGTCTTCTAATGTTGGGTGTCTCTTAACATTTCTTTGATCATTTGCATTAATACTTGGAGCAATCCCACCAAGCGTAACGTTGTGATAGATCGTGACGTTATCTCCTATCTCGGAGGTTTCACCAATTACAACTCCCATGCCATGATCAATAAATAAATTTTTTCCTATTTTTGCTTTTGGATGAATCTCTATACCAGTTAAGAATCTTGAAAATTGAGAAATGATTCTTGCAACTAAATCAAATTTGGCGATTGCAAAAAAGTTTGCAATTTTATGAAAAAAAATAGCTTTTACTCCGGGGTAGGTAAGAATCAAACTCACCTTTGATTTTGCCGCAGGGTCTCTGTCTATTATAGATTGTAAAAAATCATTCATTATTCTTTGCCAACTTGATTTAAAAAATTAATGCTTATATAGTTGTTTTGTTAAGTATTTAAAGGAGAAATTATGTATAAAAACACGAACTGCTTTCATTTAGCAATACCATGCGGTGATTTAGAGACAGCAAAAAAATTTTACAGCGAAACATTAGGCTGCAGATTGGACAATTCTGCTCAAGAGTGGGCTGATGTTGATTTTTGGGGAAATGAATTAACACTTCATGCAAGTGAACATAAATTAGATAATGAAAGACACGATGTCGACATGGGTAATGTTTCCGTACCTCACTTTGGTGTTCATTTATCAAGAAAAGATTTTGATACTTTAAAACAAAGATTAAAAGATAAAGGTGCAAAATACTATGATGAGCCTTACTTAAGATTTAAAGGCACAAAGTATGAGCAAGAAACTTTCTTTGTTAAAGACCCCAACGAAAATATTTTAGAAATTAAAACATTAACGGCAAATCCTGAATAATTTTTATTAAATTATTTTCAGGTGTGTTTTAATGAGTAGTAGAAGAAATCTATTAAAGATTATTGGTGTATCCTGTTTATCATGGATTTTGTATCCATATAAATTTGTACTTTCTGAAACCAAAAAAATAATCAATCAGAACCTTACTAGTAAACAAAAAGAAATTATGTTTAACGAAGGTACTGAGAGACCATTTACTAGTGAATTACTGCAAGAGAAAAGAAAAGGCTTTTATCATTGTGCCAATTGTGGAAACAAATTATTTTCCTCAGAGGCTAAATTTGATAGTGGCACTGGTTGGCCATCATTCAGTGAAGCGTTACCAGGAGCTTTTAAAACAAAAGTAGATTATTCATTTGGCATGAAAAGGATTGAGTATCATTGTGCTAAGTGTGGTGTTCATCATGGACATGTTTTTGACGATGGGCCAAGCTCAACTGGTAAAAGATTTTGTAATAATGGTCTTTGTTTATTGTTTATCCCTGAAACTTGATAATTATTTTTATTTTCTAAAGATTTAAAGTAAGTTCAAAAAATTCAAATATATACTTTATGGAATTTGCTTTATTAGGTTTTTTAACAGGGTTAAGCTTAATATTAGCCATCGGTGCTCAAAATGTTTTTGTTATAGAACAAGGTTTAAAAAAACAACATGTTTTTTTAGTTTGTTTAATTTGCTCTATTTCTGATTTTATTCTTATATTTTTAGGAATATTTCTTTTTCATTATTTTACCCAATATTTTACCCCAACAATTGAATTAGTATTTAATATTTTATTAGTCGTTTTTTTAATTCACTTTATATATTCAAAAATGAAATCTTTTAATTCTCAAGTAACGATAGATCAAAATTCTAATTTAAATGAAAAAAAAGACGTAATATTTAAAACTTTAGGATTTACCTTTTTAAATCCACACGTTTATTCAGATACTGTATTTTTTTTAGGGAATTTTGCTAAAAATCTCTTAATTATAGAAAAATATTTTTTTGGAATAGGGGCAACAATAGCCTCTTTTTTATTTTTCTTCTTAATTGGATATTTATCACAATATTTTTCTAAGTATTTGAATGATAAAAAAATATGGAAATATATAAATATTTTTATTATTTTGTTTATGTTTTTAATAACAGTATATGTATTCGGAGATGTATTAAAATTTTATACAAAATCATGAAAATATTAAAATTTTTATTAGTATTCTTTTTTTTTACTTTTCACGCGCACGCAAAAGAATTACCTAAAATCAATGCAAAATTCTATTTAGGAATGTACAAATCTTTTGATAAATTAACTTCTGTAGCAACCTCAAAATTTCATCCTGGTTATCCTTATAATACTTCGACTGATACTGAAAAAGAAAATCTAGGTTTTTTTTTAGGTTATAATTTTTATCTAGATAATTTATTATTAGGTATAGAAACAAGTTTTCAAGAAAATATTGGAAAAGATAATAATCCAGGTCCTAATTTAACTGGGGCTATTACATACGAGAAATTAAAAGAGATAAAATTAAATATTGGATACAATTTTAAAGATTTCGTTTTTTTTACTTATTTAGGGATTGGAGATGTTCACCCATCATGGACAGATTATCAAAATGATCCAACTTATGTTCGTGATTATTGGACTAGGGGATTTGGAGTTGATTATAAATTAAACGAAAATTATTTTATTGGATTAAATTTTGATGAAACAACTTTTGATCTTAATTACTTGACCAGTTTTTATGCAGAGGAAGTTCATAAACAATCTATAAGAGCGAGATTTGGTTATTTATTTTAACTTGAATAGCCGTATTTTTTGAGCCTTACATCTCCAGTTCTGGCGTGAGCTTCCATTCCTTCGTATCTAGATATTCTCGCAGCAGCAGCACCAACTAGTTCAGTAGATTCTTTTGTCATTCTTTGAAAACTTAAAGTTTTAATAAATTTACCAACAAATAAACCTCCAGTGTATCTACCAGCTCCTTTAGTTGGCAAAATGTGATTTGTACCTGAACATTTATCTCCATAGGCAACTGTAGTTTCTTCACCGACAAATAATGATCCATAATTTGTTAATCGTTCGTGAAACCATTTTAGATTTTCTGTTTGAACTTCTAAATGTTCTGGAGCGTATTCATCACTAATTTTTACAATTTCTTCATCAGTGTCACAAAGAATTACCTCACCATAATCTCTCCAAGCTGCTTCTGCGCTAGTTCTTGGAACCTCCGGTAACTCTGCAATTAATTCTGGAACTCTCTTCATAACTTTCTCAGCTAATTCTTTACTAGTTGTATACAGCCAACATGGTGAATTATAACCATGTTCCGCTTGGCCTACTAAATCAACAGCAACTATTTCTGGATCAGCTTTTGCATCAGCAATTATTCCAATTTCAGTTGGACCTGCAAATAAATCAATACCTACCTTGCCATATAAAATTCTTTTTGCTTCAGCCACAAACTGGTTTCCTGGACCAACAATTATGTCTGCTGGGGGATTTTTAAATAATCCATTAGTCATTGCAGCAATTGCAGGAACACCACCCAAGTTTAAAATTACATCTGCCCCACAAAGATCAGCAGTGTAGACAATAGTAGGGTGAGCACCAACTCCTTCTTTTGGTGGACTACACGCTATAATATTTTTAACACCAGCAACTTTGGCTGTCGTCACACTCATTACTGCAGAAGCGATATGAGCATATCTTCCTCCGGGTATGTAACAACCTGCTGTATTAACTGGAACTAATTTTTGACCTGCATACAAACCATCAGATAATTCAACCTCAAAGTCTTGTCCGTAATTTTTAAGTTGAGCTTCAGCAAATTTTCTTACTCGATCAAAGGAAAACTGAATATCATCTTTAGTTTTTTGATCTAAAGTTTTTTTAATTTCTTCAATTCTCTCTTTTGAAACAATGATTTCACCATCGTATTTGTCGAACTTTTTGGTTAAATCAATACATCCTTGCTCTTTTGTACTTTCAATATCTTTTAATAAATCTTGAACAATCCCCGTTGTTTTATTGTCATCTGTTGACGATGTTTTTGGAGATTTTTTTAAATAAGTGATTGCCATATTATTTGTTTTTTATCGTTGAATTATTTAAGACAATTTTAATTTTATTGCAATCAAACAATTAATCTAAAGCAACAACGGCTGCAGCAATGGAAGCTAATCTTGCGGGTGCTTCATCCGAACGACTTGTTATTACGACTGGAACTTTACCTCCAACAACCACACCTGCCGCACACGCTCCACAAAAATATATAAGCATTTTTACTAAGCCATTTCCCGTTTCAACACTTGGAACCAGCAATACATCAGCCATACCAGCTACACTATTTTCTATTCCTTTGATAGCCGCAGATTTTTTTGAAATACTGTTATCAAATGCCAGTGGACCAAAAACATCTGCATTCAAATTTTCTTTTTTAGCTAAGTTAGTTAATTCCTCAGCTTCTTTAGAACTTGGAACACTATCTAAAACTTCCTCCGTAGCTGATAATATTGCTATCTTGGGTTTTTCAATACCGATCCTATTTGAAAAATTAATAACATTTTTAAGAATATGCAGTTTTGTTTTTACATTAGGTAAAACGTTTAATGCTCCATCCGTTATTATTAAAGGTTTATCCTCTTTCCCCAAAGTCATATGCCAAATATGGCTTAATCTCGTTTTTCCCAATAAATTGTATTCTCTTTTCAAAACTTCTTTCATTAGAACGTCAGTATGAATATGTCCTTTAACAATAATTCTAATTTTTTGTTCACTTGCGAGTTTTGCAGCAATCGTTGCTGTATTATTCTCAACAGGCTCATGTATTATCTCATAATTAGAGATATCCCATTTAAGATCTTGTGCGCACTTATTAATTTCTTTTTCATCACCAATAAAAATTGGCTCAATTAGATTTTCTTTAACAGCATCTTGTACGGACTGCATGGGTAAAGGTTTTCCGGCATTAACAATTCCTGCTTTAACACCTTTCTTTTTATGAGCAACATTAAGTAAGTTATCAGGACAAATAATTTCTTTATCGGAAAGCATATTAATTTCTTAAATCTATTAAATCTTTTTGAATAATTTTTGACAATTTGATTTCTTTTTTTAAGTTCATTTTAAACCTTTTATCTTTATTTTGACCAGGATACATTATCTCTTTTACTCCTTTAATTTTAGGCAATCTTTTAATTGTTTTAATATTATTCTTAATTCTTGAAGTATAGTTTTTGACAAATAAGTTTGTTTTAAATGTGATAAACAAATGTCCAATATTTTGTGGACCTGAAAAATCATCAAAAGGATCCTTAACTTTACCCGCATGATTTCCACCGGTTAAAACACCACTCAAAATATCTACCATCCACGCCAAACCAGAACCTCTAAAACCTGCTATCGGTAATTGAACTCCATAAAGAGCTTTTTTTGCATCTGTCGTTGGTTTGCCAAATTTATCTAATGCAACACCTTTTGGAATTTTTTGATTATTTCTAGCTGCAAATCTAATTTTGCCTCTATTAATTTTTGCAATAGCTGTATCTAGTATAAAAGGTACCCTTGCTCCGGTTGGAGAACCAAAACATATAGGATTTGTTCCAAACAAACTTTTTTTTGCACCATAAGGAGCGATTGCAGGAGGAGCATTAGTATAAATCATAGTGATTAAATTTTTTTTAACTGCCTGTTCAGCGTAGTAACCAGATAATCCATAGTGACCACTATTTTTAACTGCTACTAAACCGATACCTGTTTTTTTTGCACATTCGATTGCTTTTCTAATAGCGAGATCTGCTGCAACGAAGCCAATACTATTATCAGCATCAATATGAGCAATAGATTGAGATATTTTTTTAACTTTTATTTTAGGTTTTGGATTAATGACTTTTTTAGATATTCTTTCACAATACATTCTTAATCTAGAAAGACCATGACCATAAGCCCCAACTAACTCGGCATTAATCAAAGCATTTGCTGAAATAACAGCATGAGGATTGCTTAATCCGTGATTTTTAAAAATTTTAATGACTTCTTTTTTAAGATTTTCTGTTTTCAAATTAGCCTTTTCCACGCCATGGAATTGTTTTGTCTATTATTTTTCTCAAAGTGACATCAAATAATAAACCCAACATTCCCATTATAAATATAGTGATCCAAATAACTTCGTATTGAAAATATTTTTTTGCAACGTTTTCAACAAATCCTATACCTGTTGTTCCAGCTAAAAACTCAGCTGCAACTAAAGTTCCCCAACACATTCCCACGGCAACTCTTATTCCAGTAAGTATTTCAGGTAAAGAATTTGGAAAAATTACATATCTCAATATTTGTTTTTTAGATGCCCCAAGTGAGTGAGCTGCATGGATTTTTGACAACTGGGTACCAGAGGCACCAGCTCTTGCAGAAATAATCATGATTGATAATGAGACCATAAATAATAAGAAAACTTTCCCGGTATTATCAATTCCTAAAACTGAAATAATTAAAGGAGCCCAAGCTAGAGGGGGAACAGGTCTATAAAGCTCAATTAACGGATCGAAGAAACCTTTGGCAAATCTATTTAATCCCATAAATAATCCAAGTGGCACACCAATTAATATTCCAAACACTAATCCTAAAAATACCCTTAAAAAAGAATCCCAAATATGGCCATAAGGCACGGGCACTTTAAATAACTTAAAGTCTCCTGTTACTAATTTTAAAACTTGTCCTTTAAAATTTTGTTTAACAATTCCATCTTGAGTATGAACTGGGTATTCACCAGGTAGAATATCAGCAATCCAATCTGGTAAAATAAAACCAATCATTTTACTTACATCAACCAGTTCTATCCAGAGAAGAGGAATTTCTTTGTAACCTACACTCGGTTTAAGCATAAGCATGAACTTATCTAATGTATCTGACGGCTTAGGTAGCCATCTACCAGATCCTTGTTCCGAACAGCTTGGCCCACTTGCAACAATAGTGCCAGCTGGAAATAAAAATATATCTATAAATCTCAATCCCCCTTGAGCTTCTTTTTGGGCAACATCAAAATTGATAATTGCATTTTGCATTTCATTTAATGCATTAGGTGGATAAATACTTGCAAATTCTATTCGTCGGGCAATTTTAACAATATCTTTAGCATAAGTTGAAGCTACTTCTTGAGTATCATCTAAATTTTTTCGATAAGCTTTGATCTCATCTTTGAGCTCTTTTATTTTATTTTTAAACTGTGGATTATGGTTTCTTAACTTAAAGAATTCATCACTAATAATTTGTAATTCTTTTGCGGCAGCATCAAATTTTAAACCTCTTTTAGTCTCCGGAACTAAAGGTACTTCGATCGTATTTTCTATGGACCCTGTTCCAGATTGAACTTTTATAATTCCCCAATCTCCTTGCTCACTTACTGCTTTAAGTCTTTCATTGGCTTCTTGTTCTGTTTCAAAAGGATATTCAGGTTTTCTAAAATTTTCAGTTAATAAGTTAATTTTACCAGTTATTTCATCTATTTTAAACTTCGTTTCATTTTCAATTAAATCCTCATTAGTTAATAAAGGAATTAGTTGAATAGTTTTATTGATAAACTCAGTGAGCTCTGTTTTTTGTTGCAAGTTTAGATCTTCAGAAAACTTAATTTCATTTAAAGTTGCTTTTAGATTTTTATTTTCTTTTTTAATTTGAGCAGTACTTTTGAATTCTCTTTCCTCTATTGGAAATTGATATTTTAAACCTAATAAAGAGTCGTTAACTTTTGCCACTTGGCAAAGTTCATTAGCTGATTTTGGGTAAAAACCTTTTGCAATATCCCAAGAATAGTAAAGCCATACCAATAATAGAAAACTACTTCCGACTATAATCCAGTGAGTACCACCTCTTGCTCTTTCTGGATTTCCAAAAACGGCATCAACCTTTTCAGTTTTGATTAATCTTCTTCCATAGAGAATACAGCCAATAACTGCAAAAAAAATTAAAAAGGTGACGATTTGGGTTAACATTTAATTATCTTTCCCCATAATTTCTTCTTCCATATTCCAAATCATCTCTAATATTTCTTCACGTTTCGCAGAAAAATCTTTGTTTTTTTTAATCTCTCTCAGATCTTCTTTCAGTCCCATTGAGGCAAATGGAAGATTATATTCTTTATGAATTCTACCTGGTCGAGGTGCCATCACATATAATCTCTCACCAAGTAACAAAGCTTCTTCAACTGAGTGGGTAATTAAAATAATTGTTTTCCCTGTCTCTTTCCAAATTTTTAAAACAAGAGATTGCATTTTTTCTCTTGTTAATGCATCAAGAGCTCCTAAAGGTTCATCCATTAAAATTAGATCGGGATCATTAATCAAACATCTTGCAAGAGCAACCCTTTGCTGCATACCTCCTGAAAGTTGATAGGTTGGGGTATTACCAAAACCTTTTAAGCCAACTATTTCTAACCATTCATCAACTTTTTTTTGAGTTTCAATTGGATCTTTTTTTTTCATTCTTAATCCAAAGTTGACATTTTCAGCAACTGTTAACCATTCAAACAAAGCACCTTGCTGGAAAACCATACCTCTCTCTACACCGGGTCCATCGATCTCTTTACTGTTTAAAGTAATACTTCCGGAAGTTGGTCGAATAAATCCTGCGGTAATATTCAATAAAGTTGTTTTTCCACAACCTGATGGTCCAAGAACTGTTAACAATTCTCCTTTTTTAAGAGTAAAATTTAAATCTTTTAAAGCGTGTACAGTTTCTCCTTTTGGAGTTTTAAAAATCATATTAAGATTTTGAGAAACTAGATCACTCATTTGTCCACTTTATATTAGAATTTAGAGTAAAAAAATAGGCACCAATTTAATAAAAAATTGGCGCCTATTTAAATTTTAATTACCTTTAGATTATAAAGGTAAGAAACTTGTGTCTACGTTTCCTCTTGGTGTTCCCATTCCTTTTAGGAATGCATCAAGATTTCCACTTTCCATAGAACTTTTTGTTTCCTCTGGAGTTAGAAATTTGAAACCACTTAAAGTTTCTTTCATGTCAGGAATTTTCATTTCTGAAGCTTTTGACATTGCATTCATATCGCTTTTTCCAGCTCTATATCTTGCATTTGCTTCATGAGTTACCTCGATGAAAGTTCTCAACATTCCTGGATTCTCCTTCATAAACTTTGTAGTTACAGAAGTAATATCAATCCCTAGGATACCTGCATCTCTAGCTTCTTGAACTGTTAGTAATCTAGATCCAACTGCAGTAGCAGCTTTAATAGAATTACCACCAAATAAACATGCCATTACAACATCACCGCTTACTAAAGCAGCAGCACCTTCTTCAGGGTCCATTTGAATGATATCCATTTTTTTTCTATCTGCTCCAACAACTTTCATACTTTCATCAAAAACATATTCCGCCATTGTTCCAAGTGGAACAGCAACTTTTTTACCTTCTAATTCAGTTGCGTTGGCTTTTGTAATTCCAGATGCATTAGATGTAACACAAGTTGTTCCTCCCATTCCGTATTCCATAGCAATATCAACTAATTTGATAGGTGCTTTAGATTTTACAGCGTTAATAAATGGAACTAAACCTTGAGAATAAGAAATATCAATATCTCCTGCTAACATCGCATCAGTCATAGCACCACCATTAGTAAAGTTAGTCCACTTTACTGGAACCCCTAGAGCTTTTGCGAAGTTTTTCTTCATCATGTCCTCTAGATTTGGACTTGGCCACTCTAAGAAGTAAGCAACTCTAACTTCATTTGCTGCTGAATTAGCAACGGATATTGAAAGATTAAGAGCTACAAAACATCCAAGAATAAAACTTATTATTTTTTTCATTTATGCCTCTTCCTTGTTTATTTATATGTTCCAATTTTAAGATTAATTTCACCTATATGTAAAACAAAAAAATGATCATTATAGTTACACAACTTTAAGTTGTGACATTATTTTGGTGGTTAATTTAAGACAATTAGTCTAAGGATTCATTTATAAGTATTTTAAAATTTAATTATGAGCTCAGAAAAAAGAACATCAGTACCTAATTCACTTAATGAACATTGGATGCCATTTACATCTAATAAGGATTTTAAAGAAAATCCAAAATTAATTGTTGAGGCAAAAGGTGTTTATTTAAAAAATCATCATGGCAAAACACAAATTGATGCAAGCTCAGGATTATTTTGTAATCCTTTAGGACATGGAAGAAAAGAAATCATCGAGGCAATTACAAATCAATTAAATACTCTGGATTATTGTCAGCCATTTCAACAAGGTTTTGGTGGTTCATTTGAATTAGCAACGAGAATTTCAAAACACACACCCGGAAATTTAAATAAAATTTTTTATACGATATGTGGATCGACAGCAGTAGAAACTGCAATTAAGATTAGTATCGCTTACCACAAAGCAAGAGGTGAAGGACAAAGATTTAGATTTGTTGGAAGAGAGCGTGCTTATCATGGAATGAACATTGGAGCTACATCAGTAGGCGGAATGATCAATAACGTTAAAGCGTATGCAAGTGTATTGATGCCAGGTGTTGTTCATATGAGACATACACATTTAGATGAACATAAATTTATTTCAGGTCAACCTGAAACAGGAGCTGAGATTGCAAATGATTTAGAGAGAATTTGTACTAATTTTGGTTCTGAAAATATTGCAGCTTGTATTGTAGAACCTATTGCAGGTTCAACAGGAACATTAGTGCCACCAGTTGGATATTTACAAAGACTAAGAGAACTTTGTGACAAACATAAAATACTACTAATTTTTGATGAAGTTATTACGGGTTGGGGAAGAACTGGTTCAGCTTTTGGAGCTCAAGAATTTGGTGTAACACCTGACATAATGACAATGGCAAAAGCAACAACCAATGGAATAGTTCCTTTTGGTGTGGTTGCATGTAAAGAAGAAATTTATGATGCAGTGATGGATAATTCTCCAAAAGGTGCGATAGAATTATTTCATGGCTATACATACTCAGGAATTCCAGTATCAGTAGCTGCAGCACTAGCCGTTCAAGATATTTTTGAAAAAGAAGATATTTTTAATAGAGCAAAAGAGCTTGCTCCTTATTTCCAAGAAGGTCTATTTTCTCTTAAAGATATTGATGTAGTAGATAACATAAGAGGTTATGGAATGATGGGTGGAATAGATATTAAAACTGATGGCAG
This sequence comes from uncultured Pelagibacteraceae bacterium, assembly GCA_902616025.1. Lineage (GTDB taxonomy): Bacteria > Pseudomonadota > Alphaproteobacteria > Pelagibacterales > Pelagibacteraceae > Pelagibacter. Next base: position 28,953 of record CACMRE010000002.1, on the reverse strand, counting down.
ACCTGGTAAAGCAGGTTTAGCTACTTTCAAACATTGTTACGATGCAGGAGTAAATTTCAAAGCGACTGGTGATTGTTTAATTATTGCACCAATGTTTATTTGTGAAAAAAAACACATTGATGAAATCATAGAAAAACTAAGAACTGGAATTACTAATTACGCAAAGAGTAAAAAGAATTAAATTTCGTTAATGAGAATTGGCGTACCTAAAGAAATAAAACCTCAAGAAAATAGAATTGGCCTGACACCAGATAGTGTGAAAACTCTCGTTTCAGAGGGTCATGAAGTTTTAGTTGAAAATAATGGAGGTTTTGAAGCAGGTTTCGATAACGATCAGTACAAAAATGCTGGGGCAAAAATTATAGAAAAAGCTGCTGATATTTTTAATGATGCTGAGATAATTGTTAAAGTTAAAGAGCCTCAAAAAGTTGAGGTTGAAATGATTAGGGAAAATCAAATTGTTTATACCTATTTACATTTGGCTGCTGCAAAAGAATTAACTGAGGGTTTAGTAAAATCTAAAAGTATTAATATTGCCTACGAAACTATTACAGATGACAATGGACGACTTCCTTTGTTAGCACCTATGAGTGCTGTAGCTGGACGTATGTCGGTTCAAGCAGGAGCACATTGTTTAGAAAAAAACCAAAAGGGTAGAGGAGTATTATTGGGTGGAGCTCCAGGCGGTGAGCCTGCAAATGTTTTAATTTTAGGTGGAGGTGTTGTGGGTGAAAATGCTGCAACAATAGCAACTGGTATGAAGGCGAAAGTACACGTTGTTGATAAATCAGAAGCAAGATTAAAACAATTAGTTGAAATGTTTGGAGATAAAATAATTCCAGAACAAAGCGACAAAATAGATTTAAAAAAGTTAGTAGCCGAGGCGGACTTAATAGTGGGAGGAGTTTTAATCCCCGGCGCAGAGGCACCAAAATTAGTTACTAAAGATATGCTTAAATTAATGAAAAGAGGCTCTGTAATTGTTGATGTTGCAATCGATCAAGGTGGGTGTGTGGAAACAAGTAAACCAACAACTTTTAATGATCCAACTTTTATAGTGGATAATGTTGTTCATTATTGTGTAGCGAACATGCCAGGTGGAGTTCCAAGAACTTCCACTATTGCATTAAATAAAGCAACACTTCCTTATTTGGTTAAATTAGCTAACAAAGGTTATCAAAAAGCTCTTGGTGAAGATAAAAACTTTTTAGCAGGACTAAACGTTCACAAAGGTCATGTGACTTATAAAGCGGTTGCAGATGTTTTTGGACATGAATATGTTAATCCAGGGGATGCAATCAATAACTAATTAGATGGAAAAAAAACTTCCAAGTAGCACAAAAGTTGTTGTGATAGGAGGTGGGGTAGTGGGTTGCTCTGTTGCTTATCATTTAGCTAAATTTGGTTGGAAAGACACAATCCTTTTAGAAAGAGATCAATTAACGTCAGGCACAACTTGGCATGCAGCAGGCTTAGTAAGTCAATTGGGTCCAACAGCAGCAGTTACAAAAATTAGAAAATATACTTTAGATTTGTATAAAGAGCTTGAAAAAAAAGTTGATCATTCTGCAGGTTTAAGATTAAACGGAGCACTTTCAATCGCTCAACATAAAGGCAGATGGCAAGAACTTCAAAGACAAGCAACGACCGCACAACTTTATGATGTTGATGTAAGAATTTTAAATAAAGATCAAATTAAAAAAGACTACCCCATAATCAATACAGATGAAGTCATAGGAGGAATTTTAATGCCAGGTGATGGTGCTGCAGATCCTTCAGGTGTTACTCATATGTTGGCTAAAGCAGCAAGAATGGAGGGTGCACAAATTTTTGAAAAGTCACCAGTCGAGGAAATTTTAGCGAAAGATGGAAAAATTTCTGGAGTTAAAGTTAAAGGTCAAAAAATTGAATGTGACTATATCGTTTTAGCCTCAGGTATGTGGTCTAGGCAAATAGGAGAAAAAGCCGGTGTCAGTATTCCGTTATATCCTGCAGAACATTTTTATATCATTACTGAACCAATTGAAAATTTATCTAAAACTTTACCAGTGGTAAGAGATTTTGATAATCGAACATATATAAAAGAAGATGCAGGAAAAATACTCGTTGGAATTTTTGAGGGAAATTCAATTCCTGCTTGGAATAAAACTAATAAAGTTCCAGAAGATTTTTCTTTTGGTGAGTTTCAAGAAAATTTTGAACATTTTGAACCTTATTTAGCCTCAGCAATTAAAAGATTTCCAATTTTAGAAACTGCTGGAATAAGAAAATTTTTTTCAGGGCCAGAATCTTTTACCCCTGATACCAACACTTTATTAGGCGAAGTACCTGAGATTAAGAATTTTTTTGTATGTTGTGGGTTAAATAGTATCGGAATTGGCAGTGGCGGTGGTGTTGGTAAAGTTACAGCGGAGTGGTTGATGACCGGTCATATTAATGAAGATATTTTTAGTTATGATATAAAAAGATTTCAAAAGTTTCATTCAGAATTAGGTTTTATCAAAAAAAGAATTACAGAATCACTAGGAGATTTGTATGGAATGCATTGGCCCTTTAAACAACACAAAACTTCTCGAGATATAAAAAAACTTCCACATCATGATAATTTGAAAAGTTTTGGAGCATGCTTTGGTGTCTCTGGTGGATATGAAAGACCAATGTGGTTTGCACTAGATGGTGAAAAGGCAGAGTATGAATATAGCTATAACTATCAAAGCTGGTATCCCTCAGCTGAGTATGAAACAAATAATACCTTAAAAAATGTTGGTTTATTTGATCTAACTCCCTTTTCAAAGTTTGAAATTAAATCTGATAAAGCTCATCAAGAATTACAAAGAATTTGTACTGCGAATATTAAGAAAGATGTTGGTAAATGTACCTATACTCATATGTTAAATTCAGATGGAGGTATTGAGATTGATTTAACTATAGTGGCTATTGGTGAAAACCATTTTAGAATAATTAGTTCTGCCGCAACAAGAGAAAGAGACAAGCATCACATTAAGAAACATTTAAATAAAGATATTGAATTAATAGATGTAACTGATGATTATTGTGTTTTTGGTCTATTTGGACCCAAGAGTAGAAGTCTTTTAAGTTCATTGAGTAATGGTAATTTTGATAATGAAAATTTCAAATTCGGAACAGCAAAATTTATTTCAATAGATGATACTAAAATTTGGGCTCAAAGATTGTCTTATGTTGGAGAATTAGGTTATGAGCTTTACGTTAAAGCTAATGATGCCAAAAAAATTTATGAATTAATTATAGAAAAAGGAAAAGATCATAATCTTTCAAATTGTGGTATGCATGCAATGGATATTATGCGAATGGAAAGTGGCTTTCTTCATTGGGGTCATGATATTTCCCCTGAGGAAAATCAATATCAAGCAGGTTTGTCTTTTACAATCAGTAATAAAAAAAATGTAGATTTTATTGGTAAGTCAGCTCTTGAAAAAATTAATAATAAGAAGATCAAAACAAGATTTGCTATGTTTACATTAAAAGATAGTAAACCTGGAGAACCTCTATTACTTCATGATGAGCCTATTTATTTAGAAGATAAAATAATAGGCAGATCAACTTCAGGAAATTATTCTTTTAACTTTAAGAAAAACCTGACTTTTGGTTATATCAATAACGATTTTTCTGATGAAAAATTAAAAGGTAGTAAATTATTTATCGAGGTTGAGAAAAGAAAATACGAAATTGAATTGATTAATAAACCAATAAAACAGACCAATTTTAAGACAAATTAAACTTTATTTTTTAAAAGAAAAACAAATATAAAACCAGTGATGTACATAATCAAAGCATATGCAGCTGTTGGAGTTATGTAGACTATATCTGTACCGAATATTTGTGTCGAAACAAATATTGCTAAAGTACCATTTTGTAATCCACATTCTAAAGCAATACATTTTTGTTGTTTTATTCCTGAGGCAAAAGTTTTACCAAGGTAATAAGCCACAATCATCATTGTTATATTTAGAATAAAAGTAATTAAACCTGCTTGCATTAGAAAATCTATAAAACTTTCTCTTTCTTCATAAAATGCAGCTATAAAAAAAATAACAAATAATATTATGTTGAGTTTTTCAAATATCTGAATTTTCGAATTTACAAAATTTTCAGCAAATTTTCTTATAATCATTCCTAAGATTACCGGAACAGTTACAACCAAAAACATTTTTAGCGCTATACCAGTCATTGAAATATTTTGAGAAATATTAGTAATTCCAAATAAATCAGCAGATGTAAAAATTATAAGAGGAACAGTAATAATAGAAATTAAACTGATTACAGCTGTTAAAGAAATAGATAAAGCAACATCTCCATTAGCAAATTTTGTTAATATATTAGATGTAACTCCACCTGGTGCAGCAGCGATAATCATAACTCCAATTGCTATTTCAGGTGGTACTTTTAAAATAATAATTAATAAGTAAGCAACTAATGGAAGAATAATTAATTGAGAAAAAAAACCGACAAAAAAATCTTTTGGAGTTTTTAATATTCTCGTAAAATCGTCAATCTTTAATCCCAAACCTAAACCCAACATTATTAATGCGAGTATGATAGGTGCTATTTTTGTTACTATCTCCATGACCCCTCTGTGTAATAGTATAACGTCTATAATTTATTTAAGATTTATGAAATTACAAGAAGATTTAGAACTTTACGTATAAATTTAGCTTTAAACTTAAAAGCTTCAGTTTGGTAAGGTAAAATTTTCTTAAAATTGAATGAGGATAAAGTATATTGTTTTTTCTCATTAAGTTTTATCAAATCATTTTTTATTAAGTATTTGCATTTTCTTATTACTGTTGCTCTTGGTATTAATGTCATGTCTGAAATAGACATTGCGCTTATACCTGAGGTCGAACCAACATTATCAATTAGTAATTTACTTGCAGCACCAAAATCTAATGGTAATTTTTTTATATGTGAATTTTTTAAATTTTTTGTTACATTCAATGATTGGTTCATACAAATAGTTCCCCAAACATGAAAGGTACTTAGATCTTGCATGAATTTGTGATATCCAATTATTAATGGTATTTGCATTCGATAAAACCACCGCCAACATAATGTAAATTTTTTTTTGATTAAACTTTCAATTAACTTGACATCAACTTTTTTTGAAAAGTGCTTATCTTTATATAAAGCTTCAGCTACTAATAAGATATATTTTGATGAAAGTTTAATTTGATTTTGAGGTTTAACAAAAGAAAATGCTTTATTGTCAATTATAATCTTTTTTTTATCTCTTTTAATAACACCTGCTTTCTCAAGTTCTAAAACTTTTCTTCTTATCGTTTCTTTTGGTAGATCTAATTTCTCACATAATTCAGTAATACTAAACTTATCTATTTGAACATATGATTTAGAATAATATTCTTCATAAGATTGTTGAATATTCATTTGATCATAAAATTGGAGTGTTTTTTCTATCAATGAAATTATAATCATGTATTTGTAATGATCATTAAACGTCCAGTAGACATTGTTCATCCAATTCCACTGATGTGATATCCACTCATTTGCTAAGTCAGAGTAGTTATTCATTATACTTTCATAAACCTGATCGTCGGTTAAGGTTTTACTGAAATCGATTTGTTCTATACTCATAAAATTTGAATTCGGGAATATTGACCCAAATTGAACACATGTCAATCTAATAGTGACCCAAATTGAACTTCAGAAAAATTGTTCGACAGATATTTTAATGTACTAATCCATACATGAATAATAAAGGCTTTGCAGAGACACATACTAACATCGAGACCCCAAATGATGTTGGTGTTGCTGAAAAGCCTTTAAAAACATTAAAGAAAAGAGTTGATATAAACATTCTAAAGTCAAAGCTAGAGGAAACAGAAACGAAGGAGCTCAAAAAAAATATTTTCATTTTATCTTTGCTGATAATTGGTGTGGGAACCTTTGGAATTTATCTTTCTTTCTAACAAATTTGCAAAAATTGATTTTACGTGATTAAATAATGACATGAAAAATTCAGGTATTAACGTCAAAGAAAAGCTTATAGCCAGATACCTTGAAAAAGATCCACTATCAACTCAATCAAAAAGTAGCAACATAAACGTTCTTTTAAATAGAATTGCAGTAAATAAAAAAAATGAAAGTAGAAAAAAATTGTATTTTTCAGCAGCTGCTTCAACAGGGTTGATTTTATTTGGTCTAATCATTTTCTAAGAAAATATTAGTTAATTTTCTCTAAATTTATAACTTTTACTTAATTAATAAATATTGAATCAAATTATTAAACTATTATAAATCTCATCAAAAGGCGGGGTAGCTCAGTTGGTTAGAGCGCGGGACTCATAAGCCCGAGGTCAGTGGTTCGATCCCACTTCCCGCTACCATATTAATTTTATATGAAAACTTTCGATTTAACTGTCATAATCACTTCATTTTATAGCAGGGATAAAATTTTTAGTTGTATAGAGTCAATTGAAAAAAGTATTAAAATTATCGTTATTGAAAATTCAAATGATGAAAAATTAAAGGAAGAAATTCACTCTAAATATCAAAATGTGGAATGTATTTTGTCAAAAGAAAATTTAGGGTATGGAGCAGGAAACAATCTAGGTCTATCAAGGGTTAAAACTAGTTATGCTTTAATAGTAAACCCTGATGTGACTTTAAATAATGATGCAGTGAATAAATTTTTTTTAAGCATCAATAATTTGGGGGATTTTGGAATTATCGCTCCCATATCTCAAAATGAAAAATACAATAATTTTAATATTAATGAGGATAAAGAAATTAAAGAGGTAGATAATGTCAAAGGTTTTGCAATGTTTTTGAATATGAAAAATCTTAAGCAAATTAATTTTTTTGATGATAATTTTTTCCTTTATTTTGAAGAAATAGATTTGTGTAGAAGATTAAAAAAAAATAATTCAAAAATATTTATAGATCCCACAATCAAAGTAAGCCATTTAGGTGGTACATCACATAATTCAGAAATTGAGAAACCCATGGAGCTTTCTAGAAATTGGCACTGGATGTGGTCAACATTCTATTTTCACAAAAAACATTATGGATACTCAGCTGCAATGATAAAAATTCTACCGAAATTATCTTCATCTTTGATAAAATTTATAATTTTTTTGATAACATTTCAAAAGGATAAAAGTGAAATTTATAAACATAGATTATCAGGTATTATTAATTCTGTTTTATTAAGAAAATCATGGTATAGACCTAAGCTTTAAATGTATAATAATTTAGATTTTTGATGACAACTAAATATAATATTCTAGTAACTGGTGTAGCGGGTTTTTTAGGTTCACATTTATCAGAAAAATTATTAGATCTTGGTCATAAAGTTGTTGGTGTGGATAATATGATTGGTGGTTATGAAGATAATATACATAAAGATATAGAGTTTCATAATTTTGATTGTAGCGATTTTTCAAAAGTAAAAAAAATAATGAAAAATATTGATGTAGTTTATCATTGTGCAGCAACAGCTCATGAGGGTTTGTCGGTATTTTCACCTTATGAAATTACAAAAAATAATTACCTTGCTTCAGTCTCAATTTTTTCTGCAGCAGTTAATGAAAAAGTAAAAAGAATTATTTTTTGCTCCTCTATGGCAAGATATGGAGATCAACAAACACCCTTTACAGAAGATATGACTCCTAAACCCGTCGACCCCTATGGTATTTCGAAAGTGGCAGCTGAAGATGTATTAAAGAATCTTTGTGATTTAAATAATATAGAGTGGGTAATTGCTGTTCCTCATAATATAATAGGTCCTAGACAAATTTACACTGATCCATATAGAAATGTGGTCTCTATATTTTTAAATAGAATGCTTCAAGGAAAACCTCCAGTAGTTTATGGTGATGGTGAGCAAAAACGATGCTTTTCATATATTGACGATTGTTTAAGCTGCTTAGTTCCCATGTTGGATCAAAAAAATTTAAATAAACAGGTAATTAACATAGGACCAGATGAAGAATTTGTAACTATAAATAAAGTGGTTGAAATTTGTTCTAATATAACTGGTTCAAATCTTGAGGCGGTTTTTAAAGAAGACAGGCCAAGAGAGGTAAAGCATGCTACCTGTTCCGCTGATAAAGCAAGAAAATTATTAAATTATGAGACAAAAGTGAGTTTGAGTGATGGTGTCAAAAAAACTTACGATTATATAAAAAAAAGAGGACCCAAAGATTTCAATTATCGTTTAACTATTGAGATTGATAATGATTTAACTCCAGATACGTGGAAAAATAAAGAAATTTAATATTTCTGTTTTAATTCTTCTACACTTATTACTCTTAAAAACTTTTTGTAATTAGCATAGTAATCTTTAAATTTTAAATTTCTTGCTGGTTTTTTTATTTCTAAGATCGAGGTATTTTTCTTTTTTTTAATTATTCCTATACCTTGATCCATTTCACATGTAAAAATTTCTAAATCCTCTCTTTGTCTTAAGTCAACTATTGCTTTCCAAACATCACCATTCCATATCATTCTATATCTAGGAACGGCCTGTTTACTTAAACAGTCGGGCATACAATCATGTACTAGGACAATACCATTGTCTTTTAAACAATTTATTGAATTAAGAATATCTTTTTTTACTTGATCATAAATATGAAGGCCGTCGATGAAAACTATGTCAAATTTTTTTTTATTTTCCTTAAAAAATTCATCACTTGTTTTTCTAACATTCCCACCACTACTTGGGTCTACACCAACTTTATTTTGTATCTTAATTTTTGAAAATAACTGATTTTGATCACAACCTATTTCTAAGTAATCAGAATAATCATATTTGTTAATCAAATATTCAATAAGATCCCAACGATAATAATTTTGTGGAAAATTGTAATGAAGTTTACCCTTAAAACTTTCAACGAAAAGATTGTAATAAATCTTATTAAATATTTTAGAAATTTTATTTAATTTTTCCATTTTTAATGACCCGGAAAATCAATAAGGTTTTCAACTTTATAACCTTTTTTTATTAATTTGTCCGTACCACTGAGATCAAATAAATTAATAACAAAAATAAAAGCAGCAACTTTTCCTTTAGAAATTTCAACTAACCTAGCTGCAGCTTCTGCCGTCCCTCCAGTTGCAATTAAATCATCAATAATTAAAACCTCATCATTTTCATCAATAGAGTCTTTATGCACCTCTATTGTTGCGGTACCATATTCGAGTTCAAAATCTATTGAGTGAACATCAGCTGGTAATTTATTTTTCTTTCTAAGCATCACAAAGGGTTTTTTTAATATGTATGAAACAGCAGAAGCAAAAACAAAGCCTCTTGACTCAATAGCTGCAATTTTATCAAATTTTACTTTTTTACTCCTCTCAACTATCTGGTTTATTGTTTCAGAAAATGCTTTTTCATTTTTAATTAGTGTTGTTATATCTCGAAATAATATCCCTTTTTTTGGATAATCTGGAATTGATCTAATAAAATCTTTTAAATTCATATGGTTAAATTATATATTAATAATTAATTAAAATATTTTAAGATGACAATAAATAAATTAGCAATCATTGGTGGAAGCGGTTTATATGATGTTGAGGAATTTGAAAATCGAGAGTTAGTTGATTTACAAACTCCCTGGGGAAAACCCTCAGATCAAATTTTAAAGACAAAATATAAAAATAAAGAGGTTTATTTTTTACCAAGACATGGAAGGGGGCATTTTATTTCACCCTCAAAAATAAATTTTAGAGCTAATATTGATGCGTTAAAACAATTAGGTGTTTCTGACATTGTTTCTGTATCAGCTGTTGGATCTTTAAAAGAAGATTTACCGCCAGGTAAATTTGTAATTGTTGATCAATTTATAGATAGAACTTTCGCAAGAAATAAAACTTTTTTTGATGACGAAATCGTTGCCCATGTTTCTATGGCTCATCCAACATCAAATGGTCTTATGAATGCGTGTGAAGAAGCTATTAAAAAAGAAAAAATAGAATATCAAAGAGGTGGAACCTATGTAGTAATGGAAGGGCCACAATTTTCAACTTTAGCTGAGTCCAATCTTTATAGATCATGGAAAGCTGATGTGATTGGTATGACAAATATGCCAGAGGCTAAATTAGCTAGAGAAGCAGAAATTAGGTATGCATCTGTTTCGATGGTAACTGATTATGATTGTTGGCATCCAGATCATGAAAATGTAGATGTGCAACAAGTAATAAAAGTTCTTTTAGGAAATGCTGCAAAAGCAAAAAATATGATTAAAAATTTGATAGAAAATTTTGAAAATCATATTGATCCAAATGATCCAACTAATAATTGTTTGGATGTTGCTATTATTACTGCACCGGAAAAAAGAACAAAAAAAACTATAAATAAACTTAAAACAGTTGCGGGTAGAGTTCTAAATAAATGAGAATAGAAGGAAAAGATTATCGTACTATTTGGTTTGAGGATAATGTTGTAAAAATTATTGATCAAACAAAACTGCCACATCAATTTATTATAAAGGATCTAAAGACAGTTAAAGATGCAATTAATGCTATAAAAATAATGGAAGTAAGAGGCGCACCCTTGATAGGTGCTACAGCAGCTTATGGATTAGTTTTAGCAATTATTGAAAATAATGATCAATCATTTTTGAAAAAATCTGCAGATGAATTAATAAGTTCAAGACCAACAGCAATAAATTTAAAATGGGCTGTTGATAGAATGATGAATAAATTGTCAGGTTTAAATAGTGATAAAATTTTAGAAATAGCTGTTAATGAAGCAAAAGAAATATGCGAAGAAGATATAAAATTTTGTAAAAATATAGGATTAAATGGTCTTAAAATAATAGAGGAAATTTATAATAAAAAAAAAGATATAGTTAATATCTTAACTCATTGTAATGCAGGTTGGCTTGCAACAATAAATTGGGGGACCGCAACTTCTCCAATCTATCATGCGCATAAAAAAGGAATTCCTGTTCATGTATGGGCAGATGAAACTAGACCAAGAAATCAAGGAGCAAATCTTACTTCCTATGAACTAAATGAAGAAGGGATTAAAAACACAATCATTACAGATAACACAGGTGGAATTTTGATGCAAAGAGGAGAGGTTGACATGTGTATTGTTGGAACAGACAGAACTCTTGCCAATGGAGATGTTTGTAATAAAGTTGGAACTTATCTAAAAGCACTAGCAGCTCATGATAACAAAATTCCTTTTTATGTTGCACTACCAAGTTCAACAATTGACTGGAACATAAAAGATCATAAAGATATTCCAATTGAAGAGAGAAATTCAGAGGAATTATCTCATGTGGAAGGTTTAGATGAGAAAGGAAATGTAAAAAAAATACAAATTTATCCAAAAAAAAGTAAAGCTATGAATTTGGCTTTTGATGTAACCCCAGCAAAATATGTAACAGGATTAATTACGGAAAAAGGCATATGTGAAGCATCAGAAAGAGGACTAAAAGAATTATTTAAATGAAGAATTTAGACCAAAGAAATCAAATTATTGAGCATTCTCTAAAATTGAACTCTACAAATCTTTCACCGCTACGATCAGGAAATATATCTTTGAGAGCAGAACAAGATAATATTCGAGGTTATTTAATTACTCCATCAGGAAAAAAATATGAAACATTAAAGCCAGAAGATATTGTTTTTATGGGTTTAAATGAAGAAGCAGAAAATAACGATTCAGTAAACAAACCCTCCTCCGAATGGAGATTTCATAGAGATATTTATGTAAATAAAAAAGATGCCCAAGCAATTGTTCATGCACATTCTCCACACGCAACAGCTGTATCTTCACACGGAAAATCCATACCTCCGTTTCATTACATGATTGCTCTTGCAGGAGGAGAAGACATTAAATGTGCTGAATACGCTACTTTTGGGACAAAAGAACTTTCACAAAATGTAATTAAAGCTTTAGAAAATAGAAGTGCTTGTTTGATGTCTAATCACGGACAGGTTGCTTTTGGAAAAAATTTACAGCAAGCATTTGAACTAGCACAAGAGATAGAAAATATTTGTCATCAATACACTATTGCACTAAAGTTAGGAGAACCAAAGATTCTTTCATTAGAAGAAATGAAAAAAGTTTTGGAAAAAGCTAGAGATTATAAAAAAGGGTAATATGATAAAAGTAGGGGAGCACATTACTTTAGATATAATTGGTACTGATAAAGAATATGATCCGTCAGTTTATGAAAGAGTTATCAATGAGATTGCTAAAGAAGCTAAAGTTACAATCTTAAATATATCAAAATATAAGTTTGAACCACAGGGCTTTACAATTCTTGCGTTATTAGCTGAAAGTCATATTAGTTTTCATACATTTCCTGAAAAAGGAATTATAAGTTTTGATTTCTTTACTTGTGGAAAAATCAGTCCCTCAGTAGCGATTGATATTGTTAAAAAAGAATTTAAGCACAAAAGAATTGTAAAAAAAGAATTTAACAGAGATACAAGATCTCTTTATCACGATATTTACAGCTCTCCGGGTTTACAAAAATCATATGTTGTAAATGAAGTTTTGGAAGATTTTAAATCAAAGGTGGGTCAACATATCGAGATTTTAGAGTTAGAGCAATTTGGAAAATCATTGTTTATTGATGGTGAAATTCAAGTAGCTGAGTCTGATGAACATTTGTACAGCTCAACGTTTGTAGGTGCCGGATTGAAGTTAAATAAAAATAATGAAAGAGCTGCAATCATTGGTGGTGGTGACGGAGGTGTTGCTAGAGAATGCATATCTAAAAAATTTAATTTTATCGATTGGTATGAGCTTGATCCAGAAGTAGTTGAAGTTTGTAACAAACATTTAGGGGACATTGGAAAAAAAGCTACAGAGAAAAATTCAGTTAAATGTGTTTGGGGAGATGCGTTTCATAGTATTAAATCAGTAAAAGACGATACATACGATCATATTTTTGTAGATTTAAATGATGATCAGTTTTGTATAGATTTGGCAGCAAAAAATATGGACTCTTTAGTAAGAATATTAAAACCAAAGGGTGTGATCACAGCACAAGTTGGTAGCCAAGATAAAAAACCTCTTCAAGTTGAAAATTGGATGAATGTTTTTCATCATCATTTTGGAAATACCAAATTATCCAGGGTTTATGTACCCAGTTTTGATTGTTCTTGGAATTTCTCGTCTTCAATAAATCATTAGTTTTTTCTTTTTAAAGTCTCTGATTTGTGAAATAATATTTTTTTATTAAAGGAGAGAATGATGAATATATTTAAAAAAGTTATTTTTTCAGTTTTATTTTCATTTTTAATAATTGGAAATGTTAATGCTGATAAAATTAAAATTGGTACAGAAGGTGCTTATCCTCCATGGAATTCTAAAGATGCATCAGGTAAATTAATCGGATTTGAAGTCGAATTAGCTTACACGCTTTGCAGATATATTGGACAACAATGTGAGATTGTTGAACAAGATTGGGATGGAATGATACCAGCTTTAATTATGAGAAAATTTGATGCAATTATGGCGGGTATGTCTATTACTGCAGAAAGACAAAAAGCTATAAGCTTTTCTCAAGGTTATGCAGATGAAGTTGCATCTTTAGCAGTTATGAAAGGTTCTGACCTTGAAGGTATGGATACTCCAGAGGGAATTAATCTTACTCTAGGTGGTTCAGGTGTTAAGAAAACTTTAAAAACTTTAACGGGTGCACTTGCTGGCAAAACTGTTTGTACACAAACAGCAACTATTCACCAAAACTTTTTAGAATCTGGTGATGTAGGAAAAATAAATCTAAGAACTTACAAAACTCAAGATGAAGTAAACTTAGACTTAGCATCAGGAAGATGTGATGTTGCATTAGCAGCTGCGGTTGCTTTTACAGATTATGCTGAAAAATCTGGTAAACCAGTTGTTCTTGTAGGTCCAACTTTTTCAGGTGGAGCATTTGGTAATGGTGTTGGAGTTGGAATTAGAAAAGACGACACTGAATTATTAAAAGCATTTAACAAAGCAATCGAGAAGGCTAGAAAAAACGGAGACATTAGTAGAATAGCTACAAAATGGTTCGGTTTTGATGCCTCTATGTAATTAATTTTAGATTTGGCGACTATAATGTATAGTCGCCAATCTATATGGAACTTCTAGCATTTGGAGATACTGGATGGGGTGACGAGTTATTTCGTGCCACTCTAATGACTATAGCTGTTTCAATTACAGCAATGATTATAGGTTTTCTTTTTGCGTTAATCTTTACTCCATTAAAATTATCTAAAAATAAGTTTTTAAATTTCATAGCCAATTCTTACACAACTATAATAAGAGGTGTTCCAGAATTATTAGTAATTTATCTTTTCTTTTTTGGTGGAACTGGTGCAGTTATGTTTGTTGCATCAATATTTGGTTATAATGAGTATATTGAAATAAATGCATTTATCACAGGTGCATTTGCAATTGGAATAATTTCTGGTGCCTATTCAACTGAAGTTTTTAGGGGAGCAATTCAATCAATTGATAAAGGCCAGTTCGAAGCTGCCAATGTATTAGGTTTAAATAAATTTGGAAAATTTTTTAAAATTATTTTACCTCAAACATTAAGATTAGCTATTCCAAATCTAAGTAATGTTTGGCAGATAACTCTAAAAGACACTTCTCTAATTTCAGTTACAGGTTTAGTTGAAATCATGAGACAATCTTATATTGCTGCTGGATCAACGAGAGATCCATTATTCTTTTATTCATTTGCTGCAGTTTTGTATTTACTACTTACTTTTGTGAGTATGAAATTAATTAACAGATTAGAAGTTAAATATAGTAGGGGGTACTAATGGATCTTGAATTAATGATTAGTAGTCTCCCAAAGTTATTAAATGCTGCTGTAATAACTTTAAAACTTCTTTCAGTTTCTTTAATAATTGGATTATTCATTGGCTTATTTTTTGCAATTCTAAGATTAAATAAAAATATATTTATCAATAGATTTGCTTATGGATATTCTTATGTTTTTAGAGGTACACCACTTTTAGTACAGATATTCATTATTTATTTTGGATTAGGTCAGATTGATTATTTAAGATCAACAATTTTATGGGTAATTTTAAAAGAACCATATTGGTGTGCAATAATTGCTTTTGCTCTAAACACGGGTGCTTACACTTCCGAGATATTGAGATCAGCATTTCAAACCATTAAACTTGGAATAATAGAGGCAGGTAAAAGTTTGGGTATCTCAAATAAAGTAATCTTTTATAAAATTCAAATTCCTATCGCTATAAGACAATCTTTACCAGCTTATGGAAATGAAATTATCCTAATGATGAAAGGAACTTCTTTAGCAAGTACTGTCACTATAATGGATCTTACAGGTGTTGCAAAATATATAATTTCAACAACTTTTAAACCAATTGAGGTATTTATTGTTGCTGGTGGTATTTATTTATTTATGACCTTTATAATTCATAATGTGATTAAGTTTTTAGAAAAGAAGTACAGCTTTAATTAAAGCACAACTAAATCAATTTTTTGTTTACCAAGTCTTTCGTTACCTTGTTCAGTGACTAAATAAGTTTCACCTAAGTTCATTGCTAATTGATTTTCTGAGTCCATTAATATCATATGCATAAAAAAAACATTTCCAGTCTCAATCACGTATGGATTCCCTGTGTACAACATTGGCCAATCCATCCAATTTGGAGCGAAAGTAGTACCTAAAGAATATCCACATGCATTCATTCTTGCTTTATTAAAACCAAGATCATCAAAAGTTTTTGCGTGAATATCAAAAACCTCTCCAATTTTATTTCCAGGTTTTAATTTATTTTCGCAATTCTTTAACGCTTCAACACACGCCTCATGCATTTTATGATGTTTAGGATCTGCTTTACCTATAGGAATTGTTCTAAACATTGCTGAATGGTAATGTCTATAAGTACCAGCCCATTCTATAGTTAATTGATCTTGATTATTTAAAGTTTGTTTTTCTGATTGATAACGGCAAAGAAGAGCATTTTTTCCTGAACCAATAATAAATTCATTTGCAGGATAATCTCCACCTCCTTCAAATATAACTTTATTCATTTCAGCTAAAATCTTAGACTCATTCACACCCGCTTTGGCATATTTCCAAATTTCATCCAAAGCTTGATCAGCTAGTTCTGCAGCTTTTTTTACATAAACAATTTCCTCTTTGGATTTAATTACTCTTAACTTTGTTATTAAGTCCGATTTATCTTCAACAGAACAATAATTTTCTAAAGACTTATTAAGCTTCAATGTATTTTTTCCAGTCAATCCATAAGCATCATATTCAACTCCTAATTTTTTTCCTTTGAGATTTAGCTCATCCAAAATAACTTTAAGATCATCGGTTGGGTTTGATCCATCTTTATCAACCCAAATTCTTATATCTTCAATATTGGATGTATTTTGTGCCTGTCTTAAATCTGGAGCTCTAGTCAGTAATATTGTGTTTCCTTTTTTATCTAAAATTAATGTTTGAAAGAAAACATATCCAAATGTGTCATAACCAGTTAACCAATACATAGATTCTTGTCTAAACATTAATAAAGCATCAATGTTTTGATCTTTCATGGAATCTAAAACTTTGGATTTTCTAACTTTAAATTCTTCTTTTGAGAAATGAAGTCCCATTAATGATTTAATAACTAGTGTATTCTTTTATTTCTTTAATAGTTGATCCAGTGTGATTGTTAATCTCTAATTTAATTTTTGCCCGATCGTCATTTAGAAAATGAACATCTCTTGAAAGCTTAATAAATTTTTCTCCAAAATTTTTATCTTTCTCACATTGTCTTTTATCATCCTCGATAACCCAAAGTTTTGAGTTAATTACTTTAAGAGATTGGTAAAGGTTATTCAGCTTTTCATCAGATTTGATATTTTCATCTAACTGATTTTTAAGAATAGAGTGTTCGTTATTAATGAATTTTAATTTTTCAGCATCTTTTATCTTTTCTTTTTTAATCTCTAAAATTGAAATTTTATCTAAAAGTTCTCCAACTGAAACTTCTACTATAATTTTATTCATAAAATTTAATACTATGTTATCTTGTTATAAATATGTCTAATATACTAATTATCAAACACGGATCTTTAGGAGATATATCTCAAGCTAGTGGTGCTATTCAAGACATATTTGAAAATCATAAAAATGATCAAATTCATCTTCTTACTACAAAACCATTTATTGATTTATTCAAAAAAAATCCATTTATTCATAATGTTATTTTAGACAAAAGACTACCTAGGTTTAATTTAATATATTTATATTTTTTAATGCGTGAAATAAAAAAACATAACTTTTCTAAAGTTTTTGACTTGCAAAATTCATCTAGAACTAATTTTTATAAGAATATTCTTTTTCCGAAAGCAGGTAAGGAAATATGGTCGAGCTCAACAACGACTTTACCATTAGGAAAAAATAAAAGTGAATTTGACAAAAATTCTGTTCTCGAAAGATTTGAATATCAATTGAAAGACTCAGGATTAAGTACATTGAATACACTAAGGCCAGATTTTAATTGGGCAGCTACAGACATAAGTGAAATTAAAAACTTTTATAAAATAACAAAATATATTTTATTATTTCCTTTCTGTTCACCTCATTTATCGATTAAAAAATGGCCTTATTACAACAAGCTTATTGATTTAATATCGAATAAGTATGGTGAAGAATATAAAGTTATTACAGCTCCTGGACCAACCGAAATCAGTGAAGCAAAAAATATTAATGCATTAGCTTTACTGGATAATGGAAGAGCGCTAAATATTTCTCAACTTACTTCCTTGATAAAAGATAGTTCATTTGTTGTTGCAAATGATACTGGTCCTGCGCACATAGCTGCTCATGTAGGAGCCAAAGGTCTTACATTATTTGGCAAACATACAACAGCGTACAAAGTAAGTATTGAAAGAGAAAATTTTAAACCAATTGAAGTTACAGATTTAAAAAACTTAAGTGCTGAAAGAGTTTTTGAAAGATTATCTAATTCTTTAACCTAGTTTTTTCAATTATTCTTAAAATCACTGGCACAACAAAGAGTATAAATAACAATCTTATAATATGATGAAAAGCAACAAAATCTGGCTCAAGGTCAAAAGCAATCGCTATTACTGCTACCTCATAAATACCTCCAGGGCAAAAGGATAGGATTAGTGATAAAATGTTATTATCTACAAAAAATGTTGCAACGTATGCTGCAATCAGACCTAATAAAACTAAAAGTATGGTTGCAACTAATCCATGAAAAGAGTTATTTGCCACTTCTTTAAATGTTTTATTTGCAAACCTACATCCAACAGAAGCTCCCAAAATTAATAAACAAAAATTTATTGATGCATCAGGTAATTTGTATGACGCGATGTCAGATATTTGCAAAACTCCACTTGCAACTAGTGTTCCAGATAAGAGTGCAGCTGGAACTTTAAATTTATCAAAAAAAAATATGAACACTAACGATACAATAATTAATATAATTAATTCCCAATGGTTTTGAGACATGTAATCAAATTTTTCTAATTCTAAAGCTTCAGCTGGGTAAAGACTAACTATTATAAAAGGGAATAAAGTTATTATAATTATTAACCGAATTAAATGAGCTGTAGCTACTTGAGATAAATCTGATTTTTCATACTCTGCTAAAATCATTAAAGGTCCTAATGCACCTGGAGCTGCAGAAAATATAGATGTTTTTTCTTTGTAATCAGAAAATTTTTGTAAATATTTAGAAACAATTAGAATACTAATTACAATATAAAAAAACATTATAATTGTGGTCCAAATCCAATTTACCATCTGATTAAGTAAATTTTGATCAATATAGTTTCCAATATGTAATCCTAAAATAATTAAGATTGAGCTTAGGGCCAATTTCGGCATTATTACTTGAAAGCCTTTTAAGGCAATCAAGGAGGTTGCTATCATCGGACCAATCATCCAGGCAAGTGGGACCTTAAAAAAGTCAGCGACAATTGCACTAGGAATAGAGATCACAATAACTAATAAAAATTTTTTTGATAGTAATTGCCTAAAACTTTCTAGGTTAAAGGGAATCACGTTCTGCATGTACTCTATCTTTGGTTGTTGACTAGATTACTAAAAGTATGTTTAATCTATGTAATTAACTATAACAATGAGAGGAAATAATGAAACTAATTAAATCTTTTTTTTCAGTTTTATTCTCTGCCGCTCTTTTATTATCAACAACAACAGTCAACTCAATTGCAATTGAAAAGTTACACTTTGTAATTGGTGGTGGTGCTGGTGGTGGTTGGGATGGAACTGCTAGAGGTACTGGAGAAGCTTTGACAAAAGCTGGATTTTTAAAAAGCGCATCATTTGAAAATATGTCAGGTGGTGGTGGTGGAAAAGCTCTGGCTTACATGATTAATACTAAGCCAGAGAATACAATCTTAGTTCAATCAACACCACTAGTTTTGAGATCAATTACAAGACACAAAGGTTATGTCAGTGGAAGTGGAACTTTATCTTATAAAGATGTTGTGCCAATTGCTGGAGTAATTGGTGATTATGGTGCAATTGCAGTTGCAAAAGACTCACCTTTCAAAAACTTTAAAGATGTTGTTGATGCATATAAAGCAAACCCTGGTTCAATAAAAATGGCTGGTGGTTCTGTTAGAGGAAGTATGGACCATTTAATTGGTGCTTTAGCATTTCAAGCTGCTGGTGCAGATCCGAATGCTGTAGCTTATATTCCTTATGATGCAGGTGGAAAAGCATTAGCTGGACTTTTATCTGGAGAAACTCAAATTATATCTACAGGTTTAGGTGAATTAATGGGAGCAAGAGATCAAGTAAGAATCATTGGTATAACTGCGCCTGATAGAGTTGGTGATGCACCTGATGCACCTACACTTAAAGAGCAAGGATATGATGTACAATTCGTAAATTGGAGAGGATTTTTTGGTCCTCCAGGCATGAGTAGCAAAGATAAAAAAGCTATTGCTAAAATGTTAGGCGATGTACAAAAAACTCCTGAATGGGAAGCAGTAAGAGCAAGAAATGCCTGGGTAAATATTTATAACCCAGACAAAAAGTTTGTTAAGTTTTTAAAAACTCAAACAAAAGAAATGACAGCTCTTATGAAGAAACTAGGAGTTATTTAATCCTCTGGATTAATTAATTTAAAGAGCAGTGAATATAAATACGACAAAAATTATATCACTGCTCTTTTTTATTTTCTCAGCATTCTATTTATATACAGCTTATCAAATACAAGTTTTTGCGTTCGATGAAAATGCACCATTTAATGCAAGAACTTTTCCAATTTATTTAGGATATGCCGGTTTATTTTTTTCTGGTTTAAAATTAATCTTACCAGATCCAGATACCATAAAAGTTGAACATAGAACATTAGAGTACAAAAAAACAGCATTACTAATTGTTATTGCAATTATCTATGGGGCAACAATTTTAAAAGTGGGTTACTTTTTAACTACATCTTTATTTTTATTTGCTTCTTATTACTTTTTAGGTGAGAGAAGATGGGTTTTAATGTTTTTACTTTCTTTTCCATTTGTTGCTGGATTTATGTATTTGCTTCACGGAGTTCTTGAAATTTATTTAAGGGATCCCTTTTTAAAATCTATTGGAGTGATGGGATGACAGAAGGAATATTAATTGGTTTAACTACAGCATTATCATTTCAAAATATTTTTATGGTTATGATTGGTTGTTTCTTTGGAACAATTATTGGAATGTTACCTGGTTTAGGTCCCATGACAGCAATTGCTTTAATGATACCAATTACTTATGGTTTTGATCCTGCAACAGGCCTGATTTTAATGGCTGGAGTTTATTATGGGGCAGTATTTGGTGGTTCTACCTCCTCCATTTTGTTAAATGCACCAGGAGTTCCAGGAACTGTTGCAACTTCTTTTGATGGATATCCAATGGCACAACAAGGTAAAGCTGGTAAAGCGTTAGCTATCGCTGCTTGGAGTTCATTTGCAGGTGGAACACTATCAGCAATTTATTTATTGTTTATGGCTCCAAGTTTATCAAAAGTAAGTTTATCGTTTAGATCGCCAGATTATTTCGCGTTAATGATTTTAGGGTTAACAGCAATAGCAGCTTTTTCATCTAAAGGACAATTCTTAAAAGCGATGATGATGGTTGTACTTGGTTTGATGCTTGCATCTGTTGGTCAAGACTCTCTGTCTGATATTACAAGATTTACTTTTGATAATATGAATTTAACAGATGGAATAAGCTTCGTTTTGGTTGTTATGTCAACATTTGCTATGAGCGAAGCCTTAACAATCATATTAAAGCGAAATGATCCAACAGCTGCAGCAAAACAAGTTTCTCTAACGGAACTTGGATCAATAAGAATTAATAAAGAAGAACGAGGTAAAATGTATCGAACTATTCCAAGATCCTCAGTTATTGGTTTCTTGATTGGAGTATTACCTGGTGCAGGTGCCACTATTGCATCATTCCTAGCATATGGAATGGAAAGAAATTTAGTAAAGGATGAAGAAAAAGAAAAATTTGGAAAAGGAAGTGTAAATGGATTGTCTGCACCTGAAACAGCAAATAATGCGGCATGCTCAGGTTCTTTTGTACCAATGTTAACTTTAGGTATTCCAGGTAGCGGAACTACAGCAGTTATGCTTGGTGCACTTTTGGGCTTTGGTATACAACCAGGACCAAGACTTTATATGACTAATCCTGAAATTTTTTGGTCAGTGATAATGTCAATGTATATTGGAATGGTAATATTATTAATATTAAATTTACCATTAATTCCTTACATTGCTAGAATTCTTGCAGTACCAAAAAATTATTTAATTCCGTTAATCTTATTTTTTTCGATTACAGGAATTTATGTAATGTCATTTAATAATTTTGACATTTATTTGATGATTGGCATTGCAGTGGTTGCAACTTTTTTAAGACTTTATGATTTTCCAATGCCGCCGCTAATACTAGCTTTTGTTCTTGGTGGTTTGATGGAGGAGAATTTGAGAAGGTCATTACTTTTAAGTAATGGATCATGGGAGTTTTTATGGGATAGAACTCTGACAATTTGTATATTGGTTACAACAATTCTTATTGTTCTGTGGCATATCTATAAAACTTTTTCAAAAAAGAAATGTTAAACTAAAACTTTTTTATACTCATCAATAGTATTGGACCAATCGAATTTAGATGACAACTCTTTTGCATTTTTACCAAAATGCAAATATTTTTTATTTTCAATCATAGAATTTAATGATGAATAAATTTCATCTAGATTATTTCCATCACATATTAGTCCTGTTTTGTCATGTTGAATTGCATCTGCTGCACCTCCATCAGTTCCACCTAAAGAGGGAACTCCGTATTGCGCAGCTTCTATATAAGCTATACCAAAACCTTCAACTGAGCTTTTATATTTTACTGATGGCATCACAAATATATTTGATTTTGCCACTAATGCATTTTTAAGGTCGTTAGTTATTTCTTTAAAAAACATAACTTGACCACTTAAATTGAGTTCATTTACCAAATCTTTTAAATTTTGTTCTTCCTCTCCATAGCCAATGCAGATGTAAACAATATTTGGATAAATTTGTTTTAAATTTCTCAAAGCCATTAATACTTTTTCATGATTTTTCCTTTTATCAAATCTTGAAACTGTAATTAAACGTGGTGATTTTGTTTTAAGTAAGCTTTCAACTTTAGTTAATGACGTCTTATTTAATTCTTGGGCAGGGCTAATTCCTGGATTTATAACAATAACTTTTTCTTGTTCTACACCGTTTTGAATAGCTAAATTCTTTGTATATTCAGAATTTGCTATTACTTTTTCAACACTATTTAAAACTTTATTTGCTCTTTTATTTAAATAGCTTCCTTTAGCGTGATTGATTTCTTTTCCGTGAATTAAACAATACTTTTTTTTACAGGTTTCTATTAATTCTAAACTTTTCCAATGATCAGCTATAACACCCTGAACTTTACTTTCTTTTAAATATTCATTAATTAGCTGTGCTTTTCTTATCTTTCTTAGGAATTTAATTCCACCAACTCTTTCAATTGAAAAATTTTCATTTTTATCAAATTCTTTATGATTTTCGTAGTAATCAGCGAAAACTTTGATCATAAAGTTTTTAGACATTTCTTTTGCCAAACCCCACATTAAACTTTGCATGCCACCCACCTCTGGTGGAAAAGATCTTGTAATGATTAAATACATTAACTATTTTTCCACTTGATACTACAGCCAGCACTCGGAGTTTGATTTTCAGGACCTTTACCAGTTTCAGCAATTTGTTTCATTGCATTAAATAAATCGCTATCACCATCTCTTACAGGAACTAAATTTTTTAATTGTCTTAATCTACCTCGATATTGAAGCTTTAAATTTTTATTGTACCCAAAAAAATCTGGAGTACATACAGCATCATAAGTTCTGGCTATTTCTTGTGTTTCATCAACCAAATATGGAAAATTGAATTTATTTTTTTTTGCAAATTCAATCATGTTTTCAAACGAGTCTTCTGGATAATTCTCAGCATCATTGGCACAGATTGCTACAGAGTTAATTCCTAAATCTTTCAATTTTTTGGTATCCTCAGCAATATCTTTTGTAACTGCTTTAACATAGGGACAATGGTTACAAATAAACATTATTAAGGTTCCATTTTCACCTTTAATATCCTCTAAAGCTAAAATATTATTGTCAGTTGATTTTAACTTAAAGTCGTGAGCCTTTTGACCGAAATCACATATTGGAGTTTGTATTGGCATAATGTAATAATATATAAATTATGTTTTACGATTTAAAAGATAAAAAACCAAAAAACTCTGGCGAAAATTGGGTAGCACCTAATGCGGTTGTGATTGGGGATGTAACTTTAGAAAAAAATACAAGTGTTTGGTTTAATGCAACTTTAAGAGGAGATATTGAAAATATTCATATAGGGGAGGGATCAAATGTTCAAGATGGATGTGTTTTGCATACCGATCCAGGATATCCCATTAAAGTCGGTAAAGATGTAACTATAGGTCATATGGTTATGCTTCATGGATGTACGATAGGGGACAATAGTTTAATTGGAATTGGTGCAGTGATTCTTAATAACGCTAAGATTGGAAAAAATTGTATCATTGGTGCAAAATCTTTAATTACTGAAAATAAAGAGATACCAGATAACTCTCTAGTAATTGGTTCACCTGGTAAAGTTATAAGGGAAGTTACTGAAGAGGAAAAGAAAGCAGTTTTTGAAAACACAAAGCACTATCAAGATAATTGGAAAAAATATTCTAAATCAATTTTTTAAAATATTTTCTAATATCGAACACTTTTTATCCTTAGAGAAAGTTTAATATAATTCTATTTAATTACAAAGAAACCACCAGTTGCTGGTTGAAAAGAAAATGAGAAATTTTTTTCTTTAAAATATTCGTCACATGCTTTTTTTGCACCATCGAATACTTTCGAATTATAATCATCACATATGATTACACCCCCATCAATAAGCTTGGGGAAAAAAAATTTTAGTGTTTCTAATGTGGGCTCATATAAATCAACATCTATATGTACTAAAGAAAATCTTTTATTTTCTAAAATATGAAATTTATCAGGTATCCATCCTTTATAGGTATTAACAAATTTAAAATTACCCAAAACTTTGTTTTTTACAAAATCCTCATCTGATTTAAATTGATTACGTATTTTTAATAGTTGAGCATTATCAAATTTAGAGAGATTTTTATCAAATTCTGATTTGTCTGAAAGACCTTCAAAACTATCAAAAATATGAAAATTTATATTTTTTTTAGAAAATTTTTTGATGAGGCTTGATATTATATATGACGAGTGACCGCGCCAACATCCAATTTCTACAAAATCTTCAATTTCATTTTTATTTAAAGTAAATTTCACTAAGTTAATTAAATCTAAAAATCTAGATTGTTTAAATGAATTATCTGATTTTTTATTTCCACTTTTTTTTAAACCATCTAAATAAAGTTGATAATCAGAATTATTATTATCAAAAGAAAATAATTCTTTTTTATTTATAAAGAATGAAGAATCTATATTTATAATTTTAAGATTAATTAACTTTAATAAAGAATTTATTGAACTTTTGAAAAATTTAAACATATATTATGGAACCAACCAATTATTTTTATGGTTTTCAAGATCAAATTTTGCTCTACGATGCCCTCTAGCCGCGAGATATAACCATTCAATAGACTTTATTTTACATTTAATAACTGTAAAGTTTTTGTAACCTTCCTCGCTTTGTTCCATTGTATAATCAAAATCTTCTAGTTTAGATATCATACCCGATGTTGGATTTTCTGATGCGGTTCCTGGAGGACTATCAGTTAAGTAACATCTTCTGCTGATATGTTGAGTTTTCTTCCAAGACTCTTCTGTAGTAGAATTTTGATTATTTATTTCACACTCAACTTTTACTCTTAATTGTATTTTTTCTTCTTTATCGTAAAAAACTAGAGAAGCGTTATTATTTTTCTTAAGAATTTCTACCTTTGGTGATCTTATATCAGTATGAAATTGTAATAGATTGTTTGCTCTATCTGATTTTCTTAGAACAACAATTCTTCCATCTACTTCATCTTGATGAGCACAGATAAAAACAGGGATTCTAAAAGGAGAACCTCTATTAGTCACAGCATCATCGAGCATAGACCAATATTTATTTTGAATTTCCTCAAAATTTTCATAGTATGCTGGTTGCATACATTACTTTCTAAATCTTTTTATTAAGCTTGAAGTGTCCAATCTATTACCTCCTAATTCTTGGACTTCTCCGTAAAACTTATCAACAAGTTCTGTTACAGGTAATAATGAACCATTATTTTTTGCTTCATCCATTGCAATCTTTAAATCTTTTCTCATCCAGTCAACTGCAAAACCAAAATCAAACTTATCATCAATCATTGTTTTGTATCTATTTTCCATTTGCCAAGACTGAGCTGCACCTTTTGAGATAACTTCGATTACATCCTCCATATTTAATCCAGCCTTCATTCCAAAATTAATTCCTTCAGATAATCCTTGAACTAATCCCGCTATACAAATTTGATTAACCATCTTAGCTAATTGTCCACAACCAGCTTTACCAAGCAATTTCATTTTTTTGCTATAACAATCAATTTTGTCTTTTGCTTTATCAAAGTCAGCTTGATCACCACCGATCATCACTGTTAATGCACCATTCTCTGCACCAGCTTGTCCACCAGATACAGGAGCATCTAATGCACCAAATCCATTTTTCTTTGCATAATCATATATCTCTCTAGCAATTGTTGCTGAGGCTGTAGTGTTATCAATATAGACTGCGCCTTTTTTAATTGTTTTGAAAGCCCCTTTGTCACCAAAAGTTACTTCTCTTAAATCATTATCATTACCAACACAGGTAAAAATATATTCCGCATCTTTAGCTGCATCCGCTGGAGTTTCAGCCATTTTACCTTTGTATTCTCCAATCCATTTTTCTGCCTTTGATTTTGTACGATTAAAAACAGTTACATTGTGACCACCTTTTGATATATATCCTGCCATTGGATAGCCCATTACACCAAGACCAATGAAAGCAACATTACAGCTCATAATTTTTTATGTTTAAAAGTTTAAGTTTAAAAGTAATTATATTTGGATTTATCTTTACATTTTTTTCTAGTTTTGGACAGAGTTTTTTTCTTGGTTTATTTAACTCAAGTATTAGAGAAACACTTTCAATAACCCATGGACAATTTGGCTCAATTTATGCTTCGGCAACATTATTAAGCAGCTTTATTTTAATTTGGGTTGGTAAAAAAATTGATGATATAAATATTTTTAGATTTGCTTTATATGTAACTCTTTTATTAGCTTTTTCTTGTTTTTTCTTTTCGAAGATTTCATCAATAGTTTTTTTATTTATTGCTGTTTTTCTAATGAGGTTTTCCGGTCAAGGATTAATGTCTCATACTGCAACTACAACAATTTCAAGATTTTTTACTAAATCTAGGGGCAAAGCTCTAAGTATTGGTTGGTTTGGATTATCAACTGCAGAATTTATTTTACCAGTTTTAATTGTCTATTTACTTACTTTAACTGCATGGCAAAACATTTGGTTGTTTATTTCTGTATTAATTCTATTTTTTTTACCATTTATTTCTTTTGCGTTAATCAAAAATCTGAACTTTGATTCTAGAGAAGATATAAATGATCAAAATTTTGTTGAAAAAGAAATTAAAAATTGGACACGTGTTGAGGTTTTAAAAGATTATAGATTTTACATAGTTTGTTTGAATATGTTAGCAATGCCTTGGATTGCTACCGGTGTATTTGTTTATCAGTCATATATAACAGAGTCAAAAGAGTGGGGTGAATTTGTCATAGCACAATCATTTATGGCTTATTCTGTCTTATCAGTCATTACTTTGTTGGGCTCAGGGTTTTTAATTGATAAATTTACTAGTAGAAAATTATTGATCTTTATGAATATACCTTTGTTAATTTCAATGTTAGTTTTATTTTATTTAGATATTTCTATTTCTGCTTTTATATTCCTTGGTTTAATTGGAATTTCAAATGGGCTTGCGAATGTCTTAGGATCTTCTACCTGGGCTGAGATTTATGGCGTAAAATACATTGGATCAATTAAAGCATTAACAACAGCATTAATGGTATTTTCTACTGCTTTTGGTACAGCTTTATTTGGATTGTTAATTGACAAAGGCTTTACTATTGAGCAAATAGCAGTGATTTCATTTGTATATATATTTTTGTCTTTAATTGCTCTGTTTATGGTTAGAAATAGGTTAAATCCTGAATATGTTTAAATTATCCTTGCTTTTTTTAATCACAGCTTATAGATAACCGGCATGGCAAGAGTTACAGTAGAAGATTGTATTGATAAAGTAGATAGTCCATATGAATTAGTTTTGGTTGCAAAAGAAAGAGCAACTCAACTCAATACTGGAATAGAACCAACTTTAGATCGTGATAACGATAAAAATACAGTGATTGCTTTAAGAGAAATAGCTGAAGAAAATATCAAAGTAGTTGATTTAACTGAAAGCGCTGTCTACAAATTAAGAAAACATGTAGAACAAGTTGATGATGGTGCTGAAGCTGATGAGGATGTTGGTGATGATTTTGAAAGCTTATATAAAGGTGAGATCTCGAAAAGTGGAACACCTATTCTACCATCTAAAAGAGCACGAAAAGCTCCTGAAAAAATTCAGGTTTCTAAAGATGATTTAGCAGAATTGTCTGAAACAGCAAAGCCTGAAGTGCCAGAAGCTCCTGTATCCGATGATGCTGAAGCAGAACAGGGAGACGTTTCTTTAGATCAGGTCTCTGAAAGTGAAAATTTAGATTCTGAAGACCCAGAAAACTCAGGTACGTAAAATAATTATAAATCGGTGTAATGTCTGAAATTTCAGAAATTGATGGGGTTAAATATCTTATAAAAAATAAAAATGACCTTATCCAAAAAACACTTAGCAATGGTATTCAATGGAATAAAGATGTAATTTTATTAATAGGTCGTATTCAAAAAAAATATAATCTTCAGCATTGCTTGAATATCGGAAGTCATATAGGCACATTGTCTATACCATTATCTAAGTTTTTTAAAAAAATTACTGCAATTGAGGCTTATCCTCCAACTTTTGAACATTTAAATGAAAATTTAAAATTAAATTTTATTCAAAATATTGAAACCTTTAATTTTGCAGTTGGTAATAAAAATGAGAAAATCTATTTTTTGGACAATAATAATGAAAGAATAAAAAATAATACTGGTGGAATGCATGTTATTACAAACGATGATATAGAAAATAAGAGATTGTCTTCTGAAATTCATAGTAAAAAAATTTTTAATCAAATGAAAAAGTTAGATGATACAAATATTGAGAAATTTGATATTTTGATTGCTGACGTTGAAGGTAAAGAATATGAAATGTTATTAGGTGGAAATAATAAAATTTTAAAATACGAACCAATAAT
>CACMRE010000001.1:0-98372 GCA_902616025.1 uncultured Pelagibacteraceae bacterium | reverse complement strand
ATTTTAGTAATGAGACAGTTTTTAATCATTCCCACACAACTAAGCCGCTGTTTTATAAAATCTCTGGGACCTGGGGCAATCATGAGGGTAGTCTATTATTATGGTTGTTAGTTTTAACATTATTTATATTTGTCTTTTTACTGAGGTCAAAAAATCAACCAAAACAATATAAAATTTTAACTTTATTATTCCAGCAGATAATAATAGTTGGTTTTTTTATTTTTCTAATACAAACCTCCAATCCTTTTAATCATGTTTTTCCAGTTCCAAAAGAGGGATTAGGTTTAAATCCTATATTGCAAGATCCTGCATTAGCAATTCACCCGCCGATTTTATATTTAGGCTATGTTGGAACTTCCATAATTTTTTCCTCAGCACTAGCAGCAGTTTGCTCCAATAATATTACAAAAATATGGGCATCACATATCAAAAAATGGGTTTTAGTTTCTTGGATTTTTTTAACTTTAGGAATTTTACTTGGATCCATTTGGGCTTACTACGAGTTAGGATGGGGAGGTTTTTGGTTTTGGGATCCAGTTGAAAATGTATCTTTAATGCCATGGTTTGCATTAACAACGCTATTACATTGTGTATTAGTTTTAGAAAAAAAGCTTATTCTTACCTCGTGGGTTGTTGTGTTATCAATTGCAACTTTTACCCTAAGTATGTGTGGTACTTTTTTGGTTCGATCAGGTATTTTAAATTCTGTCCATACATTTGCTAATGATCCAGAGAGAGGTTTGTATATTCTAATATTTTTATTTATTTTGATATTCTTATCTTTTTTTGTATTTTTAATTTTTCATAAAAGTGAAAACAACAATTCCAAAACTTTCTACTTATTAAGTAAGGAAACATCAATTCTAGTTAATAATTGGTTTATGATGTATTTTTTATCTGTTGTTTTAATTGGAACAATTTATCCAATATTTTTAGAGGTTATTTCATCTCAAAAAATATCTGTAGGTCCACCATTTTTTAACAAATTGATCCTACCATTTTTAATCCCATTTATGTTAGCGATGGCAATAGGACCTAAATTAAAGTGGATTAAATCAGATATTGAAGACAAAATTTATTTAATTTCATTTTTTGTAATTTCTTTAATTTTATCGGTATTGATAATTAGAAATTTAGATATTAATTTTCTTTACAATACTATTCTAATTACAGCAGCTTTTTATTTATTTTTTATAACTCTTAGAGATTTTTTTCACAGAAAATATAGAAACCTGTCGCAAATTACTGCTCATTTTAGTTTTAGCATTTTGATACTTAGTATTTTATTTAATAATATTTTTTCATCTGAAGTTATTACAAATTTAAAAATTAATGAAACTTACCAAGCTCAAAATTTGAAGATTAATTTTGAGAGCATTGAGCAAGAAAATAAACAAAATTTTAAAGCAATTAAAGGTAAGTTTATTGTAGAGGATCAAAGTGGATTAATTGAGGTTATGCAACCTGAACTAAGAATATACAATCAACCAAATATTGTTACAAGTGAAGCAGACATCAAAACTAATATATTCACTGATAAATTTATGACAATGAATTACGTCCAAAATCAAGATTATTTTAATATTCGTTATCAAGTAAAGCCATTCATGATCTGGATTTGGATTTCCACAATTCTATTGTGTCTTAGTGGCTGTTTATCTTTAATTAGAAAAAAATATGAAAACTAAAATTTTTCCAATATTTTTAATTTTTACATTCTCAATAATTTTCTTTGTTTTTTACAAAGGTTTACAAAATACAAATGTTTATACACCTACAATAAAATCAGAAATTAAAATTCCAAATTTTGACGCAAAAGAGTTTTTTTCAAAAGACAAAATAAATTCAGATCAGATATTTATAGGAAGTGATTATTATTTATTAAACATTTGGGCTTCGTGGTGTGTTCCTTGCAAAGAGGAACATAAGTATTTAATGGATTTAAGTAAAAAAGAGAATATCAAAATTATTGGTCAAAACTATAAAGACAATTTTGAGAATGCAAAAAATTTTTTGATAAATTTAGATAATCCATACGACTTAATTTTTTTAGATAATGATGGTACAATAGCAATTGAATGGGGTGCATATGGGGTACCTGAAACCTTTTTAATTCAAAACAATAAAATAATAAAAAAAATAATTGGTCCATTGAATGAAAAATTACTTTTTGAGATAAAAGAATTGACACAATGAATATTTTAAAATTTTTAGTTTCTGTGATTTTTTTGATTTATTGTTTTTCTTCTGATTTAAAAGCTAAAAACTTAGAAATTGAAATAACAAAAAATTTAAGATGTTTAATTTGTCAAGGACAATCAGTGTACGATTCAGATTCTGAATTTGCTAATAGTTTAAAAATTTTAGTAGAAAAAAAATTAAATGAAGGCTTAGACGAAAAACAAATTTATGCTTATCTTAAAAATAAATATGGAGATTGGATTCTGTATGATCCAGGATTCAGTAAAAATACCTATTTTCTTTGGTTATTACCTATATTGATGTTTATATTTGGTGGTGCAATAATACTCAGGAAAGTTATATTAAAAAAAAAAAAATTATGAATTATCTAAGAATTTGTTATTTGGTATTATTGTCTTTTTTAATTTCTTCATCAATCTTTGCTGAAGAAACTAAAGTTAGTAATGATAATACAAAGTTTAATATTTATTCAGGCATGTTTGACTTTAGTGATAATGGAAAGAGGTCAACTCTAATCGGATTTCAACATCAAAATACAGATCTAAATAGAGATACTTTTCTCGGTAATCTTTCTCCTATAACAGGATTTATGTTTACTGCTGATAGCGCAGCTTATCTGTATACTGGTGTGCAGGCTCAATATTCCTTAGGAGCATTAAATATTATACCAAGTTTTACCCCAGGACTTTATAGTCAGGGAGATGGTAAAGATCTTGGACATTTGTTAGAATTTAAAAGCGAAGTTCAGATTTCTTTAGATTTATTCCAAAATACACAATTAGGCTTATCATATAATCATTTGTCCAATGCAAGTTTGGGAGACAAAAATCCTGGGGCAAATAGTTATATGTTTAATTTTCTCAAAACCTTTTAAACAAACATTATATGATAATGAGATTGAAAGATTGTCACAATTTTGGTGATTTTAGAAAACTTGCTAAGCTCAAGCTTCCATCACCTATTTTTCATTATATTGATGGTGCAGCTGACGATGAAATTACATATGCTAGGAATACTAGTGCCTTTGACGATGTAGATTTAGTTCCAAATGTTTTAAGAGGCGTTGAGAATGTAGACTTATCCACAACAATTTTTGGTAAAAAGTTAGATTTACCATTTTATCTTTCACCAACAGCATTACAAAGACTTTTTCATTATGATGGTGAAAGAGCAGTTGGAAAAGCAGCTAAAAAATTTAATACAATGTTTGGTGTTTCTGCATTAGCGACTGTTAGCGTTGAGGAAATATCCTCGTTGATTGATACACCTAAAATGTTTCAGTTTTATTTTCACAAAGATAGAGGTTTAAATGATTCTTGTTTAGAGCGAGCTAAGGCTGCTAAATTTGATGTAATGGCTCTTACAGTCGATACCATTACAGGAGGAAATCGTGAAAGAGATTTAAGAACTGGTTTTACTTCTCCACCAAAATTGACTCTTTCAAGCTTATTTAGTTTTGCGACTAAACCAATGTGGGGAATAAATTATTTAACAAAAGGTAAATTTGAATTACCTCACCTTCAAGATTTTGTAAAAGAGGGTACAAGCACAAACTCTTCTATAGGAAATTATTTTTCAACAATGTTAGATCAATCCATGAATTGGAAAGATGCTGAAAAACTTTGCTCTCAATGGGGAGGTCATTTTGCACTTAAAGGAATAATGAGTGTAGAAGATGCTAAAAAAGCAGTGGATATAGGATGTACTGGTATAATGGTTTCAAATCATGGTGGCAGACAACTTGATGGATCGAGATCACCATTTGATCAGCTCGCAGAAATTGTTGATGCAGTTGGAGATAAACTTGATGTTATATGTGAAGGAGGAATTCATAGAGGAACACATATGCTTAAAGCATTATCTCTAGGTGCAAAAGCATGTTCTGGTGGAAGACTTTATCTTTATGCGCTTGCAGCAGCGGGCCAACCAGGCGTCGAAAGAGCTCTAGAGTTGTATAAATCTGAGTTAGTTAGAGATATGAAGCTCATGGGATGTACAAAAATTTCAGATCTTAATAGAAATAATCTTAGATTTAGAAAATAGTGAGTTTACAAAATTGTTATAATTTTGACGATTTTAGAAAACTTGCGAAAAAAAAATTACCTTCACCAATATTTCATTATATTGATGGTGGTGCAGATGATGAAATAACACTCAAACGAAATACAAAATCTTTTGATGATTGCGATTTAGTTCCTAATATTTTAGCAAGTGTAGGAAAACCAGATCTCTCAACAACTATTTTTGGAAAAAAAATCGATATGCCACTCTTTTTATCGCCATGTGCCATGCAAAGACTTTATCATCATGACGGTGACAAAGCATCTGCTAGAGCAGCTGATAAGTTTGGAACATTTTATAGTATGTCTACGATGGCAAATAATACTATAGAAGAAATTTCAAATATTTCAGGTGGACCAAAGTTATTTCAACTTTATGTTCATAAAGATCAATCAATCACTGATGATTTAATTGATCGTTGTAGAAGATCAGGATTTGATGGAATGTGTTTAACAGTAGATACTTTAGTAGCAGGTAATAGAGAAAGAGATCATAGAACAGGTTTTACAACCCCACCAAAGTTAACTTTACAAAGTTTAATGAGTTTTGCTCTTCATCCAAGTTGGGTATTTAATTATCTTACTCACGGGAAATTTAAATTAGCAAATGTGGCTACAAAAACAGATAAGGGCACCAATATTGCAAAATCAGTTATAGAGTACATTAATGAACAATACGATCCAGCAATGAACTGGAAGGATGCTGAATATTGTGTGAAGAAATGGAATGGACCTTTTGCACTTAAAGGTGTTATGTCCGTTGAAGATGCGAAAAGAGCAATAGATATTGGTTGTACGGCAATCATGATTTCAAATCATGGTGGAAGACAACTTGATGGATCAAGATCGCCATTCGATCAAGTCAAAGCAATCTCAGATGCAGTTGGAGATAAATTGGAAATCATATTAGACGGGGGAGTTAGAAGAGGAACTCATGTATTAAAAGCAATCGCTGCAGGTGCAAAAGCCTGTAGTTTTGGTAAAATGTTTTTGTTCTCTTTAGCCGCAGGGGGACAACAAGGTGTTGAGCATTTACTTAAAAATATGCACGAGGAAATCAATAGAAATATGGTTTTAATGGGATGTAAGAACCTAAAAGAGTTGAATAGTTCAAAATTAATTTATAGAACTTCTAATAAAATATAAAAGTTATGGAACTAGCAAAGAGTTTAGATAGATTAGGAACTGAGTCTGCTTTTTCGGTATTAGCAGAGGCAAAGAAATTAGAGGCCCAAGGTATGCCAATGATCCATTTAGGTCTAGGACAACCAGATTTTAAAACACCTAAACATGTTGTTGAAGCGGCAAAAAAAGCTTTGGATGATGGTCATCATGGATACGTGATGTCAAATGGAATACCTGAGTGTCGACAAGCTGTAACAAGATGGATTAAGAAACGTTATAAAGCTGAGATAGATCCTGAAAGAATTTTAATCATGCCAGGTGGTAAACCTACAATGAGTTACGCAATACAATGTTACGGAGAACCGGGAGTAGAAATAATCCATCCTACACCTGCATTTCCAATATATGAGTCTATGATTAATTATACAGGTTCAACGCCTGTGCCTTATGATTTAACTGAAGATAAAGATCTTAAATTTGATCCGGATAAAATTTTATCTCTTATAACTAAAAAAACAAGATTACTGATTTTAATTAATCCAAATAATCCAACAGGAAGTTTTGTCGAGAAATCTGTAATTGACTATTTTGCAAAGGAGTTAGAAAAACATCCTCATGTTACTATTTTAAGTGATGAAATTTATAGTAGACAAATTTTTGACTACAAAGAAATGCCTTCCTTTTTCCATTATCCAAATTTAAAAGATAGGTTAATTGTATTAGAGGGTTGGAGCAAAGCTTATTCGATGACGGGATGGAGATTAGGCTGGAGTTATTGGCCTAAAGAACTTATTGAGCACGTAAACAAATTATTAATTAATAGCGTGTCATGTGTAAATGCTGCTGCACAATATGCTGGTATTGCTGCACTAGATGGCCCCGATGACTCTATCAAAGATATGTTAGACAAGTTTACTTTAAGAAGAAATTTAATTCATCAGGGGTTAAATGATCTTCCAGGAGTGGAGTGTAGTTTACCTGGAGGAGCCTTTTATGCATTCCCAAAAGTAATTGGTACAGGAATGAATGGTTCTGAATTCTGTAAAAAAGCAATGCATGAGGCTGGAGTAGCAATAGTGCCAGGAACTGCTTTTGGTAAAACTTGTAATGATTATGTAAGATTTAGTTTTGCAGCATCAAGAGATAACATTTTACAGGCCTTAGAAAACATAAAGAAAATGCTTACTAAATAAGCTGTATTTTTGATAAAATTTTTACTAATATTCTTTTAATGAACGAGCAAGTCCAAGCAGAGTTTAAAAAAATTTTTAATGGAAGATTTTCCACCTCTGAGTCAACGAGAGCAAATTATGCTAGAGGTGAGGATACTTATGATCCCGTTTTGTCTAAAGCTGTAGTTTTTCCTGAAACAAATGAGGAAGTCTCTAAAGTGCTCCGTTTGTGTAATGAGCACAAAATTCCCGTTGTACCTTTTGGAACAGGAACATCTTTAGAAGGTAATGTTGTTGGTAATGAAAAAGGCATAACCATATGTCTTGAAAAAATGAATAAAATTTTAAGTGTGAATATCGAGGACTTTGATTGTCGAGTTCAGGCATGTGTAACTAAAGAGCAATTAAATGATTATTTGAGAGAAGATGGAGTTTTTTTCCCGATTGATCCAGGTGCTAATGCAGCAATTGGAGGTATGGCTTCAACATCAGCTTCAGGGACAATGGCTGTAAAATATGGAACAATGAAAACTGTAATCAGTGGACTCACAGTTGTTTTACCTAATGGAGATATTGTAAATACTGGTAGCAGAACTAAAAAAACATCAGCAGGTTATAATTTAACCAATTTATTTATAGGTTCAGAGGGAACGTTAGGCATAATTACAGAAGTTCAATTGAGATTATCACCAATACCAGAAAGCATTATGTCTGCAGTTTGTCATTTCCCAAATTTAGAAAATGCAGTTCAAACTGCCCAACAAGTTATTCAATATGGAGTTCCGATCGCTAGAATTGAAATGCTGAACAAAGATCAAATGGGTATTAGTATTAATTACTCTAAATTGAAAGATATCGAAGCAGTGCCAACTTTATTTTTTGAGTTTCATGGATCCGAGGCATCTAATAATGAAAATATTAAAATTGTTGAGGAAATATCGAAAGATAATAATGGAAGTTCTTTTAAATGGGCAAAGGATTTAGAAGAGAGAAATAAGCTTTGGAAAGCCCGATGGGATGTTTATTATTCAGTAAAAGCATTGATAAATAATGGAAGAGTTTATTCGACTGACGTGTGTTTACCAATTTCAAATATAACTGAATGTGTAAATTACGCAGAAGAGCAGGCAAAAAAATTTGGATTAAGAGCTCCGATGGTAGGTCATTTAGGAGATGGAAACTTTCATGTGCTTTTGCCTTTTGACCCTGAAAACAAAGAGACATACAAAAAAATAAGAGAATTTAACGACTTATTAATAAATAAAGCACTTGAATTGAAAGGTACAATCACCGGAGAACATGGAGTTGGGTTACATAAAAAAGAATATCTTTTAAAAGAACATGCTGACAACATTCCATTAATGAAATTGATTAAGAGGAGCATTGATCAAAATAATATAATGAATCCTGGCAAGATATTCGATCTAAATTAGTTAATTCTATATTTTAATGAAAAAAATTCTAATCACTAGAAAATTAATTAAGGAGAGTGAGGATAAAGCTACTAAAACTTTTGATCCAATATTCAATAATAATGATGAGCTATATTCTCAGTCAAAAGTAATAGAAATGAGTAAAGGATGTGATGGAATTTTATCTTCTCTCACAGATAAAATGGATAAAGAAACAATCAACAAATTGCCAGACACGATAAAAATTATTTCAAATTTTGCAGTTGGATTTGGAAATATTGATTTAGATGCTGCAAAAAAAAGAGGCATTGCGGTTACCAATACTCCTGAGGTTTTATCTGATGCGACAGCTGAAATTGGGATACTTTTAATTTTAGGCGCATGCAGAAGAGCCTCTGAAGGAATAGTATCTGCTCAAGAAGGTGGATGGAAGTGGTCAGCAGACTATTTAATAGGTAAGCAATTGACAGGCTCCAGACTTGGTATTCTAGGAATGGGAAGAATAGGACAAAAAATTGCAAAGATTGCAAAGTCGTTAGGCATGATAATTCATTATCACAATAGATCTAAGTTAAGTGATGAAAAAGAGCAGGGAGCGATTTATCATGATAATATTAAAAGTCTTTTTTCAGTTTCTGATGTCCTGTCAATTTGTTGTCCTGCTACTAAAGAAACAGAAAACATGATCAATAAAGAAACTGTTGAATATTTTCCTAAAGGAGCAGTAATTACTAATGTCGCTAGGGGAGATATAGTCGATGATGAAGCTTTAATTGATGCATTGAATCGAAGAAAAATATATGCAGCTGGATTAGATGTTTATAAAAATGAGCCAAACTTAAATCCTGGTTATAATAAAATTAAGTCAGCATTTATTCTTCCACACCTAGGAAGCGCAACAAAGGATACAAGAATTGCAATGGCAAACTTAGCAATTGATAACATTGATGAGTTTTTTAAAACTGGAAATTGTAAAAATAAAGTAAATTAATTCTACTCTGGATTGAATCTAATTCAACTATTGCGACATCTACGCCTTTTTTTAGAAAGACTCTAATCTGATTCTATGTTTTAATTAATCAAGTTAATTAACTTTAATAGGAGTAATAATGACTAAAGAAAATAAATCATTGAAGGTGAAAACATCTTCAAGACGTAAGTTCTTTAAAACTGCTGCTAAGACTGGTGCTATAGCTGCAGCCGCTGTTGCAATGCCATATGTGAAGGCAAATGCAGCAACAACTTTAAAGATGCAAGCTGCATGGCCAAGTGGAGCTAATATCTTTTTCGAAATGGCTGGAGACTATTGTAACATGGTTAAAGAAATGTCTGGAGGATCTCTTCAGATTGATCTTCAACCGGTTGGAGCAGTTGTAAAGACTTCAGAAATCGGACAAGCGGTTAGTTCCGGTGTAGTAGATATGGGTCACTGGGTGACTGCATATTGGTATGGTAAAAACCCTGCTGCATCATTATTTGGAACTGGTCCTTCATACGGAATGTCATCTCAAGAAGTTATGGGATGGATGGAGTATGGTGGAGGAAGAAAATTATATGACGAAACACTTGCAAAAGTTGGTTTCGATTATGTTGGTTTTTTCCATATGCCTATGCCAGCTCAGCCTTTTGGTTGGTTCAAAAAGAACGTAACTAAAGTGTCTGATGTTAAAGGTATGAAGTACAGAACTGTTGGTTTAGCGACTAACGTTTTAACTGCAATGGGAATGGTAGTTAGACAATTACCAGGTGGTGAAATTCAGCCAGCGATGAAAACTGGTTTGATTGAAGCTGCTGAGTTTAACAACCCTACTTCAGACTCTCAGTTTGGTATGCAAGATGTTTCTAAGCACTATCACTTAGGAAGCTTCCACCAATCTCAAGAGATGTTTGAAATACCAGTTAACAAAAAAACATATAATAGTTTATCACCTGCACACCAAGCAATATTGAAAAATGCTGCTTATGCTGCAAATAGTGATAACTACTTTAAAGCTTTAGTAAGATACTCAGCTGACTTAGCTAAGTTAATGAATGAGCATAAAGTAAATGTTTACCAAACTTCTGATGAAATCTTAGCTCAACAATTAAAAGGTTGGGATAAGGTAATCGGTGATTTCAATAAGAAAGATCCTTTCTTTAAGAAAATCGTAGATTCTCAGAAAGCGTATGCGAAGAGAGTAATGAAATACTTGCTGATGAATCAGCCGAATTACAAACTTGCGTATGAAAATGAGTTTGGTCCAATTGCAAAAGTTAAGTTATAATTAACTTTTCATAAATTTTAATGAGGGGGCCTCGGCCCCCTTTTTATTTGATTAATTCAAAACAATTCAATAAGAGTCTATATCTATGATGAGATCTTATATAAAATTTGCCGACCGATTAAGTGTCTCAATGGGTAAAGCATTTTCCTGGTGTATAGTAATTTTAATGGGTGGAACGTGCTATGAAGTTTTTATGGCATATGCTTTAAATGCACCAACTTTATGGAATTTCGATTTTAGTCTCCAAATGTATGGTGCAATTTTTATGATGGCTGGTGCATATACTTTGTGTACCGAGGCACATGTAAGAGGAGACGTAATTTACAGATTATTTTCTCAAAGAGTACAAGCTTGGATAGATATAGTTTTATATTTTATTTTCTTTTTCCCTGGTGTAATTGCATTAGCCTTTTATGGTTACGAGTATGCTGCGCTAGCTTGGAAAATAAAAGAAACAAGTTGGAATAGTCCAGCTCAAATTCAAATTTATATGGCGAAATCTTTAATACCTTTATCTGGAAGTCTGTTAACCCTACAGGGAATAGGTGAAGTGTTCAGATGTATTATATGTATTAAAACTGGTAGTTGGCCAGAAAGAGGAACAGAGCGTGATGCCGAAGAAACTGAAAAAGTATTAATGAGAACTTCACAAGAAGGAAATAAAGAAGATGTTATTTAGTCTGACAAATCCTGAAGTGGCAATTATGATGATGGGTATATTTTTATTTGCCGTACTGTTAGGTTTTCCGATTGCCTTTACTTTAATGGCGATGGGACTAGGTTTTGGATATTATGCTTACTTTGATCCAACTAAGATGGAACATCTTTTTGATAATAGGATATTCCAACTTTTTGTTCAAAACACCTACACTGTTATGGATAATAATGTCCTTACTGCTGTCCCGCTCTTTTTATTTATGGGATATTTAGTTGAAAGAGCAGGTATTGTAGCAAAACTATTTTTTGCAATTAGATTAGCATCTCATAAGCTTCCTGCATCAATGGCAGTTGCAGCACTGATTACTTGTGCCCTATTTTCAACAGCAACAGGTATTATTGGAGCAGTTGTTACTTTAATGGGACTACTAGCATGGCCTGCTATGATTAAAGCTGGTTATGATAAAAAATTTGCATCTGGAATAATTTGTTCAGGTGGATGTTTAGGAATTTTAATTCCACCTAGTATTATGTTGATCGTTTACTCTGTAATTGCTCAACTATCACCACTAAGGTTATTTGCAGCTGCTATTTTTCCAGGATTGATGTTAGCAGGACTTTACATTGCATACGCAGTGTTCAGAGCTTGGCTAAATCCTTCGATAGCGCCAAAACCTGCAGCTGAGGAAATACCTCCTACAGCAGTAATTCTTAAAGAGGTTCTTGTCTCCTTCTTACCTTTATTTTCATTGATAATTTTAGTTCTAGGTACAATTTTAGCTGGAATAGCAACACCTGCTGAAGCTGCAGCCGTTGGTGCATTTGGATCGTTGGTGCTTTCATATTTTTATAAAACCCTTAAGTGGAAAAATTTTAAAGAGTCTGTCTTTTTGACAGCTAAAACAACTGCAATGATCATGTGGCTTTTCATAGGATCGTGGACATTTGCATCTGTATTTTCTTATCTTGGAGGCCACGAGGTTTTCGAACATTTCTTTAAATCTCTAAATTTACAGCCTTGGCAATTTTTAGTAATTACACAATTGATTATATTTTTATTAGGTTGGCCGTTGGAGTGGACGGAAATATTAATTATTTTTGTACCAATATTTTTACCATTAGTCGAATTTTTTGGAGTAAATCCATATTTCTTTGCAATGTTGATTGCTCTAAATTTACAAACATCATTTTTGACACC
Source organism: uncultured Pelagibacteraceae bacterium (assembly GCA_902616025.1). Classification (GTDB taxonomy): domain Bacteria; phylum Pseudomonadota; class Alphaproteobacteria; order Pelagibacterales; family Pelagibacteraceae; genus Pelagibacter. Next base: position 86,282 of record CACMRE010000001.1, on the reverse strand, counting down.
CCCCATGGCAATGTCTGCTTACTATCTAAAGGGAGTTCAATCAAAGAATGTTGAATTGATGCAGATTTTTGGGGGAATAATGCCATTTTTAGGTATTGTGATTTTAGCTATGGTTCTAATGTATTTATTTCCAGGTATAGCACTTTGGTTACCAGAGACATTATTTGCAAACTAATTTTAAATGACAGATATATTTTCTTTAAGTCTTGAGGAACTTGCTACAAAGATTAAAGATGCCCAACTCACCTCTGTTGATGTTTGTGAAAAGTATATCGAAAGAATCAATAAATTTGACAAAGATATAAAGGCTTGGGCCCATTTTGACAAAAAAGTTTTATTAGAAAAAGCTGCAGAGGCCGACGATCATAGAAGATCTGGTAAACCAATTGGTCCACTTCATGGAGTGCCTATCGCGGTTAAAGACATTATTGGGACTGTTGATATGCCAACCGAATGTGGAACAGTTATTAGAAAAGGTAAATCATATTCACAAAATGCTGAAATAATTGATCTGATTCATTCATCCGGAGCGATTGTAATGGGTAAAACAGCAACCTCAGAACTTGCTTATTTAGGACCTCCTGCAACCACAAATCCACATGATAAAACAAGAACACCAGGTGGTTCTTCAAGCGGATCTGCTGCTTCTGTAGCTTCTTATATGGCACCTGCATCAATTGGATCACAAACTGGAGGATCCATTATTAGACCAGCATCCTATTGTGGCGTTGTGGGTTATAAACCTAGTTATGGTTTGATATCTAGAAATGGTGTTTTAAGAACTTCTTACAGTTTAGATCATATAGGAATTTTTGGCCGAAAAGTTGAGGATGTGGCTATGTTGGCAAAAGTATTGATAAAAAAAGATAAATTTGATCCAGCAACTATACATTACTCAACAGAAAATATTTTATCTGAAACAAAAAAAGGACCTTTATTTGATCCTAAATTTATTTTTTATAAAACTGAACATTGGAAATTAATAGATAAAAAGTCTAGAGAGTCATTTGAATATTTTATTAATTCATTCAAAAAAAATATCGAGATTTTTGATACACCTTCTTATTTTAAGGATATTCACAAGTATCACCAAATCATTCATGAGACTGATTTAGCCAATAATTTTTCAGTGTATTTTAAAAAATTTAAAAAGAAATTGTCTAAGTATATGCAAGATGCAATTATCAAAGGCAATAAACATTCCGCGAAAGAATACGCAGAAGCAATTGATTTTATGAAAAGAGGCTATGAGTCTTACGAGGAAGTTTTTGAGGATTATCATGGAGTTTTGTCACCAGCTAGCCCAGGTGTTGCACCAAAGGGTTTAAAAAGTACAGGAACAGCAGAATTTAATAAAGTTTGGTCTTATCTTGGTACACCATGTATTTCGTTACCTTTACTTGAAGGAGAAAATAATTTACCATTAGGGATTCAATTAATTGGCAATAAATATGATGATCATAGATTTCTAGGAGTTGCTAATTGGTTAGAAAAAGAATGTCAGGAATAAGATGAATAAAATTACTACAATCATAGGATTATCTTTTGCAGTTTTCTTTTTAATTGGTTTAGCTACAACTTTGACAAGATCAATGATGATAGGCTTCTTGGATGTTATTCCAGTTTATCTTTTAATGGGTGCAGCTATCATCATGATGATATACGAAGCCTTTTTTGATAAAGATTAATATCAATTAAATTGAAAAATATTAAGACAGATATATTTCCATTATCATTACTATTTATACAACCAATCTTTATGGCTAGTAACTTAGTTGTTGCTAGAGGCGGTGTTGAATTTGTTCCGCCTATTTCACTTGCATTTTGGCGTTGGACAGTAGTTTTTTTGATTTTATTACCATTCACTTATGTAACTTTAAAAAATAATTTTCACATAATTAAAAAGGAATATAAAAAATTATTTTTTTTAGGGTCAATGGGATGTGGTGTATGTGGCGCTTTCCCTTTTTTAGCTGGTGAGACAACAACTGTAACTAATATGGGGATAATTTACACATCCTCTCCAGTTTTTATTATTTTGATTTCATATTTCTTTTTTCAAGAAAAAATAAATTTGACAAAGGTAATTGGTTTAATTGTTTGTTTGATTGGTGTTTTTGTCATTATTATTAAAGGCGATATTGATTTATTAATTAATCTTAGATTTACAATTGGTGATTTATGGATGTTAGCTGCTGCAGTTGGTTGGGCTTTATATTCTATTTATTTATTTTATTGGAAATCAAAATTAAAAATTTTCGATAGATTTGCAATGATTTCCTTTTTTGGTGCTTTAAGTTTGTTACCCTTTTATGTTGGCGAGGAATTATTTTATAAAGAGACTACTTTTGTAACAGAATTTTATTTATGGGTGATTTTTGCTGCTATATCGCCAGGGATAATTGCCTTTACACTTTATACTATAGCTCAAAAAAAATTAGGTGCATCTTTAACTGGCTTTACGCTTTATGTTTTTACAGTTTACGGTGCAATTTATGGATACTTTTTATTTGACGAAAAATTTGAAAATTACCATATTATTGGGACTATTCTGGTATTTTTTGGCGTATATTTAGCAAAGAAAAATAATGTTAAAAAGGTTTAGGAATAGTTTGTTATTATTTTTACAACTAACAATTTTAGTTTACCTATTTCTCTTAGTATTTCTTTATTTTTATCAAAGGAACTTAATGTATCATCCTGATGAAAATAATTATTTTGATGACAAACTCTCAGTTTATATTGAAAAAGTAAAAGTCCCAACCCAAGATGGATTAGATTTATTGGGTTGGTATCATGAAAAAGATATAAAGAAAAATAAAACAATTCTATTTTTCCATGGAAATGCTGGATCTTTAGAAAATAGAATTCATAAATTAAATCATTTTAGAGACATGAGTGTTAATTTTTTAATAATTGCTTGGAGAGGTTTTAGTGGTAACGAGGGCAAACCATCAGAGTCTGGATTATATGAGGACGGTGAAAGTGCAATTAAATGGTTGGTCAAAAAAGGTGTAGATGAAAAAAATATAGTAATTTATGGAGAATCATTAGGAACAGGAGTTGCAACACATTTATCCCAGAACAAAGAGTTTGCAGGTGTTATTTTAGAAACTCCATTCACATCAATGATTGATGCGGCTAAAAAATTTTATCCATATATACCCGTTGGTCTTTTACTCAAAGATAAATTTGAAAATAAAAACAAAATTAAAAATATTAAATCTCCAATTTTGATAATGCATGGTGAAAAAGATCAAATTGTTCCTTTTGAGATGGGTAAAAAGATGTTTGAGATAGCTAATGAACCTAAATATTCGTATTTTACCAAATATGACAATCATATGATGGAGTATGACGAGAGTCTTGTAAAAGCACTAAACTCTTTTTTGATTAATTTAAATTAAGCCATATTCTAAACAAATATTTTTCAAGATTTAAGATTAAGTTTAAAAAGTGAAAAATGTTTTTATTATTATAATTTTATTCATAACTTTAAAAAGCTTTGCTTTTTCGAAAGATAATTCATTTTATCCTGACGATTTATTTCACATAGATCATATGGACTCTCACAACAAAAAATTTGCGCTATATTTTAAGGGGCGAGAGAAATCGATTTTAGCTAGAGGTGAAGAAAGTAATTATATAAATGATTATCCAAAAGATCTTTATATCTATAATTATTCAACAAAGTCTTCTTCACCATTGATCTCTTATGATTGGTTTCCCTCTCAAGCCAAGTTTCATTTAGAGGAATATGACTTTCCTGTATTTCCAGACGACTTTGCTTATTATCTTTTAAAAGATGATAAAACACTGGTGATGATTAGTGCAGTTAAAAGTTTAAACGCAAACTTTAAGTATGATATTTTTAATAAGAAACTTGAACTTTACCCCACTACAGGAAAATTTGATTTTATTATTTCGTCTTTTTCTAAGGATTGTGGGCATTATAAATTTAAAGATAATTATAAGTGTAGTATTTATAAACCTTTAATCTCGAGTAATTTAATCAATTAACCTGCGTAAAAGCCTCAGCAAATTTTTCTGCATTAAATAATTGTAAGTCGTCTTCTTTTTCGCCCAAGCCTAAAGCAATAATAGGTAATTGATATTTTTTTGCTATCGCCAGTAGAATACCGCCTTTGGCAGTTCCATCTAATTTGGTCATGATTAAACCAGTTAATGGAATAATTTTGTTAAATTCTTCTACTTGATTAATTACATTCTGTCCCGATGTCGCGTCTAAAACTAAAATAATGTTGTGAGGGGCATCCTGGTCAATTTTTTTTGTTACATTGGCTATCTTTTTATATTCCTCCATTAAATTTTTTTTATTTTGTAGTCTTCCAGCAGTATCGATTAATACTTGGTGAAAATTATTTTTGATTGCTTCTTCAACTGCTTTATATGCAACTGACGCTGGATCAGAACCTTGAGATGATTTAGTTATTTTAACGTCAATTTTATTTGCCCAGTTTTCTAATTGTTCAATAGCTGCTGCTCGAAAAGTATCAGAAGCGGCAAACATAACTTTGTTTCCATTAGTTTTTAAAATTTTACCTATTTTACCAATAGTTGTTGTTTTGCCAACACCATTCACACCTGAGATTAATGTTGCATTGAGTTTATCTTTTTTTTCGAAAAAAGAATTATTCTCTAAAGGTTTCATTAGATTAATAATATATTCTTTTAAAATAAGATTTATCTCGGTTGATAAATCTTTATTTGGATCGATTTTTTTACTTGAAATGATTTCCTTGATCTCAGACGCAGCCTCGACACCTACATCTGACTCAATTAAAAATTCTTCAATTTTATTTAAATTTTTATCGTCAATCTCTTTTTTTATAATTATTTCTTTTAGTCCAGATGTCAGTGCAGATGCACTTTTTTTAAAGCCTATCTTAAATTTATCAAAAATTCCCATTATAGTTTGAACTCAATTTCTTTTATTTCTGAAACGGGTCCTTTCATGTGGATTGAATTTTTATCATCTATAAGAATTGATAATTTACCTGTTTGAAATTCTATGTCTGTTTTATTTTCAGTAAGATCATTTAATTTACCAGCAAATGCTGTTGCACATGCAGCTGTTCCACATGCTTTGGTCAGCCCCGCTCCTCTCTCCCATACCTTCACTCTAATTAAATTTTTATTAGTTATTGTAGCAATTGTAACATTACATTTTTCTGGAAAAATTTTATGATTTTCAATTTCGGGTCCAATTTTTTCAATATTAAAATTTTCAATTTCGTTTACAAAAAAAACAATATGTGGATTTCCAACATTAACTGCCGTCCCACCTGAATGTTCTTTGTTATTTGAATCAATAATCTTAATATTTAAATTTTTCGTATCTAGTTTTTCTGATAAAGGAATTTCGTTCCACTGTAACTTAGCTTTACCAATTTCAGTCGTAACAATGTTTTTATCTAATATTTTTGACTCTAAATTTCCATTTGAAGTTGATAAAATGATATTTTCAGATTTTGTCTCCTCGGAGATTAATTTTGCAACACATCTAGTACCATTTCCGCACGCACCAGATTCTCCTCCATCAGAATTAAAAAATTTTAAATTTGCATCACTTGATTTGCTAGATTCAATAAATATTAATTGATCACAGCCAATAAAATTTCTATCACAAATTTTTATGATTTGATCTTTAGTCAAATTGGTAATCTTTTGTCTATTATCAATTATTACAAAATCATTACCTAATCCATCCATTTTAAAAGCCCTTATATCCATATATAGTTATTTAACTTATTTATTGACTTTTTGAACCTCTATTATAGTTTGTGGCAGTTTCCGCAAAAACGTTAAATTTGCGGTGTCTTTGGAAACAAAGAGATCGACACTAGTCAGCGAGGGTTCGCCCACTAGTGCGATTACTGCTGTGTGAAATAAATATGTTTGAAAATTTAACAAATAAATTTGAGGAAGTTTTTTCCTCTTTGAAAAAAGCCCCTTCGCTTGATGAGAGCCAAGTTGATGAAGGCCTCAGAGCTATTAGACAAGCCTTACTAGAGGCTGATGTATCACTTGAGGTCGCAAAAGATTTTATTGAAAAAGTTAAACCTAAAGCTTTAGGTCAAGAAATTATCAGATCTACATCTCCTGGTGATATGGTTGTAAAAATCGTTTATGACGAATTAGTTAATTTATTAGGTGAAAAAAACATTGATGTAAATTTAAACGCCGTTCCGCCCGTGCCAATGATGTTAGTTGGTCTACAAGGTTCAGGTAAAACTACCACTACTGCTAAACTTGCAAGATATCTAGAAAATACAAAGAAAAAGAAGGTAATGATGGTCAGCTTAGATATTTATAGACCAGCTGCACAAGAACAGTTGAAATCTTTAGGTGAGCAAAATGATATCTTAACTTTACCGATTATAGAAGGTCAACAACCAGCAGATATTTGTCAGAGAGCAATAAGTGCTGCAAATTTAAATGGTGCCGACATTATCTTGTTTGATACAGCTGGCAGAACACAAATAGATCTTCAAATGATGAGTGAAATAAAGCAGATTGAAAATATAATCAATCCTGCCGAAACTTTTTTAGTTGCAGATTCTTTAACTGGTCAAGTAGCAGCATCAGTTGCAAAAGAATTTAAAAATACTGTAGGTTTATCAGGAATTATTTTAACAAGAGCTGATGGTGATGCCAGAGGTGGGGCCGCGGTAAGTATGAAATTTGTATCAGAGGTTCCAATTAAGTTTTTAGGGGTAGGAGAAAAAATTGAAAATTTTGAGGTGTTCCATCCCGATAGGATTGCAAACCGAATTCTTGGAATGGGAGATATTGTATCTCTAGTTGAAAAAGCAGCACAAGATTTAGGTGAAGAAAATATTAAAAAGACAGAAGAGAATTTAAAAAAGGGACAATTTTCAATGCAAGATTATTTAACTCAACTAAGACAGATGAAAAAAATGGGTGGAATAGAGGGAATCATGTCTTTTATGCCAGGTATTTCTAAAGTTAAATCACAAATGGATGCTGCGGGTATTGACGAGAGTGTTATCACTAAGAACGAGGCTATAATTTTATCGATGACAAAAAAAGAAAGAGAGAACCCAAAAATAATTGATGGTTCTAGAAAAAAAAGAATTGCTAATGGTTCTGGAACTGATCCAGCCACTATCAATAAATTGTTAAAACAATTTAAAATGATGTCTGAAATGATGAGAAAGATGTCTAAAGGAAATCTGAAAGGTATGTCTGACAAAGGAATACCACCAGAATTATTTAATCAATTAAAATAAAAAAGGAGAGTAAATGTTAAAACTTAGATTATCAAGAGGTGGAACAAAGAAAAGACCAGTTTACAAAGTTGTTGTAGCTGATAGTCGTTTTGCAAGAGATGGACGTTTCATAGAAAAAGTTGGTTTTTTTAATCCTCTATTACCTAAAGAAAAAAAAGAAAGAATAGGATTAGAGGCTGAAAGAATTAAATATTGGTTAGGCCAAGGTGCACAACCGACTACAAGAGTAGCAAGAATCTTGGGTGAAAATGAGTTAATGCCAATGCCTGCTAATGGTAATAATCCTCAAAAAGCTATTCCAAAAAAAGATAGAAAAAAAGAAGGGTCTGATGATGCTCAGAAGGAAGAGGCAGCAAAAGCAGACGCAGCACCGACAGATGGAGCAAAAAAAGAAGAAGCTCCAAAAGCAGAAGCTAAGAAAGCAGAAGCTAAAAAAGAGGAAGATCCAAAAGCAGACGCTCCAAAAGCAGACGCTAAAAAGGAAGAAGCTCCAAAAGCAGACGCTCCAAAAGAGGAAAAAAAGTAATTTAAGGTTTACTTATGTTAAAGACACAAGTGTTAACACTTTATCCAGAAATTTTCCCTGGTCCGTTAAACAAAGGATTATATGGAAAAGCAATGGCTAAAAAGATATGGAGTCTTAATGTAGTAAACATAAGAGATGCAGCAACAGATAAACACAAAACTGTTGATGATACTCCATATGGTGGTGGATCAGGTATGCTGTTAAAACCAGACATACTAGCAAAATCAATTGATAAAAATATCCAGAAGGGAGAAAGAATTTTTTATCTTTCGCCTAAAGGTAAAAAATTTGATCAAAAACTTGCACAAGATTTATCAAAAGAAAAATCATTCAGTTTAATTTGTGGACATTTCGAAGGTGTTGATGAAAGAGTACTATCCACAAGAAATATTGAGGAAATAAGTATAGGAGATTATGTGCTTTCTGGAGGGGAAACAGCTGCTCTTGTAGTTCTTGATAGTGTGTTAAGACTTTTGCCTGGAGTTTTAGGTAATGATAAATCATCTTCTGAGGAAACTTTTGAAAATGGTCTTTTAGAGTATCCTCAATATACAAAACCTCAAATTTGGGAGGAAAAATCAGTACCAGATGTCTTATTATCAGGGGATCATAGCAAAATTAAAGACTGGCGTTTATCTCAATCTGAGGCTATAACACGCGTCCGAAGACCAGATTTGTGGCAAAAATATAAGAAGGATTAACTTGATAAATATTGAAATGAAAACGATTGAAGAAATAAATCAACATAATGTAAAAAAAATTCTTTCGGAAAAAAAAATTCCAGAATTCTTTCCAGGTGATGTTGTAAAAGTTGGTGTAAGAATTACAGAGGGAAAAAAAGAGAGAATTCAGTATTTTGAAGGAGTATGTATTGCGAAAAAAAGCAGAGATTTAAATTCTTCCTTTACAGTTAGAAAGATTTCTTTTGGTGAAGGTGTTGAGAGAACATTCCCACTATTTGGTACAGTAATAGACTCAATTAAAGTCATTCGTTCAGGAAAAGTTAGAAGAGCTAAACTATATTACTTAAGAGATAGAACTGGTAAATCAGCTAGAATTGCCGAAAAAATAAGAAAGAAGATTGGTATTGATATAGATGTAAAACCAGAAACAGTAACTGAGGAAAATTTAGCTCCTGTTTCAACAGAAGCATCTGATACCAATGAAGATCTAACTAAGGCAGAGGCTAAGAAAGAAGAAACTCCTAAGGAAGAGCCAAAAAAAGAAGAAACAGCCAAAGTTGAAACAAAACCTAAAACTGAAGAAAAACTTGAAACTTCTCCAGAAAAAAAATAATTTTTTTTTCAATGCCTAATACTCTTTACGACAAAATTTGGAAAGAACACTTAGTTGATCAGCAAGATGATGGAACAGCTTTATTATTTGTTGATAGGCATCTCGTTCATGAAGTGACCAGTCCACAAGCATTTGAAGGTTTACGAAATTCTAAAAGAAAAGTAAGACACCCAAAGCTCACATTGGCCGTTGCAGATCACAACGTCCCAACTACTGATAGAACCAATGGTATTTCAGATAAAGAATCTAAAATTCAAGTTGATACATTAGAAAAGAATTGTAAGGAATTTGATATCCAACTCTTTGGAATGGAGGATAAGCGTCAAGGCATAGTTCATATAATTGGTCCTGAACAAGGATTTACTCAACCTGGAACAGTTATAGTTTGTGGAGATAGTCATACAGCTACACATGGAGCGTTTGGTGCTTTAGCATTTGGTATAGGCACCTCAGAGGTTGAACACGTACTTGCAACACAAACTTTAGTGCAAAAAAAAGCAAAAAATTTCAGAATTAATGTTAATGGAAAACTTCCGTTAGGTGTTACTTCAAAAGATGTAATTTTACAAATAATTGGAAAAATAGGAACAGCAGGTGGAACAGGATGTGTTATTGAGTATGCTGGTGATTTAATCAGATCATTGAGTGTTGAGCAAAGAATGACTATATGCAACATGACTATAGAGGGTGGAGCAAGAGCAGGTTTGATTGCACCAGACGAAAAAATTTTCAAGTATTTGGAGGGAAAACCTATGTCACCCAAAGGTGAAAAATGGGATAAAGCTTTAGCGTACTGGAGAAGTTTAAAATCTGATGATGGTGCAAATTTTGATAAAGAAATAAGTCTTCAAGCTAATGAAATTTCACCGATGATTACCTGGGGAACTTCACCTCAAGATGTCATTACTATTGAGGATAAAGTACCAAACCCAGACAATGAAAAGGATGAGGATAGAAAAAATTCTATTGAAAGAGCTCTAAAATATATGGGTTTAAAACCTGATATGGCTGCTAAAGATATCAAGATTGATAAGGTTTTTATAGGTAGTTGTACAAATGGAAGAATTGAGGATTTACGAGAAGCAGCAAAGATTTTAAAAGATAAAAAAATTGCCTCTCATGTTCATGCAATGGTTGTTCCAGGATCTGGTTTAGTGAAAGAACAAGCAGAGCAAGAAGGTTTACATAAAATATTTGAAGAGTCTGGTTTTGAATGGAGAGAACCAGGATGTTCTATGTGTTTGGCAATGAATGCTGATAAATTAAAACCAGAGCAAAGATGTGCATCAACATCAAACAGAAATTTTGAGGGAAGACAAGGTCGAGGTGGAAGAACACACCTTGTGAGCCCAGGAATGGCAGCTGCAGCAGCAATTTCTGGAAATTTGGATGATGTAAGAAAGTATCAAAATTAATGCAAAAATTTTCTACATTAAAAAGTATTCCAGCATATTTACCAATAGTAAATATCGATACTGATATGATTATCCCAAAGCAGTTTTTAAAAACAATTAAAAGAACTGGACTTGGAAAAAATTTGTTTTTTGAAATGAGGTATGATGATAATGGAAATAAAATAGGCGATTTTATATTAAACCAAGATCCATTTACAAATTCAAAAATACTGATAGCAGGAAAAAACTTTGGTTGTGGATCCTCAAGAGAACACGCTCCTTGGGCATTATTAGATTTTGGTATTACATGTGTAATTAGCTCGAGTTTTGCTGATATTTTTTATAGCAATTGTTTTAAAAATGGAATTTTACCAATTATTGTTGATGAAGAAAAAATAAAAGAATTATCTGAATATGCTAATAGAAAAGAGGAAATTTCAGTAGACCTTAAAGAAGAAAAAATAGTTTATGGTAATAATGAAATTAAATTCAAAATAGACTCCTTTAAAAAGAAATGTCTTCTTGAAGGTTTAGATGATATTGCGCTATCTTTAAATAAGTCTGATAAGATAAAAAGTTTTGAGCAAAAATTAAAAAGCTCTAAGCCATGGATTATAAGTGATTAAGGTAAAAAAGAGAAAGATACTATTACTTCCCGGAGATGGTATTGGTCCCGAAGTTATTGGTGAAGTAAAAAAAATTATCAGTTGGTTCAATGATAAAAAGTCTCTAGATTTTGAGATGGATGAAGATTTAGCGGGAGGATGCTCTTACGATAAGCATGGTACACCGATTACAGATGAGGTTTTTTATAAAGCATTAGAAAGTGCAGTTGTTATGTTAGGCGCTGTAGGAGGACCAAAGTGGGATAATGTTGAGTTTTCTAAAAAACCTGAGAGAGCACTTTTAAAACTAAGAAAAGAATTAAAACTATTTGCTAATTTGAGACCAGCGATATGTTTTAAACAATTAGTTGATGCCTCAACACTAAAACCTGAAATTGTCTCAGGTTTAGATATTATGATTGTAAGAGAGTTAACTGGAGGGATATATTTTGGTGAGCCTAGAGGAATTAAACCAATAGAAAATGGGGAAAGAAAAGGGATTAATACACACACTTACACAAGCAATGAGATTATAAGAGTTGCTAGAGTTGCCTTTGATTTAGCAAAAAAAAGATCAAACAAAGTAACTTCTTGCGAAAAATCTAATGTCATGGAGGCAGGCCAACTTTGGAAAGAAGAGGTTCAGACATTACACGATAAAGAATTTAAAGATGTTGAACTAAGTCATATGCTTGCAGACAATTGTGCTATGCAGTTGTTGAGAAATCCAAAGCAATTTGATGTAATTGTAACAGATAATTTATTTGGAGATATGTTATCTGACCAAGCCTCAATGTTAACTGGATCACTAGGTCTTTTACCTTCTGCATCTTTGGGTGCAAAAAATAAAGATGGAGAAATGAGGGCTATGTATGAACCTATTCATGGTTCGGCTCCAGATATAGCTGGTAAAAGTATTGCTAATCCAATAGCTACAATTTTAAGTTTTGCTATGGCTTTGAGATATTCATTAGATTTAGATAAAGAGGCAGAAGCTCTGGAAAAAGCTGTACAGGATGTATTAAATGATGGTTTAAGAACTAAAGACATTTTATCAAAAGGTACAAAAGAGGTGACTACATCACAAATGGGTGATGCGATCATTTCAAAATTGCAATAATTAATTAATTATTTTAGAATCAAATTATGCCAACTTATACTGCACCTGTTGAAGATATGATGTTTCTTTTTGAAAAACTAAGAAACAATAAAGAGTATAATGAATTGGAAAAATATAAAGAAGTTACCCCAGATTTAGTAAAAGATATTCTACAGGAAGCAGCAAAAATAAATCAAAATTTAATTTTACCATTAGCTAAAGTTGGGGATGAAAATCCTGCAATTTTAGAAAATGGAGTTGTAAGAACGCCTCCGGGTTACAAAGAGGCTTATAAAAAATATATTGAGGATGGTTGGACATCTTTATCATGTGATCCAAAATATGGGGGTCAAGGTATGCCAAAAACAGTCAGCGCATTTTTTGATGAAATGCTATCGTCTGCTAGCCTTTCTTTTAAACTCTATAGTGAACTTAGTATTGGTGCTTATAATTGTATTAATCATCATGCTAGTGATGAAATCAAAAATAAATATTTACCAAAAATTGTAGAAGGTAAGTGGAGTGGAACAATGTGCTTAACTGAGCCAGTATGTGGTACTGATTTAGGGCTACTAAAAACAAAGGCTAAAAAACAATCTGATGGAACATTCAAATTAACTGGACAGAAAATTTTTATTACCTCTGGTGATCACGATTTAACTGAAAATATTATTCATTTGGTTTTAGCAAGAGTGGACGACTCTCCAGCTGGTACTAAAGGTATCAGTCTGTTTTTAGTTCCAAAGTTTATTGTAAAAGAAGATGGGAATGTTGGTCCAAGAAATGGAATATCAACTGGTTCTATCGAAACAAAAATGGGAATTAAAGGATCAGCAACTTGTGTTCTTAATTTTGATGAAGCAACTGGCTACATGATTGGTGATAAGGAAAAAGGTTTGAGTGCAATGTTTACGATGATGAATCTTGAGAGGATCGTTGTTGGGATACAGGGTTTGGGTATATCAGAGATTGCTTATCAAAATTCACTTTCATACGCAAAAGAGAGAAAGCAAGGTAAGTCGAATAATTCAAAATCTAAAAATGGTGCTGATTTTATAATTGAGCATGCAGATATTAGAAGATCGTTGTTAAATATGAAATCTATTATTGAGGGCGAGAGAGCCTTATGTTTTTGGTTATCTCAACAAACTGAGGTAAGCCTATATCATCCAGATGAAAAAGCTCGGCAGGAGGCATCTGATTATGTCTCATTAATGACTCCAGTAGTTAAATCCTTGTTTACAGATTTAGCAATGGAAATCACTAGTGATGCAATGCAAATTTATGGTGGATATGGTTATACTAAAGATCAAGGAATAGAACAGTTATATCGAGATAATAGAATCACACCAATTTACGAGGGTACGAATTCTGTACAAGCTGCTGATTTAGTTTTTAGAAAATTATCAAATAAGAACGGGAATGTAATTAATAAATTTTTAGATCAGGTTAAAAATGAATGTAATTCTAACAACGAAAAAATAAGACCATTCATCTTAGATTTTAATAATTATTTAGATGTATTAAAAAAATTCAGTGATTGGATGATTGAGAAATCTAAAACAGATAAAGATGATGTAAGTGCTGCTGCTAATGATTATCTCAAAACTCTCGGATTTGTTTCTATTGCTTATGCATGGATAAAAGTACTAGAGGTAAGTTTTAAAGATTATAATGAAAATAAAAATTTTTATGATGACAAAATCGATACCGCTAGGTTTTATTTTGATAAAGTTCTACCAAGAGCTGAACAACATTACAAATCAGCAATTTCTGGAAGCTCCAATATTATGAATTTTAAATTCAATTAAATGAGTCATTACGATACTAATTTAGATAAGAATAGTGCAAATTATGTTCCTTTAACTCCTTTGACTTTTTTGAAGAGAGCAAAAGAGATTTATCCTGATTATGAAGCAATTATCTATGAAGATCGTAAATACACTTGGGCAAATGTTTACAAACGTACTATTAAATTTGCAAGCGCCCTTAATAAAATTGGAATTAAAAAAGGAGATACCGTCTCGTTTTTAGCTTTCAACACACCTGAAATTTTTGAGGGACATTACTCTGTTCCAATGTCTGGTGCAGTATTAAATACAATTAACATAAGATTAGATGCTAAAACTATTGCTTATATTTTAGAACATAGTGATGCTAAAGTTCTTGTTGTTGATAGACAATTACACATAGAAGTTAAAAAAGCGTTAAGCACTTTAAAAAAGAAAATCACAATTATTGATATAGTTGATGAATTTGCAGACCAATCAAAGTGTGAAAAAATTGGTGATCTAGAATACGAAAGTTTTTTAAATACCGGTGATGAAAATTTTGATTGGAAAATGCCAGATGACGAGTGGCAAGCAATATCATTGAGCTATACATCTGGAACTACTGGAAACCCTAAAGGTGTTGTTTACCATCATCGGGGATCATATTTAATGTCCACGGGTAGTGCAGTTGCCTGGAACATGCCAAACAGACTTAATTTTTTAACTATCGTCCCAATGTTCCATTGTAATGGATGGGGTTATCCTTGGACTATACCCATGTTAAATGGAAGAACAATTTGTCTAAGAAATATAGATGTAAAAAAAATATTTGAATTAATAGACAAACATAATGTTACTCACTTTGGTGGAGCACCTATTGTACTAAATATGATAACTGGTGCACCAGAGTCTGATAGAAAAAAATTAAAGCAAAAAGTATACGTCCTTACTGCAGGAGCCCCACCGCCAAGTATAATTTTCAAAAAAATGAAAGAACTTGGTTTTGAAGTTATGCATGTTTATGGATTAACTGAAACTTATGGACATGTAACTCAATGTGCGTGGAATGATGCTTGGAATGACTTCGATGAGGAAAAACAGAACGAAATTAAAGCAAGACAAGGAGTTAGATATCCAAATACAGAGGGGATTGCTGTGATGGATCCAGAAACAATGACTGAAGTTCCAAAAGATGGAAAGACGATTGGTGAAATAATGATTAAAGGAAATGTAGTCATGAAGGGTTATTTTAAGGATAAGGATGCTACAAATAAAGCAATGGCTGGTGGTTGGTTTCATTCTGGTGACTTAGCTGTTATGCATCCAGATGGATATATAAAAATCCAGGATAGGTCTAAAGATATAATAATTTCTGGAGGTGAAAACATATCCTCTATAGAAATAGAAAATACTCTTGCAAAACATCCCTCAGTATCTATTGCAGCCGTTGTAGCTAAACCAGATGAAAAATGGGGAGAGGTACCTTGTGCATTTATTGAGATGGTAAAGGATAAACCAACAACCGAGAAAGAATTAATTGGTTTTTGTAAAGAAACCCTCGCAGGTTTCAAAGTGCCAAAACAAGTTGTTTTTTGTGAACTACCTAAAACATCGACAGGAAAAATTCAAAAATTTGAATTGAGAAAAAAATTTTAGGTAATTGATTGATATTTGAAATAGAAAATAAAACTATTCATGCATCTGATGCAGGTCAAGGCATAGATCCAAAAAAACAAACAATAGTATTTCTTCATGGAAGTGGCCTTTCACACATAGTTTGGTCATTAACTGAACAATTTTTTTCGAATAAGAATTTCAATGTATTGTCTATCGATCTTCCTGGTCATGGAAATTCAGATGGACCATGTTTAGATACCATAGAAAAAATTGCTGATTGGCTAGAAAGTGTATTTAAAAAATTGCAATTAAAAAATTTGATTTTAGTTGGTCATTCTCAAGGATGTTTAGAAATACTTGAATATGCTTTTAAATATAAAAGCAGGTTAAATAAAATAGTTTTAGTTGGCGGCTCAAATAAAATGCCAGTTCATCCTGATTTAATAGAACTTGCAAATAATGGTGACTCTGATGCTGTAAAATTAATGATGAAATGGGGTTATGAAGGTTCAAAAAAATTTATTGGTGGTAATCCAGTAGAAAAAATAATTCAGTCCCCAAGAGATATTAGTGAAATTTTAGCAGTTGATTTAAATGCGTGTAATAACTACTCAAATGGGTTAGAGGCAACAAAAGTTTTAGATCTTCCCACATTACTTATTTTCGGAGAGTTAGATAAAATGATCAATTTAGATGCAGGGAAAAAATTTTCAAATTTAGTAAAAAACTCATCTACTCATGTAATTAAAGGTTGTGGTCATATGATAATGATTGAAAAAGCATTTGAAATGAGAGAAAAGATTTTAGAATTTTTAATTAAATGAAAAGTTATCCGATAGCAAAATCAAGAAGAGTTAGAAGTACACCCTATACTTCTAGAATTGAGAAACAAGGTGTTACTGCTTATACTGTTTATAATCATATGCTTTTACCAGCAGCTTTCGGTTCCTTGGAGGAGTCTTGTGATCATTTAAAAAAGAATGTTCAAATTTGGGATGTAGCTGCAGAAAGACAGGTTGAAATTTCAGGCAAAGATGCTGCAAAACTTGTACAACTCATGACTTGTAGAGATTTATCGAAATCAAAAGTAGGAAGATGTTATTATTGTCCTTTAATCGATGAAAATGGAAATTTGGTAAATGATCCTGTTATTTTAAAATTATCTGAAGATAGATGGTGGATATCAATTGCTGACTCTGATGTAATTTTTTTTGCAAAAGGTCTTGCTTCAGGAAATAAATTTGATGTTAAAATTTTTGAACCAATCGTAGATATCTTAGCAGTTCAAGGTCCTAAATCTTTTGATTTAATGGAAAAAGTTTTTGGTGAAAAAATGAAAGAGTTAAAATTTTTTGGATTTGATTATTTCACTTTTAATGGGGCAAAACATTTAATAGCTAGATCTGGTTGGTCAAAACAAGGTGGTTTTGAAATTTATGTTGAAAACACCAACTCAGGTTTGAAGTTATACGATCATCTTTTTGAAATTGGTAAAGAATTCAATGTTAGACCTGGATGTCCAAATTTAATCGAAAGGATTGAGAGTGGTTTACTTTCTTATGGGAATGATTTTGATAACAATGACAATCCATTTCAATGTGGTTTTGATAAATATGTCGATTTAGAGACCGATATAAACTTTTTAGGTAAAGATAAACTTAAAAAAATTAAAGAAAAAGGAATTGATAGAAAGCTAATGGGTGTTCAGATAGATTTAACCAAGATTCTTTTAACTAGTTCTTTAAACATCAAGAATAATGATGGAAATATAATTGGAGAACTAAGATCCGCTTGTTACTCACCTCATTTTAAAAAAGTTATTGGTATTGCAATGATAAAAGAACCATATTGCAAAGCATCTTCGTCTGGAACAATAGAAATTGATGGAAATTCTTTAGCTCTTAAAGTTTGCGATTTACCTTTCATCTAGTATAAAACTTAGATCATGAATATTGCAATTGTAGGAGCAACAGGAAATGTTGGTAGAAAAACATTGGAAATTTTGGAGAGAAAAGAATTTTCTATAGATAATTTATATTTAGTTGCGTCCTCAAAAAGTGTTGGAAAAAAAATTGGTTTTAGAGGTAAGGAAATGGATGTCCTTGATTTAGAAAATTTTGATTTCTCAAAAGTTAATATTGCTTTTTTTGCAGCTGGTGGAAAAATTTCTGAAAAATTTGCAGAAAGAGCAGCCAAAAATTGTTTGGTAATTGATAACTCTAGTTTTTTTAGAATGGATCCAGACGTACCTTTGATAGTTCCACAAGTAAATTCAGATGATCTAAAAAAAATTAAAAAAAATATTGTTGCAAATCCGAATTGTTCAACAGCTCAATTAGTGATTGCTCTTAAACCTTTACACGATCTATTTATTATCAAAAGAATTGTCGTGTCTACTTATCAATCAGTTTCTGGAGGTGGAAAAGCTCCCATGGATGAACTTATTGAGCAAACTAAACTAGTTTTAGATGGTAAAAAAGTATCATCTAAAAATTTTACAAAACAAATAGCTTTTAATGCCATCCCTCATATCGATCAATTTGCAGATGATGGTTATACTAAGGAAGAGTTAAAAATGATGAACGAAACCAAAAAAATTTTAGATACCAAAATTGATTTAACGGCAACATGTGTGAGATTACCAATCTCTGTTTCTCATTCTGAGTCAGTCAACTTACAATTTGAAAAACCTTTTACTCTGGAAAAGGTAAGAGATGCTTTGAATAATTTTGAAGGTTGTAAAGTTATTGATGAAAGAAATGATGGCGGTTATTCAACTCCAATTGAAGCAGAGGGAATGGATGAAACTTTTATTTCAAGAATAAGAGAAGATAAAACAATTAAAAATGGATTAAACTTATGGATCGTTTCAGATAATCTTTTGAGAGGCGCGGCTTTGAATGCAGTAGAAATTGCAGAAACAGTAATTAAAAACAATTACCATGGAAAATAAAAAACCATTATCCCCTCACATACAAGTTTATAAATGGCATATTTCGTCTTTAGTATCTATTTCACACAGAATTACGGGCATAATAAATATAATTGGGATTACATTAATTTGTTTGTGGGCATCTTTATTATTATTAGGTGAAAATAGTTATGAGGCTGTTAATTTACTATTAAATTCTCAAATTGGAAAATTTATTACTTTAGGTTTAACCTGGTCTTTTTGTTTTCAAATTTTAAGTGAGATTAGACATTTGATAATGGATTTAGGTTATGGATTTGAACTTAAGACAACTAAAATAACTGGTCTTTTAGTAATCATAGGGTCAATCTTTTTAACTATAATTTTATATTTGATTGGAAAAAATTTATTTTGAAATGATTGCTGCAACAAAAAAATGGATTTTTTTAAAAATTAGTGGAGCAATATTAGTTCCGTTAATGGCCTGGTTTATTCTAAGTTTTATAAGTATTTATGATCAGAGCTATTCAGAAGTATTGGAATTTTTTACGAATCCATTATCTAAGTTTTTATTTAGCTTATTTATTATTACTGCATATTTCTTTTCAGCATTAAGTATTAGTGAGGTTTTTGAGGATTATATAAAAGATTATAAAATCAAAAATGTCGCAAATGGTTTTTTGTACGTATCAGCTGTGGTAATTCCATTAATTACAATTATATTATTAATTAACTTATGAGTTCTTACAAAATAATCGATCATGAATACGATGTGGTAGTCTTGGGAGCAGGTGGTTCTGGTCTAAGGGCCGCGGTTGGTTTAAGTGAGGCTGGTTTAAAAACAGCTTGTATTTCAAAAGTCTTTCCAACTAGAAGTCACACCTCTGCAGCGCAAGGTGGTATTTCTGCTGCTTTAGGAAATATGGGTGAGGATGATTGGCGTTGGCATATGTACGATACAGTTAAAGGAGCTGATTGGTTAGGTGATCAGGATAGTATTGAATATCTCTGTAAGGAGGCACCAAAGGCTGTAATAGAGCTAGAAAAATACGGCGTTCCATTTAGCAGAACTGAAGATGGAAAAATTTATCAAAGACCATTTGGTGGTATGACCAAAAATTACGGCAACGGAATTGTACAAAGAACTTGTGCAGCCGCTGATAGAACAGGTCATGCAATTTTACATACTTTGTATGGACAAGCTTTAAAACATAATACAGAATTTTTTATTGAGTATTTTGCATTAGATTTATTAATGAAAGATGGAGCCTGCAAAGGTCTAATTGCTTGGAATTTAAATGATGGAACTATTCATAGATTTAGAGCTCACACTGTTATAATTGCAACAGGTGGTTATGGAAAAGTATATTATTCTGCAACATCAGCCCATACTTGTACGGGTGATGGTAATGCGATGGTATTAAGAGCAGGTTTACCATTGCAAGATATGGAATTTGTGCAGTTTCATCCAACAGGAATTTATGGTCATGGCACATTGATCACAGAGGGCGCAAGAGGTGAAGGAGGATATCTCACTAATTCTAAGGGTGAAAGATTTATGGAAAGATATGCCCCTAAAGCAAAAGATTTAGCATCAAGAGATGTTGTGAGTAGATCAATGTCAATTGAGATTAATGAAGGAAGAGGAGTGGGAAAAGATCAAGATCATGTGCATCTTAATTTAAGTCACTTAGATAAGGATATTATTGAAAGTAGGTTGCCTGGTATAACTGATGCTGCAAGATTATTTGCAAATGTAGATGTTACTAAAGAACCGATTCCGGTTGTTCCAACAGTGCATTATAATATGGGTGGAATACCAACAAATTATAAAGCAGAAGTATTAACTGTAAATGGTTCAGAAAAAACTGTTCCAGGTTTAATGGCAATAGGTGAAGCAGCGTGTGTTTCAGTTCATGGCGCAAACAGACTTGGTTCAAACTCATTAATTGATTTAGTTGTTTTTGGTAGAGCAGCCGCTAAACGTGCAGCAGAACTAATAAAACCAGGAACTCCACATGAGGAAATCAGTGAAACAGAAACCCAAAAATGCTTAGATCGATTTGATAAGATAAGAAATTCACAAGGTGATATCGGAACAGCTGAACTAAGGTTGTCAATGCAGAAGACTATGCAGTCTAAATGTGCTGTTTTTAGAACTGAAAAAACTCTTAAAGAAGGTGTTAATGAAATAAGAAAAACTTATGACGGGTTAGACTCTTTATCAGTTAAAGATAAATCTTTAATTTTTAACACTGATTTAGTTGAGACTTTAGAATTTGATAATTTAATAAGACAAGCTGTAGTGACAGTTGATTCAGCCTATAACAGAAAAGAAAGTCGAGGAGCACATGCAAGAGAGGACTTTCCAAAAAGAGATGATAATAAATTTATGCAACACACTCTTGCCTGGTGTGACGGAAAAGATACAAAAATTAGTTATAGAGAAGTACACAAATCAACATTAACTAATGAAGTGCAATATTTTCCACCTCAGGAAAGAGTTTATTGATGGCTCAAATAGGTTTACCTGACAACTCTAAAGTAAAGAAAGGTAAATATTTTAAAGATAAAACTGGTTCAAAAAATCTTCGAAAAGTAAATGTTTATAGATGGGACCCGTCCACAGAGGAAAATCCTAGAATTGATACCTACGAAGTTGATATGGATAATTGTCCATCGAAAGTTTTAGATATTTTAAATAAAATTAAAAATGAAATAGATCCAACTTTGGCTTATAGAAGATCTTGTGCTCATGGAGTTTGTGGTTCGTGTGCGATGAATATGGATGGAAAAAATGGCCTTGCCTGTACTACTCCTCACAAAGAAATAAATGGTGATATCAATATCTATCCATTACCACATCTTAAGGTCAAAAAAGATCTAATAGGTGACTTGGATGGTTTATATAAACAATATCAATCAATTGAGCCATGGTTAAAATCAAATTCAAAGTCAGAAACTAAAGAAATTTTTCAATCTAAAGAAGATAGAGCTAAACTAGATGGCGCATATGAATGTATAATGTGTGCGTGTTGTTCAACTTCTTGCCCAAGTTATTGGTGGAATGGTGATAAATATCTAGGACCAGCAGTACTTTTACAAGCCTATCGATGGATCATAGATAGTAGAGATGAAGAGAGAAATTCAAGATTAAAAAAGGTGGCAGATGAACTTAAACTTTATAGGTGTCACACAATTTTAAACTGTACTAGCGCTTGTCCAAAAGGTTTGAATCCTGCAAAAGCAATTGCTGAAATAAAAAAAATGTTAGCAACAGCTAATATTTAAACAATAGACTAATAACAATTTTTAATCTAAAAGGTCCTATTCATGAAATTAATTGAACATTTTGTAGGTGGAAAAATAATTCCCGGAACATCAGATAAAAAGGGTAAAGTTTTTAATCCAGCAACTGGTGATCAAGAAAAAGAAGTAAGAATCGCATCTAAAAAAGATTTGGATAGTGCGGTAGAAGTAGCAAAAAAAGCTTTTCAAGAATGGTCAGTAAAACCTTCTTTAGTGAGAGCTAGAGTCATGTTTAAATTCAAGGAACTTATTGAAAAAAATTCAGATGAACTCACACAACTAATTGTGAATGAACATGGAAAGGTTTATGAAGACGCAAAAGGTTCACTAACTCGGGGCTTAGAAGTTGTTGAATTTGCTTGTGGTATTCCTCATTTGCTGAAAGGTGAATTTTCAGAAAATGTTGGTACAAATGTTGATAGCTGGTCTATGCGACAGCCATTAGGTGTAGTTGCGGGTATTACACCTTTTAATTTTCCCGCAATGGTACCGATGTGGATGTTTCCAATTGCAATTGCTTGTGGAAATACTTTTATATTGAAGCCATCTGAAAAAGATCCCTCTTGTTCCATTAAATTAGCTGAACTTTTAAAAGAAGCAGGTTTACCGGATGGCGTTTTTAACGTGATCAATGGAGATAAAGAAGCTGTCGATGCAATTTTAACAAACCCAGATATAAAGGCAGTTAGTTTTGTTGGTTCTACTCCAATTGCAAAATATATTTATGAAAATTCAGCCAAGAATGAAAAAAGAGTTCAAGCTTTGGGAGGTGCTAAAAATCATTTGGTAGTGATGCCTGATTGTGATTTAGATGGTGCAGTGAATGGGTTAATGGGAGCTGCATATGGGTCTGCAGGAGAAAGATGTATGGCACAATCAGTTGCAGTAGCAGTTGGAGATATAGGTGATGAACTTGTTTCAAGACTTTCAAAAAAAGCAGAAGCCTTAAAAGTAGGACCAGGAATGGATAAAAATTCTGAAATGGGCCCTTTAGTAACAAAAGAGCATTTAGAAAAAGTAAGAGGATATGTAGACTTAGGAGTAAAAGAGGGAGCTAAGCTTGTTGTAGATGGAAGAAGCCTAAAATTACAAGGATATGAAAATGGTTTTTATATTGGTGGCTGTTTATTCGATCATGTTAAAAAAGAAATGAGGATTTATAAAGAGGAAATATTTGGACCAGTGTTATCTGTAGTTCGAGTAAAAACTTTTGAGGATGCAGCAAAGTTAATAAATGATCATGAATATGGAAATGGGGTGAGCATTTACACAAGAGATGGAGATGCCGGAAGAACTTTTGCGAGCAAGATTCAAGTTGGAATGGTAGGCATTAATGTACCAATTCCTGTACCAATGGCCTTTCACAGTTTTGGTGGATGGAAAAGATCTTTATTTGGAGACAGTGCAATGCATGGTATGGAGGGTATAAAATTTTATACAAAATTAAAAACAATAACTTCAAGATGGCCTTCAGGCATCAGGTCAAATGCAGAATTTGTGATGCCTACGATGAAATAAAAAAAATGACAAAAAAAAATAGTAAAATATCATTAATTGGTGCAGGCCAAATTGGAGGAACATTAGCTCACTTAATAGGAACAAAAGAATTGGTTGATGAAGTAGTTTTATTCGATGTAGCAAGTGGAATTGCCAAAGGAAAAGCTTTGGATATTGCCCAGTCCTCATCTGTAGATGGATTTAATGTGAAATTTTCTGGAACTGATAATTACAAAGATATTGAGGGATCAGATGTAGTAATAATTACTGCTGGAGTTCCGAGAAAACCTGGTATGAGTAGAGACGATTTATTAGGTATTAATTTAAAGATAATTAAACAAGTTGCAAATGGAGTAAAAGAAAATGCTCCTGATGCCTTTGTAATTTGTATAACTAATCCACTTGATGTAATGGTAATGGCATTCCAAAAATTTTCGGGTTTACCATCTAACAAAGTTGTTGGAATGGCTGGTATTTTAGATAGTTCGAGATTCAAATTATTTTTATCTTTAGAATTTGATGTACCAGTAAAAGAGATAGATGCGATGGTTATGGGAGGACATGGAGATACAATGGTTCCTCTTCCAAGATTTACCAAAGTATCTGGAAAACCTTTATTAGATTTGGTTAATGATGGAAAAATTTCAAAAGAGAGATTAGAAGAAATAAATCAACGAACTCGAGATGGTGGAGCTGAAATAGTAAAATTTTTAGAAAAAGGTTCTGCCTTTTATGCACCTGCAGCCTCGGGAATTGAAATGGCTAAAGCTTATCTCAATGATGAAAAAAAAATGCTTCCGTGTGCAGCTCAATTAAATGGTGAGTATGGAATAAAAGATATTTATGCTGGTGTGCCAATTATCATTGGAAAAAGTGGAGTTGAAAAAATAGAGGAAATCAACTTAGATGAAAAAGAAAAGTCTGAATTTTTACATTCAGTTGAAGCGGTAAAAAAACTATGGGAAGCGGCTTCTAAAATCGATCCTGATTTAGCTAAAAAATGAATATTCACGAACACCAAGCTAAACAAATCTTAAAAGAGTTTGGTGCAGTTGTCCCAGAGGGAGTTTTTGCGTTTACTGTTAAAGATTTAATTGAAAAATGTAAAAAACTAAAAACTGATAAATATGTCTTAAAAGCACAAATCCATGCAGGTGGAAGAGGGAAAGCAGGAGGAGTAAAAATCTTAAATAATTTAGATGAATTAGAAAAATCGGCCAATGAACTTCTTGGGAAAAAATTAATCACGCATCAAACTGGGCCAGAAGGTCGAGAAGTAAAAAGACTTTATGTTGAAACTTCCTCTAATATAGAGAAAGAATTTTATTTATCATGTTTAATTGATAGAGCCACATCTAAAATTGCATTTATTTCTAGCAATGAGGGAGGGATGGATATTGAAGAAGTAGCAGCAAAATCCCCAGACAAAATTTTGACTAACAAAGTTGATTTTACAGAAGAAATTTCTGATGCAGAGTGTGAAAAGATAATCAAAATTTTCGATCTAGAGGATAGTTCAAAAATGGAGGCTATTTCTTTGATTAAATCTATTTATAAAATGTTTGTTAAAACGGATGCAAATATGGTTGAAGTTAATCCATTGATTTTAACAAAAGAAAAAAAGATTGTTTGTCTAGATGCAAAAATTAATTTTGACAGCAATGCTTTATTTAGACATCCAGAGATTTTAAATCTTAGAGATCTAAATGAGGAAGACCCTATAGAGATCGAAGCTAGTAAACACGATTTAGCTTATATAAAATTAGATGGAAGTATTGGTTGTATGGTAAATGGAGCTGGTTTAGCAATGGCTACAATGGATATAATAAAGTTATACGGAGAAGAGCCAGCGAATTTTCTAGATGTTGGTGGAGGAGCGTCAAAGGAGAAAGTTTCTGCAGCCTTTAAAATAATTTTATCAGATAAAAATGTTAAAGGTATTTTAATCAATATTTTTGGTGGCATTATGAGATGTGATGTTCTTGCTCAAGGTGTAGTTGATGCAGCAAAAGAAATCGATATTAATGTTCCTTTGGTAGTAAGATTAGCTGGTACAAATTTTAAAGAAGGAAAAACTATATTAGACAATTCTGGATTAAAACTTATCTCTGCTGAAAATCTAGATGATGCAGCAAATAAAATTGTTAAGGCTATAAAGTAATGTCAGTTCTTGTAAATAAAGAAACTAGGTTAATTTGTCAGGGTTTCACGGGGTCACATGGAACATTTCACTCTGAGCAAGCAATTAAATACGGAACAAAATTAGTTGGTGGAGTTACTCCTAAAAAAGGAGGACAGAAACATTTAGGATTACCAGTTTTTAACACAGTTAAAGATGCTAAAAACTCTGAGGGTGCTAACGCCACGATGATATACGTACCAGCAAAATTTGCTGCTGCAGCAATCCTTGAGGCAATAGAAGCATCAATCGAGTTAATTGTTTGCATTACTGAAGGAATCCCAATTCAAGATATGTTGAGAGTCAAACAGAAATTATTAAAATCAAATTCCAGATTAATTGGACCTAATTGTCCAGGAATAATAACTCCTGATGAATGTAAAATTGGTATTATGCCAGGCAATATCCACAAAAAAGGTTCAGTTGGTATTGTCTCTAGATCTGGGACTTTAACCTATGAAGCAGTTGCTCAAACTACTGAAAATGGATTAGGTCAATCCACTTGTATAGGTATTGGTGGAGATCCAATAAATGGCACAAATTTTATTGATTGTTTAGATTTATTTTTAAATGATGATGAAACAGAGTCTATTTTAATGATAGGAGAAATAGGAGGTACAGCTGAAGAAGAAGCAGCAGATTTTATTCAAAATCATAAAATAAAAAAACCAATTGTTGGCTTTATAGCGGGTATAACAGCACCACCAGGTCGTAGGATGGGCCATGCTGGTGCAATCATTTCTGGGGGCAAAGGTGGGGCTAAAGATAAGATTAAAAAGATGGAAGATTGTGGAATAACAATGGCGAATTCTCCTTCTAAAATTGGAAAAACACTGTTCGATAAATTGTCTGATTGAAAAATTTCTTAGTCAGTTTATATTGATTAAACATAATGTCTTCCTCTAAAAATTTAGAATTTAAAAAAACAGCCTTTCTCAATAAATCTAACAGCGCTTTTATCGAAGAAATGTACTTAAAATTTGTAAATAATGATCCTGAATTACCTGATAGCTGGAGAAAATATTTTAAAGAAGTTGGAGATGAAGATGATATAATTGTAAATGAAATCAATGGTCCTTCGTGGAGTCCTTCTAAGAAAGTTTCAATAAATAAAAAGGAAAATTTTGAAAGTCAAATCACAGAACAAAATAATGATGATATAATTAAATCAAACACAAATTCAATTAAAGCCGTTGCGATGATCAGATCATATAGACAAAGAGGTCATCTAATTGCAAAGCTTGATCCATTAGGATTGTTAAAATCAGATTATTTAGAGGAACTTCATCCAGAGTCTTATGGATTTAAAAAAGAAGATTATCAAAAAAAAATTTTTTTAGACAATGTCACTAATAAGCAATACTCAAATATTAATGACATATTAAAATTCTTAAAGGATAAGTATTGCGGTTCTTTAGGTTATGAATATATGCATATTTCAAATCCCACTGAAAGAAAATGGTTTAGAGATCGTGTTGAAAAGACAGATGATTTTAACTTTACACAAAACGGTAAAGAGGCAATTCTTAACAAATTAATACAAGCTGAGGGTTTTGAAAAATTTCTTCATACAAAATATGTTGGGACTAAAAGATTTGGTCTTGATGGCGGTGAAAGCTTAATTCCTGCACTTGAACAAATAATTAAAATTGGTGGTCAGTCAAATGTCAAAGAAGTAAAAATTGGAATGTCTCATAGAGGTCGACTAAACGTATTGGCCAATGTTCTTCAAAAATCTTACAAAAGAATATTTAATGAGTTTGCAGGAGAAATAAGTTCAAAGTCTAAAGATGATACTGGAGATGTTAAATATCATTTAGGTGCCTCATCTAACAGAGAGTTTGATGGAAATTCAGTTCATGTAAGTTTGACAGATAATCCCTCACATTTAGAAGCAGTTAATCCAGTCGTTTTAGGTCAAACTAGAGCAAAACAATTTTTTCATAAAGATAAAGAGAGAAAAAAAGTAATTCCGATTCTTATTCATGGAGATGCAGCCTTCGCTGGACAAGGAGTGGTAGCTGAATGTTTTGCAATGTCTGGTCTTCCAGGACATAATACAGGTGGCACAATTCACATTATAGTAAACAATCAAATAGGTTTTACAACAAGCCCAAGATTTGCAAGATCTTCACCATATCCTTCTGATATAGCAAAAATGGTTGAGGCACCGATTATTCATGTGAATGGTGATGATCCAGAGGCGGTTGTTTATGCAGCAAGAATTGCAACAGACTTTAGATTAAAATTTAATAGAGACGTTGTCATTGATTTGATTTGTTATAGAAGATTTGGACATAATGAGGGAGATGAGCCTTCATTCACTCAGCCTTTAATGTATAAAAAGATAAGATCTCATCCCTCAACTATCAAAGTTTATGGTGAAAAACTGGTAAGTGAAGGATCAATTACAAATGATTATTTAAATAATTCCATTAAAAAATTTAAGGATTTATTAGATGACCAATTT
Source organism: uncultured Pelagibacteraceae bacterium (assembly GCA_902616025.1). Classification (GTDB taxonomy): domain Bacteria; phylum Pseudomonadota; class Alphaproteobacteria; order Pelagibacterales; family Pelagibacteraceae; genus Pelagibacter. The sequence continues at coordinate 58,333 of CACMRE010000001.1, read as the reverse complement.
AATAATGCAAAAAATTATAAACCAAAAATAGAGTGGTTTGAGGGGACATGGTCAAGATATAGACCAGAGCGAGGAAAAGACAAAAGAGGAGTTACAGGCTCTGACACTAAAAAATTAAGAAATATTTCTGATAAAATAAATACAATACCGACTGAAATAAACATTCACAAAACAATTACAAAAATTTTAGAAAATCGTAAAGTTTCAGTTTATAATGGTAAAGGCATAGATTGGTCTACTGCGGAGTCATTAGCTTTTGGTTCATTATTGGAGGAAGGTTATCCAGTAAGACTTGTAGGTCAAGATTCAGGAAGAGGTACATTTAGTCAAAGACATTCTGTTTTAAGAAATCAAATAGATAATTCGAGATATATCCCTTTAAATAATATTTCAAATAAACAAAAAAATTTTGAAATAGTAGATAGTTTTTTATCGGAATTAGCTGTTCTAGGATTTGAATATGGATATAGTTTAGTTGAACCTAATACTCTTACTATCTGGGAGGCTCAATTTGGAGATTTTGCTAATGGTGCGCAAGTAGTTATCGATCAATTCATAGCTTCTGGTGAACGAAAATGGTCAAGAGCCTCTGGTCTAGTAATGTTGTTACCACATGGATATGAGGGTCAAGGACCTGAACATTCATCAGCGAGGTTAGAAAGGTTTTTACAATTATGTTCAAATGATAATATGCAAGTTATGAATTGTACAACTCCTGCAAATTATTTCCATGCTTTGAGGAGACAAATGCATAGAGACTTTAGAAAACCATTAATTATTATGACACCTAAATCTTTATTACGTCATAAACATTGTGTTTCTAATTTGGATGATTTTAGTAAAAAAAATTCATTTCATAGAGTTTTATGGGATCATGCTATTGATCCAAAAGTAAAAGGATTTATTAAACTAAAAAAACCGAAAAAAATTGAAAAAGTGATTCTTTGTTCAGGAAAAGTTTACTTTGATTTACTTGAAGCAAGAGAAAAAATAAAAAAAAACAACGTAGTGTTATATAGGATTGAACAACTCTACCCTTTTCCTGCAAAAGCACTTGCTAATGAGCTCAAACCATATGCAAAAAATGCAAAATTTTATTGGTGTCAAGAAGAACCTAAAAATATGGGTGCTTGGTTTTCAGTCAGAGATTATATCCAATGGACATTAGATAATATAAAGGCTAAAAATAATATAATTTCTTATATTGGAAGAAGTCCAGATGCATCACCTGCAACAGGATATGCCAAGAGACATGTTTCTCAACAACAAGAAATTATAAAGAAAGTTTTTGAATAAATATTAATGAGTGAAAAGATATTAGTTCCAGTTCTTGGGGAAAGTATCACAGAGGCAACAGTCTCTAAGTGGTTAAAAAATGAAGGTGACCCCGTTGAAGCTGATGAACCACTTGTTGAACTAGAAACAGACAAAGTAAATTTAGAGGTTCCTTCTCCAGTATCTGGTGTTCTTACAAAAATAAATTCAAAAAATGGATCGGTCGTTGAAGTTGGTGCTGATTTAGGATCTGTTTCCGAGAGTGAGACTAAATCTAAAGAAAATCAGGAAATTAAAAAAATACAACCTACTGTGAAAGTTGATAAGGAAAATTTGATAGATGAAGATGATAAAGATGAGGAGATGGAAGTTTTTCAAGATAATGTTGAAGAGGAGAAACCATTAGTTCTTACTAAAGAGGTGGAACCTTTAAAAGTAGAAGCTGAAATAAAAATTGATGAAACTTTATCTCCAGCAGTAAGAAAAATTGTAACTGAAAATAAGATAGATATCAGCTCTGTCAAAGGTTCAGGAAAAGATGGCAGAGTTTTAAAAGGCGATCTAATAAATTTAATGGGTGTTAATCCTCCTCCATCTGAAAGAAAAATGAAATATGGTCAAGAAGAGAGAATTAAAATGACCAGATTAAGACAAACTATTGCTAAGAGATTAAAACAAGCACAGGATAATGCAGCATTACTGACAACATTTAATGAAGTTGATATGTCAAATGTGATGGCAATGAGAAAAGAAAATCAAGATGATTTTCAAAATCGCTATGGTGTAAAATTGGGATTCATGTCTTTTTTCGTTAAGGCAAGTATAGTAGCATTAAAAAATTTCCCAGCGATAAACGCTGAAATTGAAGGTGATACAATTGTTTATAAAAATTATTATAATATAAGTTTTGCAGTAGGCACTGAAAAAGGATTGGTAGTTCCTGTTCTAAAAAATGCAGATGAATTATCTTTTGCTGATATTGAGAAAAATATCAAAGATATCTCTGAAAAAGCAAAAAATGGAAAACTTACTATTGAAGATCTTCAAGGGGGAACTTTCACTATCAGTAATGGTGGTGTTTATGGTTCAATGCTTTCAACTCCTATTCTTAATCTTCCACAATCAGGTGTCCTAGGTATGCACAATATAGTTGATAGACCTTTCGTAGTTGATGGAGAAATTAAGATCAGACCTATAATGTACTTGGCATTATCATACGATCATAGAATTGTTGATGGTAAAGAGTCTGTTTCCTTTTTAAAAATGATCAAAGAAAATTTAGAAGAACCAAGAAGGCTATTTTTGGATATTTAAATGACAGATAAATTTCAAGCAGTAGTAATTGGTGGAGGACCCGGTGGTTATGTTTGTGCAATAAGATTGGCACAATTAGGCCTTAAAACTGCATGTATAGAATCTAGAGGTTCACTAGGTGGTACTTGTTTGAATGTTGGATGTATTCCTTCTAAAAGTTTATTAAATTTATCTGAGGAGTTTCATAACGCACAAAGTCTATCAAATAAAGGAATTGAAATTGGTGAGGTTAAATTAAACTTGTCAAAAATGATGAAGAATAAAGACAAAGCGGTTACGATTTTGACCAAAGGGGTTGAGTTTCTTCTTAAAAAAAACAAAGTTACCTATTTTAAAGGCACCGGAAGTTTTAAATCAAAAAATGATATTGTAATCAAAGATATAGATAATAAAGAGACAATTATACAAACTGAAAATACTATAATTGCCACTGGTTCAGTTCCAGTATCATTGCCAGGAGTTGAAATTGATGAAAAAGTAATTGTTTCATCCACTGGAGCACTTAAATTAGAACAAGTCCCCAAAAAAATGGTCGTAGTTGGTGGAGGATACATAGGTTTAGAGATGGGATCTGTATGGTCTAGACTTGGTTCAGAAGTCCATGTAGTCGAATTTCTTGATCATATCACACCAGGTATGGATAAAGAGATTTCAAGTGAGTTTATGAAAATTCTAAAAAAACAAGGTATCAATTTTCATATGCAGCATAAAGTAGAGAAAATTAAAAAGAATAACAATAATGCAATTGTTTCAACTTTAAACGAAAATGGTACCAAAAAAGATTTTGAATGTGATGTAGTATTAATATCTGTTGGTCGAAAGCCAAATACAGAGGGACTAAATCTTCAAAAAATTGGTGTGGAATTAGATGAAAAAAAGAGAGTAAAAACAGACAAAAATTTTAAAACTAACCAAAATAATATTTATGCGATAGGAGATGTAATAAGTGGTCCTATGTTAGCCCATAAAGCTGAGGATGAGGGAATTGCAGTTGCAGAAAATATAGCAGGTCAATCAGGTCATGTTAACTATGATACTATTCCTGGTGTGATTTATACAAGTCCTGAAGTTGCATCTATTGGAAAAACAGAGGAACAATTAAAAGATCTTAAAATTAACTATAAAATTGGTAAATTTTCATTTATGGCAAACTCAAGAGCAAAAGCCATTGATGATACAGAGGGTTTTGTAAAAATTCTTGCTGATGAAAAAACTGATAAAGTACTAGGGGCACACTTAATTGGACCTCATGCTGGTGAATTAATTGGAGAAATTGGTATTGCTATGGAATTTGGTGCTAGCTCCGAGGATATTGCAAGAACTTGTCATGCCCATCCTACTTTTTCAGAAGCAGTGAAAGAGGCGGCTTTATCTGTAGATAAAAGAGCAATACACTCTTAATAATTTTTCATATTATCTAAATATGAATTTTCCGATTCTTTTACCTAACATATTTAACCATCCTTTTACCTATAAAAGTGATCAAAAATTAAACGTCGGCGACTTTGTTGAGGTTCCTTTTGGAAAAACAAAAATTATTGGAGTTGTGTGGGATAATTTTGAAAAAAATGAGAATAAATCTTTTAAGATAAAAAAGATTATCAGAAAGTTAGAAATTCCAAAATTAAAAAAAAAAACAATAAATTTTTTAAACTGGTTTTCAGAATATAATATTGTTCCAAAAGGAATGGCGCTCAAATTAACTTTATTGAGTGGAAGACCAGTAAAAAAACTTGATAATAAATTTTATAAAGATTTTTCTTTTAAGTTAAAAAAAAATTCATTTGAATTGAATGTGGAACAAAAAGAGTCTCTTAAAGAGATGAATAATATGAATAAAAAGTTTAATGTTCATGTTTTACAGGGAACGACTGGATCAGGTAAAACTATTGTATATTTTGAAACTTTAAAGCATATCTTGCAAAAAGGCTATCAAGGATTAATAATGTTGCCAGAGATTGGGTTAACCAATCAATTTGAAAAAAAATTTTTTGAATTTTTTGGTTTCAAAGCAGCAATTTGGCATTCTGGTATAACAAAAAAAAATAAAGAAATTATTTGGAGTGGAATTACGAATGGTGAAATAAGTGTTGTTATTGGGGCCAGATCATCTTTATTTTTACCATTTAAAAATTTAGGGTTAATAATAGTTGATGAGGAGCATGATCAATCTTACAAACAAGATGAAGGGATAATATTTAACGCTCGAGATATGGCTATCTCTAGAGCATCTTTTGAAAATATTCCAATAAATTTAATCACTTCTGTTCCATCAATAGAAACATACGAAAATATAAAGAAAAAAAAATATACCTGTTCTAAACTTGTTCGAAGATATCAAAATGCTTCTTTACCTAAATATGAAATAATTAATTTGAATAATGTTAAAATGGATAAACAATCTTGGCTTTCTAAAGAGATAATTCAAAAAGTAAATTTTCACCTTAAAAAGAACGATCAAGTTTTATTTTTTCTAAATAGAAGAGGATTTTCTCCAAGTGTTTTGTGCAAAAAATGTTTTAATAATTTTTCATGTCCAAATTGCTCAATAAATTTAGTTTATCACAAAAATAAAAATAATTTATTGTGCCATTATTGTGGATTTAAAAGTTTTTTGAAAAGAGAATGTTTTAAAGAAGGATTTTGTGAATTTATATTTTGTGGACCCGGTGTGGAAAGGATCTCAGAAGAAGTAAAAAAAAGTTTTCCATCAAAAAAAATTGAAATTTTTTCTAGTGATACAATGAATAAAAAAAGCTCAAAAGAAAAATTAGAAAAAATAATAAATAATGAAATTGAAATTTTAGTTGGAACACAACTAATTTCCAAAGGTTTTCATTTTCCAAACTTGAATTGCATTGTTGTAGTTGATATCGATTTATCACTAATGGGTCACGACTTAAGGAGTGCAGAGAAAAATTTACAATTATATCATCAGCTATCAGGTAGAGCTGGAAGAACAGGAAGTCCGTCTACTATTTATTTTCAAACTTATAATTTTAATACAAAATTGATTGACGATATTACGAATAAAAATCCAGAAATTTTTCTTGATAAAGAAATAGAAATTAGAAAAAAAAATAATTTACCTCCATTTCAAAGATTTATCTCTTTGATTTTGACAGGTAATAAGGAAAATGAATTAGAAAGAGAAGCTTTAAAATTCAAACTATTCATTTCTAATAATATTAATGGAAAAATTTTAGGTCCAGTAAGCGCTCCTATCTTTAGATTAAAGAGCAAATATCGTGTGCGATTACTTATAAGAGGTGCTAAAACTCTTCAATTACAAAATAGTTTAGCATCAATAATTCCAAAATATAAATTTGCCTCAGGAATAAAACTTTCAGTTGATGTTGATCCAATTAGCTTTAATTAACGCTTAAAAAAACTAATTTTTAGCTAATGTGTTACTTGAAGACTATAAAGGCATGTGCTAATTAAATCGTGATTTTAAATTAATCATATTCATTTAAAGGGTAAAAATTGAGTAAAAATAAAGGATTTTCAGATACTTCTGCTAATAGATATTCTTTAGCTTTGTATGAGTTAGCGAAAGATTCTAACTCATTGGTTAACTTGGAAATAAATGCAAAAGCTTTTTTAAATTTAATTTCAAATAATAAAGATTTTAAAACTTTTATAAAGGATCCTACATTAAAAAGAGAAGTTTTGACTAGTGTAATTAATAAGATTTCAGATAATTATAAGTTAGAAATCCTTTTTAAAAATTTTGTAAATTTTTTGGTCTTAAAAAGAAGATTTTTTTATCTAGAGCAAATTTTAAAAACATTTATTGAAATATGTTCAGAAAAAAGAGGTGAATTAAAAGCAGAAATTAAATCTGCAAAATTACTTAATCAAGAGGAGATTAAAAAAATTACAGATGAATTATCAAATAACTTCAAATCTCAAATAAAATTAAACTATATACAAGACGAAAGTTTAATTGGGGGTTTGGTCGTTCAAGTGGGAAGTACTATGATTGACACATCAATAAAAAGTAAATTACAACAAATTGAAAAAAGAATGATAGAGGCATAAATGGAAATAAATCCTTCAGAAGTTACAAAAATATTAAAAGAACAAATTAAAAATTTTGGAGAAAAAGCAGAAATTTCTGAGGTTGGACAGGTGTTGTCTGTAGGTGATGGTATAGCAAGAATTTATGGTCTTGATAATGTTCAAGCAGGAGAAATGGTTGAATTTTCTGATGGATCGAAAGGCATGGCTTTAAATCTAGAAAGTGAAAATGTTGGAGTTGTAATTTTTGGTGACGACCGGAATATTAAAGAAGGTGATGTTGTAAAAAGAACTGGAAGCATTGTAGATACCCCTGTTGGAAAAGAGTTGTTAGGTAGAGTGGTAGATGGATTAGGAAATCCAATTGACGGGAAGGGTGCTTTGGACAAAGGTATTAAAAAAAGTAGAGTTGAAGTTAAGGCACCAGGAATAATTCCAAGACAATCTGTTAGCGAACCAATGCAAACAGGTCTAAAATCAATTGATAGTCTTGTGCCAATTGGAAGAGGTCAACGTGAGTTAATTATTGGAGATCGTCAGACAGGTAAAACTGCTGTAGCAGTTGATACAATTATCAATCAAAAAAAAATTAATGAGTCAGGCGATGAAAAACAAAAGCTTTATTGTATTTATGTTGCCGTTGGTCAAAAACGATCAACCGTAAGACAAATTCAAAAAACGTTAGAAGAAGCTGGAGCGATGGAGTATACAACTATAGTCGCGGCAACAGCATCTGACTCAGCTCCACTTCAATTTTTAGCTCCTTACACTGGATGTGCAATGGGAGAATATTTTAGAGATAATGGAATGCATGCCTTGATTATTTATGATGATTTATCTAAGCAAGCGGTTGCTTACCGACAAATGTCACTGATCTTAAGAAGACCACCAGGTAGAGAGGCATATCCAGGTGATGTATTTTATCTTCATAGTAGATTATTGGAAAGGGCTGCTAAATTAAGTGATGATCACGGCGGAGGTTCGTTAACAGCTCTTCCGATCATTGAAACTCAAGGTGGAGACGTTTCTGCTTATATTCCAACTAATGTAATTTCAATTACTGATGGACAAATTTTCTTAGAAACTGAGTTATTTAACCAAGGTATAAGACCAGCCATTAATGTTGGTCTCTCTGTTTCTAGGGTTGGATCAGCTGCGCAAACAAAAGCTATGAAAAAAGTATCAGGATCAATGAAACTAGAATTAGCACAATATAGAGAAATGGCAGCTTTTGCTCAATTTGGATCAGATCTAGATACCTCAACTCAACAGCTTTTGAATAGAGGATCAAAATTAACTGAGTTATTAAAACAGAAACAATACTCACCAATGACTGTCGCTGAGCAGGTTATATCTGTATTTTGTGGGGTAAAAGGATATTTAGATGATATTGATTTAAAAGATATTGCTGAATTTGAAAACAAGATCATTGAGAGATGTAAATCTGATAAACCAGAATTAATCGAGTCTATTCAGAGTTCAGGTAAATTAGAAGAGTCAACAGAAAAAAGCTTAATTGATGTAATTACTAATCTTAAGAAAAATTTTAAATCTTGATTTATTTATGGCTAGTTTAGACGATCTAAAAAAAAGAATAACAAGTGTAAAATCTACACAAAAAATTACAAAAGCTATGAAAATGGTAGCTGCAGCTAAACTAAAAAGGGCTCAAGATAGTGCAGAAAAAGGAAGGCCATATTCTGAAAAAATGAATAATATAATTTTAAATTTATCTAGCGGTATCTCTGACAAAGAAACAGCTCCGAAATTACTATCTGGATCAGGGAAAGAACAAGTTCATCTTTGTGTTGTGCTGACGTCAGATAGAGGTTTATGTGGTGGTTTTAATGCGAATATAATTAAAAAAGCTAAAAGTTATTTTGCTAAATTAAGTAAAGAGGGTAAGGAATTGAAGATTATTACAGTTGGTTCTAAAGGTAACGATCAGTTAAAAAGAGTATATGGAAATAAAATTATTGAGAACATTTCTTTTAAAAATTCAAAAAACGCAAATTACTTTGATGCAGAAAAAGTTGGAAAAATTATAATTGAAAAGTTTCAAAAAGAAGAATTTGATATTTGTACCATTTTTTACAATCAATTTAAAAACGTAATAACCCAAATACCTCAGGCTCAACAAATCATCCCGTTAAACACAAAAAGTGATGACCAAAATAATTCAGAAGATAACTACGAATTTGAACCAGATGAGGATGAAATTTTAAGTAATTTATTACCAAAAAATATTTCGACGCAAATATTTAAAGCAATGTTAGAAAATTCAGCTAGCGAGCAGGGTGCAAGAATGAGCGCAATGGATAATGCAACTCGAAACGCAGGTGAAATGGTTGATAAACTTACTATTGAATATAATAGAAGTCGTCAGGCAGCAATTACAAAAGAACTAATAGAGATAATATCAGGAGCGGAAAGTTTATAATTATGAGCAAGGGAATAATAACACAAGTTATAGGAGCAGTTGTTGATGTAAAGTTTGAAGGTGATTTACCAGAGATATTAACAGCTTTAGAATGTAAAAATGGAAATAATAGATTAGTACTTGAAGTAGCTCAACACTTAGGAGAATCTACTGCCAGAACAATTGCAATGGATGCTACCGAGGGACTAAAAAGAGGTGATGAGGTAATAAATACAAATGCTCCAATTAAAGTACCAGTAGGACCTGAAACTTTAGGAAGAATTATAAATGTTGTTGGAGAGCCTATAGACGAAAGAGGAGAAGTAAAAACAAAAGAAAATTGGCCAATCCATAGACCAGCTCCAGAATTTAACGATCAATCAACAGAAACAGAAATACTTGTAACTGGTATCAAAGTTATTGATCTTTTAGCTCCATATGCAAAAGGAGGAAAGATAGGTTTGTTTGGTGGTGCGGGTGTTGGAAAAACTGTTTTAATCATGGAATTGATAAACAATGTTGCTAAAGCCCATGGTGGCTTTTCAGTTTTTGCGGGCGTAGGTGAAAGAACTAGAGAAGGAAATGATCTTTATCACGAAATGATGGAGTCAGGTGTAATAAAATCTGAAGGACCTGGTTCTAAGGCAGCTTTAGTTTATGGACAAATGAATGAACCTCCGGGAGCAAGAGCAAGAGTGGCACTTACAGGATTAACTGTAGCAGAATATTTTAGAGATCAAGAAGGACAGGATGTTCTATTTTTCGTTGATAATATATTTAGGTTTACTCAAGCGGGTTCTGAGGTATCAGCATTATTAGGAAGAATACCTTCTGCTGTAGGATATCAGCCAACATTAGCAACCGATATGGGAAATTTACAAGAGAGAATCACTACAACCAATAAAGGCTCTATTACATCAGTACAGGCAATTTATGTGCCTGCTGATGACTTAACGGATCCTGCACCAGCAACCTCATTTGCTCATTTAGATGCAACAACTGTACTCTCAAGACAAATAGCTGAAATAGGTATTTATCCTGCAGTTGACCCATTAGACTCAACTTCAAGAATTCTTGATCCTAGAATTGTTGGTGATGAGCATTATCGAGTGGCTCGTGAAGTGCAAAAAATATTACAAACATATAAATCGTTGCAAGATATTATAGCTATTTTAGGTATGGATGAATTATCAGAGGAAGATAAACTAGTCGTAGCTAGAGCTAGAAAAATTCAAAGGTTTTTATCTCAACCTTTCTTTGTGGCTGAAGTGTTTACAGGATCACCAGGAAAACTTGTTGATTTAGAGTCAACGATTAAAGGTTTTGATGCAATTTGCAAAGGTGAATATGATCATCTTCCAGAAGCGGCATTTTATATGGTTGGAACCATTGAAGAAGCTATCGAAAAAGCTGAAAAAATGTCTAAAGATGCTGCAGCTTAATGAGTGATGAATTTAAAATAGAAATAGTTAATCCAGAGAAATCCTTCTTATCAAAAGATGATGTTAATGAGGTAGTTGTCCCTGCATTTGAAGGAGAAATGGGGATACTAAAAGATCATATTTCTATAATTTCATTTTTAAAACCAGGCATTATTACCATTCAAGCAAAATCTGGGGAAGAAAAGTATTATGTTGAGGACGGAATTATCGAATTTAAAAATAATACTTTATCCATTTTGACTAGCTACATCCTTAATTTAAAAGACATTGAGAAAAATAAGTTACAGGAATTATTAAAAAATGCGGAGGAAGAATCTAATAAACCAGAAATTAGTGATCAATTGAAATATTTGGCTGATCAAAAAGTTGAAACTTTAAAATCAATCAATTAATTATTGTTTTTATTTTTTCTTTAAGTTCTTTATACACATGATATTTAAAATCCACTACCACTTCAGTTATTTTATCTAATTCAATCCATTTCCACTCTAAAAATTCTGGTTTATTTGTTTTTATATTTATATCTTCATCTTTACCTAGGTATCTCATTAAAAACCATTTTTGTTTTTGCCCCTTATATTTACCTTTCCAAATAATACCCAATAAATTTTTGGGTAGCTCGTAGGTTATTGTGCCTTCAATTTCTCTTACAAGTTCTACATTTTTTATACTAGTTTCCTCTTCTAATTCTCTATAAGCAGCCGCTAAAAAATCTTCTCCGTCATCTACTCCACCTTGTGGCATTTGCCAAAAATTTTTTGGATTATCTATTCGTTTTGCTACAAAAACTTTATTCTCCTTGTTAAGGACAACAATTCCCACTCCACTTCTAAGTGGCAGATTTCTGAATTTTTCTTCCATATTAGCCTTTGAGAAGTTTAATGGCGTATTCTAACTGATTGTCGGTTTCAGTTTTGATTCTAAAATCATCATTTTCCTCATCAATTTCTATATCTGGAGATACACCAACTTCAGAAATAGATTTTCCGGAAGGAAGATAATATTTAGCTACTGTGAGCCTAATTGCCCCATCATTTTTAAGAGGGATGATAGATTGTACTGAGCCTTTACCATAACTATTTTCACCTAATAAAATTGCTCTTTTGTGATCTTTAAGGGCTCCTGCAACTATTTCTGATGCTGAGGCCGATCCATAATTAATAAGAACAATCAATACTTTTCCATTTGTAAGGTCACCTTTTTTTGCAAACCATTTTCTATTTTCAGAAGGTTTTCTACTTTTTGTGGATACGATCTCTCCATTATCTAAAAAAAAGTCGGAGATTTTTATTGCTTGAGAAAGTAGTCCGCCAGGATTGTTTCTTAAATCTAAAATGTATGACTTAACATCTTTATTTTTTTCTAATTTTTTAATTTCTCTTTCTATTTGTTTGCCACTATTTTCATTAAAAGAAGTTAGTCTTAAATAACCTATACTTTTTTCTAAAATGTCAGCTTTAACGGATTGAATTTGTATAATCTCTCTTACAACATTAAATATTAGAGCTTTTCTCTCCCCACGTCTTCGAATTGTGAGTTCAATTCCTGATCCAACTGGCCCCCTCATTAAATCAACAGCTTCGCTGAGAGATTTGCCCTGAACTTGAATATCATTAATTTTAACAATATAGTCGCCTGCTTTAATCCCTGCTCTAGATGCTGGCGTGTCATCTATAGGAGAAATGACTTTTACAACACCTGACTCCATACTCACCTCAATACCAAGACCCCCAAATTCACCACTAGTCTCGGTCTGCATTTCATTAAATATTTCTGGAGACATGTATGCCGAGTAAGGATCAAGAGATTGTAGAAGGCCATTGATTGCAGAGTCCATACTCTCAGATTGATTAATTTCATCTACATATTCTTTATTGATTTTTTCAAGCACTTCTCCAAATAAATCAATTTTTTTGTAAATATCATTTTCAGCAGAATTCACTTGCTGAAATAGAAAACAAAGCAAAAATAATGTTAATACTTTTTTCATTAGATAATTAATTTTTCTTTAGGTATTAGCTCAGACCACATTTTTTCAAGTTCATAAAATTTTCTTTTTTCTGGGTGAAAAATATGAACAATTAAGTCTATACCATCAATTAATTTCCATTCACTACTATCTGCGCCCTCAATTTTTGAATTTTTTATGCCATTATCTTTAAATTTTTCCAAAACTTGCTCGGATAAAGATTGTATGTGCCTAGATGAAGTGCCGCTCGCAATAATCATAAAATCAGCCATAGAACTTTTGTCTTTGAGATCTATGCTTATTATGTCTTGAGCCTTGTTAATATCCAATGTTTTGATGATAGAATTTTTAAGATCTGAAATTTTATCCATTAATTAATTTTAGACTATCAAATTTTCCTTAATTGAGAAGACGAAATATTGACTTTATTAAAATAAACAAATTTAAATTTCTCACTTTTGAGTGTTTTATATGTCTTTGAATTTAATGATTTTTTCTTATATCCATATCTATCAAAAACTAAGATATTACATTTTTCTGAAATCTGTTTCCATTTATGCCATTTATGGAAATTAACTAAATTATCTGCACCCATTAAGAAAAAAATTTCGTTTTTTTCATTTTTTTTGAAGTAATTTATTAGATTTATTGTTTTATTTGATTTAATTTTATTTTCGTAAAATTTAACTTCAATAAATTTATTTTTTTTAATAATCTTTTTACATCCTTTAATTCTAGATTGCAGGCTTAAAGAACTTTTAATTTTAAAAGGATTTTTTTTTGTTATGGCCCATATAATCTTTTCAAGTTTAAATCTTTTTACTGCTTCTTTGGATATAGCTAGATGACCATTGTGAGCAGGATCAAACGAACCACCTAAAATTCCAATTCTTTTTTTTTTCAAATTCAAATTATTTCCTTACTTGGCCTTTGCTGGTGACTTGATATTTATAGGAAATAAGTTGATTAAGTCCTACGGGACCTCTAGGTGGAAGTATGTTGGTTGAGATCCCCACTTCGCCACCAAACCCGAATTCACCTCCATCTGCAAATTGTGTTGAAGTATTGTGCATAGCTATTGAACTTTTTACCTCATTTAAAAATTTTTTTGCTGCTTTTTTGTTTTGAGTAATAATACAATCGGTATGCATGGTTCCGTATTTGTTAATATGCGCTATAGCCTCATCTATATTTTTTACTGATTTCACAGATACAACAGGTGACAAATATTCTTTTGACCAATCTTTTATCGAAGCTTTCTGAATTTTTTTATCATAAAGTTTTCTTATCTTATTATCACCAATAATTTTACATCCATTTTCCTCTAAATTTTTTAAGATTTTATTTCCAAATTTCTTGATTATTTTTTCGTGTAAAAGAATCGTTTCGGTTGCTCCACATATTGCGGTATTCCTCATTTTGGCATTTTGAATTACTTTATTCGCAATCTTAGGATTTGCATTTTTATCTACATAAGAATGACAAACACCTTCCAAATGACCAATTGTTGGAACAGATGACAAATCCTGTACTTTTTTAACTAAACTTTTCCCACCTCTTGGAATTATTACGTCAATAAATTTATTCATTTTTTGTAGAAGAAAATCAACAACACTTCTTTTTTTAAGTTTTAAAAACTGAACAAAATTTTCATCAACATTATTTTTTTTTAGTGATTCTCTAAAGAATTTTGTGAGAATAAGATTAGAATAATAAGCTTCAGATCCGCCTTTTAAAATGACAGCATTCCCAGACTTAAAACATAACGATGCAACATCTGCTGTAACATTGGGTCTACTTTCGTATATAACGCCAATTACACCAATAGGTATAGATACTTTTGATATTACTAAACCATTTGGCCTTTTCCATTTTTCCAAAATGACATTTGTAGGATCCCTTAAACTAATAATTTTTTTTATAGAATTGGTTATCGCAATTATTTTTTTGTCATTTAATATTAATCTTTGGATTAAATTATTTTTAATACCTTTTTTGTAGGCATTCTTAATATCTTTTTTATTTTCATTAATTATTAATTTTTTGTTTTTTAAGATTAGAAGACGATAATCTTTTAGAACTTCGTCCTTTTTTTTTGTACTTAACTTTTTATTAATAGCTTTTTTTGATTTTTTTCCGATATCAGTTAGTAGCTTTTGCATTAAACCTCGACCATATCATCTTTATGAACAACTTCAGATTTTGTTATATATCCAAGTTTTTTTTCAATCTCATTTGAGTGACAACCCATTATCTTATTTATTTCTTCAGAAGAAAAAGAACTTAGACCTCTCGCAAATTCTTTATTTTTAGTATCTAGAATCTTTATATGATCACCTTTGTTAAATTTCCCTGATAAATTAATAATCCCTGCTGCCAATAAACTTTTACCACCAACTAGTGCTTTTTTAGCACCATCATCTATGACAAGAGTCCCCTTTGGTGAAATAGAACTTATTATCCATTTTTTTCGTGCATGCAATTTAGATATTCTTGACTCAAATAAAGTACAAATATTCTTTTTTTCAATTTGTTGTATTGGATTTAAATATAATCCGTTTGCAATAATCATATTACAACCCGCCAAATTACAAATCTTAGCAGCTTCAATTTTGGTATTCATTCCACCCTTACCAAACTCTGTTACACCTTTTATGTAAATTTTTTTTATATCTTTGTCTAGATTATTCACCTTTTTTATTAATTTCGCGTCTTTAAATAATTTTGGATTTTTTGTGAAAAGACCATCTACATCAGATAATAATATTAAAGTATCGGCATTAGTTATCTGTGCAACACGAGAGGCAAGTCTATCATTATCACCATATTTTATTTCTGACGTTGCAATTGTATCATTTTCATTAACGATGGGTATGTAATCTAACTTAAATAAGTTCTCAAATGTCCTTTTAGCATTTATTGATCTTCTTCTCTCCTCGGTATCATCCAAAGTTAGCAAAATTTGTGAAATATTAATCTTTAATTTAGAAAAAGTTTGAGAAAATAAATTCATAAGTTCGATTTGACCTACAGAGGCTATCGCTTGACTTTTATCAAGCTTTAAATTTGATTTATTGTAATTCATTTTTTTACATCCAAGTGCAATTGCTCCAGAACTTACAATGATAATCTTTTTATTTTTAGATTTTAGTTTTTGAATATCTTTAGCAAAAGAAGAAAGCCATTTTTTTCTTATCTTTTTTTTATTATCTACAATCAGTGATGATCCAATTTTTATTACTATAATTTTTGAATTTTTAAGATGCATAACCAACTAATTTTGCTTTAATTTTCGAAATATATTTTTTCTTTATTATGGAAATTGTAATAATTTCTGATTTAGTGATTTTTTTTAAATTTTTCTCAATTTTTTTCATTTCTTTATCGTCAATTAAATCAGTTTTATTTAAAACAATAAGCTCTCTTTTTTTTGCAAGTTTGGAACTATAGCTCTTTAATTCTTTTTTAACCTGATTGTAACTTTTTTTTATATCATCGTTTGTGATATCGATCATGTGTAAAAGAGATTTACACCTCTCTATGTGTTTTAAAAATTGTATTCCTAAACCAGTTCCTTTATGTGCTCCTTCTACTAATCCAGGAATGTCTGCAATTGTAACTTCTTTATCATCATAGCTTGCCACACCAAGATTAGGATTTAGTGTTGTAAATTCATAATTTGCAATTTTAGGATTAGCATTAGTAATAGCTGCTAGTAAGCTTGATTTACCAGCATTAGGTAATCCTATTATTCCAACATCTGCAATTGTTTTTAATTGAAGCCATATGGTAAATTCTTCACCACGAGTACCTTTAGTAAATTTTCTTGGAGCTCTATTTGTTGAACTTTTGAATCTAGTATTGCCTAAACCACCTTTACCACCTGCAGCAGCCACAAACTCCTCTCCAATTTTTATAAAGTCAAAAATTAAGGTTTTATTATCTTCTTCAAAAACTTGAGTACCTAACGGAACTTTGAGAATGAGATCATCTCCACTTTTACCAGTCCGGTTTTGTCCAGCACCATTGTTGCCTCTTTTTGCTTTATGATGTTGTTGATATCTAAAATCGATTAAAGTATTTAAATTTCTCTCGGCTTTTAAAATTACCGAACCACCTTTACCACCATCGCCACCATCTGGTCCGCCATACTCGATAAATTTTTCTCTTCTAAAACTTGGAGAGCCATCACCCCCATTGCCAGCTTTAATATAAATTTTTACTTGATCTAAGAATTTCATAATACAACGCTATTTTGAGTTGTAATATTAATTGGGTTTTACTGAAACAAAAGTTCTATCGGATTTTGTTTTTTTAAAAACAACTTTACCTTTTATTACTGAAAAAATTGAGTGATCTTTACCCATACCCACATTTTCTCCAGGAAATATCTTAGTACCTCTTTGTCTAACAATTATGTTGCCAGGAATAACATTTTGACCACCATATTTTTTTACACCAAGTCTTCTGCCGGCACTATCTCTACCGTTCCTTGATGATCCACCAGCTTTTTTCGTAGCCATATTTTATTCCTTTATTTACTTAATTCCTTTTTTTCAGAATCTTTTTTTGTTGGTTTAGAAATCTTCTCAGCTTCAGATAAAATCTTACCATCTTTTGAAAAAATTTTATTTATTCTAATCATAGAATATTCTTGTCTATGACCATTTTTTCTTCTTGAGTTTTGTCTTCTTCTCTTTTTAAAAATAAGTACAGTTCTATTTTTGCTGTTTTTTATTAGGTTTGCTTCAACTTTGGCACCTTGAATTGTTGGCGAACCAATTTCTATTACTTTATTATCACCATATGCCAATATATCCTTAAACTCAATTTTAGTGTCGGATTTTGAATTTGGTAATTTTTCAATTTTTAAAATTTCACCAGACTTCACTTTATATTGTTTACCACCTGATTGTATAACTGCGTATGACATAAAATAGATTTTTTATCAGGCAATATAGTCAGGGCATTTCTTTAGTCAAGCTTATTAACTAAAAATTATCCTTTAAATCTCTCAATTTTGAAAAACTTTCTAAATCTTTTGCTTTAAGAAATATATTACATTCTAATTCATCAGCTAAAGTACTTGGTATTGTTGGTAATGTATTTTTAAGTTTCTTGTTAATCTCTAGTATTTTATTTTTTAATTTTAAATTACCAGAGTCATTGGCGATACAAAAATTTGAGTTTTGTAAAGTGTATTCATGGCCACAATATATTTCTGTATCTTTTGGCAATGATTTAATTTTTTTGAGTGAATTATACATTTGTTCGTAGGTGCCTTCAAAAATTCTGCCACATCCTAAAGAGAATAGAGTATCACCTGTGAAAATTTTTTTTTCTTTAAAAAAATGAAAAGCGATATGACCAGATGTATGACCTGGAACATGATAAATTTTTGCCTCAAAATTGTCTTGCTTCCATATTTGGTTGTCCTCTAGAAATATATCAATCTCAGGTATACGATTTTTATCTCCAATAAATCCGACCACCTTAGAATTATATTTCTTTTTTAATTCAATATTTCCACCCACATGATCGTAATGATGGTGTGTATTAAGTATGAATTTTAAATTTATTTTTGAGTTATCAAGATAATTAATTATTGGTGCAGACTCGCTAGGGTCAATAACACAAGCAGTTTGATTTTCTTCATCAATAATTAAGTAGCTATAATTATCCTGTAGACATTTAATAATTTCAATTTTCATTTATTTTTCTATTAAAAATATACCAAGTTCTCCAAATAAATTTTTAAAAATAAGATTTGAGTTGTTAATATCAGAAACATTTTCATTAATTAAAGCTAAAGATTTAAAAATTTTAAAGTTTACAATCTTAGAAAATCCTACAAAATCTTTTATTGTGCACATATGAATGTTTGGTGTGTTATACCAATCATGAGGTAAAGAGTTTGTAATTGGCATTGTTCCTTTAAATAATAAATTTAATCTTACTTTCCAATGCCCAAAATTTGGAATAGTTACTATAGCTTTGTTACCAACTCTTAAAAGCTCTCTAATTACAGTCTCAGGATTTATAAAAGCTTGTAAAGTTTGTCCAAGAACAACATACTCAAAAGAATCATTTGGAAATTGCTTTAAATCAAATTCTGCATTTCCCTCTATAACAGTTAGCCCTTTAGCAATACAAATTTGCACTTTTTCTTTTGAAATCTCAATTCCTCTGATATTAACATTTTTGTTTGTTTTTAAAAATTCCATTAAAGTTCCATCATCACATCCTACATCAAGAACTTTTGCATTTTTTTCAATTAAATCTGAAATAATTTTATATTCTGGTTTCATGAAAGTTTTTCTGCATAAGATTTATCTAAAAAATTTTTTAGAGCTTTTAAGAAATCGGGAACATTAAGCAAAAAAGAATCGTGGCCTTTATCAGACTCAATTTCAACAAAACCTACATTTGCACCAACTGCGTTTAAGGCAATTACAATGTCTTTATTTTCTTGTGTTGGATAAAGCCAATCTGAGGTAAAGGATATTATAAAAAATTTCGCTTTTGTATTTTTAAAAGCATCAGATAAATTTCCATTAAATTGTTTTACTAAATCAAAATAATCCATTGCTCTAGTAATATACAAATAGCTATTCGCATCGAACCGATCTACAAATACCGAACCTTGGTATCTAAGATAACTTTCAATTTGAAAGTCAGCATCAAAACCAAATTTTAAATCATCTCTTTCTTGAAGTTTTCTACCAAACTTTTCTTGAAGCCCTTTTTTTGAGAGATAAGTAATATGTGCAGCCATTCTAGCTACAGCTAATCCTTTATCAGGTACAATATTTTTTGAATTATAATCTCCATCAGACCAATTATGATCTGCCGCAATGGCTTGTCTGCCAAGTTCATTAAAAGCAATATTTTGTGCAGAATGGCTTGAAGTACAAGCAATTGGTATTGCTGTTTTAGCTTTATCAGGATAATTACTAATAAATTGTAGGACTTGCATTCCACCCATTGAACCACCTATAACTGAAAAAAGTTTTTTTATTCCAAATAAATCCAACAAATTAATTTGTGCATTCACCATGTCATTAATTGTGATGACTGGAAAATCTGTTCCATAAACTTTTTTTGTCTTGGGATTTTCATGACTAGGCCCAAAAGATCCCATACACCCACCTATTACATTTGCACAGATTACAAAATACTTATCTGTATCTATCGACTTGCCAGAGCCTACCGCATAAGACCACCAACCATCCTTTTTGGTCACTGGATTTATACCTGTTACAAATTGATCACCTGTTAAAGCATGAAATACTAAAATTGCGTTATCTTTTTCATTATTGAGTGAGCCATAAGTCTCATACGCTAAAGGAAAATTATTAATAGTCTGACCACAATCCAATTTAAGTGGTTTTTCAACAATCAACGTTTTTATATTTTGTTTTATATTCATAATTAAAGCTGAAAGTTGAATTGTGAGAAAAAAAACTTTTTTAGCGGTTTTTTTAAAGCGCTCGCAATTCAGTTAAATCAGCGCGTAAATTTTGTACTAGAAGTTATTTAGTATGTCAATTTTTAAAAATAATTACACTTAAACTATATAAAAAAATGTTTTTTTATTTATAAAGAGCATAAAATTTATAAAAGTTGGTTACCATGAGATTTAAGAGACTAAATATTGAAACCTATGAGCCTGGTAAATCCAGTCTTAAGAGATTCCATCAAGTTGTAAAGCTATCTGCTAATGAGTCAGCCCTAGGTGTCAGCTCAAAGGCTAAAAAGATTTTGTCTAATAAAAATTTAAGTTTTTTTAGGTACCCAGATGGCAAGTCTAAAGCCTTAAGAAGACAAATATCAAAAAAGTTTAAATGTGATGAAGATAGAATTATTTGTGGCGCTGGATCTGATGAGGTTATTCAAATGCTATGTCAATTATTTTTAAATCCCAAGGATGAAGTTATTCTTCCTCAGTATAGTTTCTTAATGTACAGGATATATGCTAAAATAGTTGGCGCAAGAGTTGTTTTTGCTAAAGAAAATAATTTTAAAGTATCAATTCCAGAAATTATTAAAAATGTTTCAAAAAAAACAAAAATTGTTTTTTTAGCAAATCCTAATAATCCAACTGGAACATATCTAACAAGTTCTGAGCTTTTAGAACTTAGAAAAAAATTGAGAAAAAATATTCTGCTAGTAGTGGATGATGCATATACAGAATATATGAAAAATAACGATTATAAAAGTGGATTAAAATTATTCAAAAATAAAAAAAATGTCTTTATTTTAAGAACATTTTCTAAAATATACGGTTTATCGTCTCTTAGAGTAGGGTGGGGATATGGTTCAAAAAAAATTATTAAAGCACTGAATGTTATTAAGCCACCTTTTAATGTTAATGAGGTAGCACAAAAAGCTGCTATTGAGTCTCTTAAGGATACTAAGTTTATAACTCGTTCAGTTAAACACAATATTATTTATGCAAAAAAATTGAAAAATTTTCTTAACCAATATGGAATTAATTCAAATAATATATCGGCCAATTTTTTATTATTAAATTTTGAGAAATGTAAATTTAAAGCGAAATATTTTTATGAAAAATTAAAGATGAAAGGAATTATCTTACGATCAACGGAAAATGGCTACAATATAAAAAATATGTTACGATTAACCATTGGATCAAAAACAGATAATTTAAAATTTATGCGAGCAGTAAAAGGAATGTTTGATTAATGAAAAATGTGCTCATCATCGGCTGTGGCTTGTTAGGATCTTCGTTAGTAAAAAGAATTGCAAAAAAAAAATTAGCAAAAAAAATTTTCATTTTTGAAAAATCTAAAAAAAATATATCAAAGATCAAAAGACTAAAGTTGCCAGGAATTCTTGTAAATAAACTACAAGAGGTAGTTGCAAAATCAAATCTAATTATTTTTTGTACGCCAATGAGTGAATACAAAAAGATGATATTAAGATTAAACAATAATTTTAATTCAAAACAAATTATTACTGATGTTGGTTCGTCAAAAATAGAATCTTCAGAAATAATTAAAAGAAATTTAAAAAAAAAAATATCCTGGATTCAAAGTCATCCTATAGCTGGATCAGAGGTAAGTGGGCCTGAGCATGGTAAGGAAAATCTGTTTGAAAATAAATGGTGTGTATTGATTAAAAATAAGAAAATAAACATGAAACATTTAAAATTTTTAAATTCTTTTTGGAAAAAAATGGGTTCAAAAACTGTAATCATGAATGCGGAAAGACACGATAAAATATTTTCAATTACAAGCCATTTACCACATTTAATAGCTTACAATTTGGTTAAATCAGCTCAAGATTTTGAAAAAAAGCAAAAATATGACTTAATTAAATATAGTGCAGGTGGATTAAGAGATTTTTCAAGAATCGCTGCATCAAATGAAATTATGTGGAGAGACATTTTTTTTGATAATAGAAAAAATGTTTCAAGAGCAATTGATATATTTATCAAAAATTTAAGATCTTTTAAGACAGACATTAAATCAAAAAATAATAAATCAATTCTTAAAAAATTAATTCAAACAAAAAAAGTTAGGTCTAAAATAATCAAATTAAAACAGGATGTAAATAAACCTGACTTTGGTAGAGATTAATAATTACCAATATTACTTACTTTTTTTATTTTTAGATTTGCAGTTTTATCAATTAATTCAATTGTTTGTTTAGTTGGCATTACTACCACCTTCTTTTTTGGTCCATAAGCATGAATAAATTTAGACTTACTTAAACATATACCGACATGTCCTTTCCAAAATATTATATCTCCTTTACTTAAATTTTTACCTTTTTTTCTTTTACAAAACTTTATCTGATCTTTTGTATCTCTTGGAAAAAAAATTCTGTTATAATAAAAGTAAATTTGGATCAAAGCAGAGCAATCAATACCATCAGATGTTTTTCCACCCCATAGATATTTACTACTTTTAAATAATTTCATTATTTTTAAAAAATCTTTTTCAAGATGATCAATTTTGATAATATCACTTTTTTTTATCCATCTGTCCTTTTTAAACTCAATTAGCCTTTTATTTTTGTTTAAAACCGATATGCTAGATGCAAAGAAAAGATAATTTTTTGTTGGTAAAAACTTATTTTTCTTTTTAATAAATATTCTAGATTTTGTTTTTTTTATCTTAAAAGTCGGCTTAAAATTTTTATAAAAATAATTTTTTTTAATATAACCAATATAATTGTCAAAATTAGTTTTAATCTTAACCCAGTTTTTTTGATTTTTTAATACCTTAAATTTTTCACCATACAAGATTTGCGATAAAGTTTCAGAGTTATTAGAAGGTTTTGCATTTATATTTCCAAGTGAAAAATTATAAAAAAAATTATTTTTCATTAATCTTTAATTTATTTCTTATTATCCATAATATAATTAAAGATGGTATTACCATTATAGCAGTTAAGATAAAAAATACCCCCCAGTCTCCATTAAGCCAATCAACTAGAGCGCCCGATGATGATGCTAATGTGGTTCTTCCAGCAGTACCTATTGAGGCTAATAGAGCATATTGAGTTGCTGTGTAAGTTCTATCAACTAGCAATGATATGAATGCAACAAATGCAACAGTGGCAAAAGCTGCTGCAATATCGTCAAAGATTACAGCTATTGCAAATAATATTTCAGATTTACCACTCCACGCTAAAAGACTGAACAATAGATTTGTGCTCGCCATTAAAATTCCTGCTAAAAACATTGCTTTTAAAACACCAGATCTTATTACAAATAGCCCACCTAGCAGAGTGAAGATGACAGTTGTTATCCATCCTAAAGTTTTTGAGTAAATAGCAATATCTGATTTACTAAAACCAATTTCTTTATAAAAGATAATAGACATACGCCCTAAAAAAGCCTCTCCAACTTTGAATAAAAAAACAAACCCTAGGATCCCCAAAGCTATTTGAAAGCCATTTTTTTTAAAAAAACTTATTATAGGTCCACTGATTGTCCCACTGATCCAAGTTATAGTTTTAGTAAGAAAATTTGAATTTTGGAATTTACCAGCAATTAATTGATCATTTTCTTTCTGATTAATTTGTCTTTCAGTCGAGTCAGTTTCATTGACAAACATTAATCCAATATTCATTAGAATTATTAAAATTCCTAAGATTAAAAAAGTTAGTTGCCAATAATTTTGAAAACCTAAATTTTCTAAAAAATCTGCGGAAAACAATGACAAAACTCCGCCTAATTTATATCCGCTCCACCACCCAACGACAGCCATTGCTGCGCCTGCAGCCATTGATTTACCCTCGTTTTCGCCAATTTGCTCAATCCTTAAAGCATCCACAGTAATATCTTGTGTTGCTGAAGCAATTGCAATGAGTAAACCTACTGATATTACAAGGGCTAAATTTTCTGAAGGATCAAATACACTCCACAAAAATAAGGAGATTAAGATTAATATCTGCATTAGGACAATCCATCCTCTTCGATGTCCAATTTTTTTTGTTAGGTATGGTATTTGAATACGATCGATTAAAGGAGCCCATAAATAATTAAATGCATAAACTGCAAATATAAGACCAGCCCAACCGACTGTAGATCTGCTTAATCCATCTTCCTTTAACCATAAACTTAAACTACTACCTATTAATACCCAAGGAAAACCAGAGATAGCACCAAGCAATAATATTTTTAACATTCTTTTATCGAAATAAACTGAAAATGTTTCTGAAAGGGATTGTTTTTTAATTTCTATCATTTTTTAATTCCTCCAGAATGAAGGTAAAAATAACACTAATATAGCAAATAACTCCAGTCTGCCTAAGATCATGCCGATTGTTAAAATCCATTTGGAAAAATCTGGTAATGAGGAGAAATTACCATTAGGTCCAATTATTGATCCTAAACCTGGACCAACATTTGATATAGAGGTCGCAGCACCTGAAATTGCGGTTATAAAATCAAGTCCATTTAAAGATAATAACGCAGACAATAAAAAAAATATTATTAAGTACATGTAAATAAAAGAAATGATCGATGCTATGAATTTATGATCAATTGGATTTTTATCGTATTTCAACACAAAAACACCTTTAGGGTAAATAATTTTTTTTAGTTGATTAATTACAAATGAATAAAGAATTTGAAAACGAAATATTTTTATGCCACATGTTGTTGAACCAGCACAGCCACCTATGAACATCAAAGCTAAAAATAATACTAGAGGAAAGCTACCCCAATTGTCAAATTGAGCATTGACATAACCAGTTCCGGTTAGAATAGAAATAACGTTAAAGAAAATTGATCTTAAATCAAATGAACTTGAATTGTTTAAAGTAAGATAAATCGATAAAATAAAAATCGATATAAATATTATCTTAATAAAAGTTTTGATTTGAGAATCTGATGTAAAAATAGACCTATTGCCATTCAAAAATTTAATGTACACGATAAATGGAACACTTCCTAAAATAATAAATATCATAGCCGTAGTTTCTATCGCTAAGCTATTAAAAAAACCAATGGATTGATTATAATTAGAGAATCCACCAGTTGCTATAGTTGTCATCGAATGTGTAATACTATCAAAAATACTCATTCCAAAAATATTGTAAGTGATTGCACATAGCGCTGTTAATCCAGAGTAAATATAAATCAATCTTAGAGCAACCTCTTTAGACTTTGGAAGAATTTTTTCAGATGAATCATTGTTTGAAATTTTAAATAATTGCATCCCCCCAACATTCATTATGGGCATTAATGTAATCGCCATCACTATGACACCAATACCTCCCAACCATTGAAGTATTGCTCTCCAAAATAATATCCCTTTAGGCATATTTTCTAAATTTGATATGATTGTTGAACCAGTTGTTGTAATACCTGACATACTTTCAAAAAAGGCATTTGTGACTGAAAATTCTAAATTAGAGAATATAAAGGGTAATGAACCAAATATGGCAATACTTAACCATGCTAATGCAGTTAGAAGGAATGCTTGTTGCAAATTAAGTTTTTTTTCATGATCTAGATTGGAGAGAAAAAATAAGGTTCCAAAAATGATTGTAACAATTGCTGCCCCAAAAAAAGAAGAATCTATTTGACCATAAATAAATTGTACAATTATTGGAACAAGCATAAAAATACCAAGAATTATTTGAAGAATTCCAAGAGTAAAAAAAACTGTTTTATAATTAGACATTTTGAAAGAACATTATTTTATGGTAAATAAATTTCAACTCTATAAGAATTAAGTAGTTCGCTAATTAAAGATTTTGTTGAATTATTCATGATAAAAAAAGAAAACTTAGAAAAAACTAGCTCTTGGCCAATCGTTGAAGCAAAAAAAATGCTTAGAGAAAGAAAATCTTTTTTAGAAAAAAAAGGTAAAATTACACTACAGACAGGGTATGGCCCAAGTGGACTTCCTCACATAGGAACATTTGGAGAAGTTGCTAGGACTTCTATGATGGTTAATGCGTTAAAACAATTAACTGACCTTCCAACAGAAATTATCACTTTTTCTGATGATATGGATGGTCTTAGAAAAGTACCAGACAATGTACCCAATAAAGAATTGTTAGAAAAAAACCTTCATAAACCTTTGACAGACGTACCAGACCCCTTTGAAAAATATAATAGTTTTGGTGAACATAATAATGAGAAATTAAAAAAGTTTTTAAATAATTTTAATTTTAAATATAATTTCAAGAGCTCTACTCAATTGTATAAATCGGGTTTTTTTAATCCAACTCTTCAAATTATTTTAGATAATTATGATGGAATAATGAATATCATTATGCCTACTTTAGGAAAAGAACGGCAAAAAACTTATTGTCCATTTCTTCCTATTTGTCCAGAAACAGGACATGTTTTGGAAATTCCAGTTAAAAAAATTGATAATTCTAAGTCTAAAATTGTGTTTGATAATAAAGGTAAAGATTTAGAATCAAGCATATTAGATGGTCATTGTAAACTTCAGTGGAAAGTCGATTGGGCCATGAGATGGTATGCGTTAGATGTTGACTTTGAAATGTACGGAAAAGATCTGATAGAAAGTGCAATATTATCAACTAAAATTATTAAACTAATTGGAAAAAAAAACCCATCTGGTTTTGCTTATGAACTCTTTTTGGATGAAAAAGGGGAAAAGATTTCTAAATCAAAAGGGAATGGAATAACAATCGAGCAATGGTTGGAGTACGCCTCACCAGAAAGTTTATCATTATATATGTATCAAAATCCAAAAAGAGCTAAAAAACTTTATAATGAGATAGTTCCAAAAGCGGTAGACGAATATTTGGAATTTATTGAAAAGGCTAAAACTCAAGATGAGCTTCAGTTACTGATGAATCCAGTATGGCATGTTCATAATGGTAGTGTCCCAAAAGAAAAAATGATTATGTCATTTTCTATGTTATTAAATCTTGTAGAAACAAGTAATGCTGAAAATAAAGAATTATTATGGAAGTTCGTAAAAAAATATAAGGAAAATATTTCTGAAAAAGATCACCCCATTTTTGATAATCTAGTTGGTTATGCTATTAAATATTTTAACGATGTAATAAAAGCCAAAAAAAAATATAAAATACCTGATCAAATAGAAAAAAAAGCACTAGAGGCTCTAATATCAACCTTACATAAATGTAATGACAAGATGTCTCCCGAAGAAATTCAAACTTTAATTTATTCAACAGGAAAAGAAAATGGGTATTCAGAAAATTTGAGAGACTGGTTTAAATTAATTTATGAAGTTGTATTTGGAGTCGAAAATGGCCCTCGAATGGGTTTTTTTATAAGTTTTTTTGGTGTTAAAGAAACTAAAGATCTTATAATAAATAAAATTAAATAATGTTTTCAAATTTAAGATCTCTAATTTTTAAACTTGATCCAGAGACAGCCCATGGTTTGGCAATAAAGTCATTAAAATTTAATTTCGTGCCAAATGTTTTGGATAAAAATAAAAATAGCCATTTATTTAAGACTAAATTATTTGAAAAAGAGATAGAAAATCCAATTGGAATGGCAGCAGGATTTGACAAAAATGCTGAGGTTTATAATTCTTTATTTAAATTGGGATTTGGTTTTGTGGAGGTGGGCACAGTTACACCTCTTAAACAATATGGCAACCCCAAGCCAAGAGTTTTTAGATTAGTCGAAGATGAGGCATTAATTAATAGATTGGGTTTTAATAATTTAGGTGCAAAAAACATTGTTGATAGGATCTCAAGTAATAAACAAATTGGTTTACTTGGAATTAACATAGGTCCCAACAAAGATACAAATGACAGATTGAAGGATTATGTCGAATGTTTAAAAACCTTCCATGAATTTGCAGACTATATTACGATTAATATTTCATCTCCCAACACCGAAGAGCTGAGAAATTTTCATGATCAGGAAAAATTGAATAGTTTATTAAATATAATTAATAGTGAAAAAACAAAACTAAATTCAAAAATTCCAATTGTAGTAAAAGTCTCACCAGATATTAAAGATAAGGAAATACCCAAAATTTCTGATGTTCTTTTAAGCAATAATATAAAAGCAGTCATTTTATCGAACACCTCTGACTCTACTCGAGATAAATTAAATGACATTCAAAAGCATCAAAAAGGAGGATTGTCAGGTAAACCAATAGAAGAAAAATCTACAATGCTGATTAATAAATTTTATAAAACTCTTGGTAATAAAATTAAAATTATTGGAGTTGGTGGAGTAGACTCTGGAATAAGTGCGTACAATAAGTTTTTAGCTGGCGCGAGTTATGTTCAACTTTATACAGGTATGGTATACAGAGGGCCAAATATTGTAAACCTTATTAAAAAAGAGCTTAAGGAATTATTGATAAGAGATGGAGTTAAACATTATAGTGAAATCATAGGGAAAAAAACAACTTCTTAAATTTTATAAACTTGACGCAATCATCAACTCACTTTATATAGTCGAAAATATTATGTCAAAAAAATGTGAACTTACCGGCAAAATTCCCCTTAAAGGTCATAACGTTAGTCATGCTAATAATAAGACAAAGAGAAGATTTTTACCTAATTTAAAAAAAGTAAAATTTACTAGTGAACTTTTAAAGAGAAGCATGAAACTTACTGTAAGTAATGCTGGTGTAAGATCTGTAGATAAAAAAGGAAGTTTTGACGAGTTCTTAAAGACTGTAAAAAATAAAAATTTGTCTCCAAGATTAAAGAAGATGAAAAAAAGTTTATTAATAAAGTCTCCATTTAAAAAAAAACAAGTTCAATCTAAGACAGCTTAATGAATAAAATTTTTTTTATACTCTCATTTTTAATGGGAGCAGTTGTTTTAGCATCTAATTATTTAGTTCAGTTCCCTATAAAATATTATGGTTTAGAAGAAATATTAACTTATGGAGCTTTTAGCTATCCGATTGCTTTCTTGATCACAGATTTAGCCAACAGATCTTTTGGCAAGATAGTTGCCAGAAAAATTGTTTATATTGGTTTTGCTATAGGTATTAGCTTTACGCTTTTATTCTCAACAAACTTTACAGACTTGATATCTATAAGAATTGCAATTGGATCGGGTACTGCCTTTTTAGTTGCCCAACTCTTAGATGTTCAAATTTTTGATAAATTGAGAAAAAAAGAATGGTTTGTTGCACCTTTAACGTCATCTTTGATAGGTTCAACAATTGATACGTTTATATTTTTTTCAATATCTTTTTATGGAACAGGCATTCCTTGGATCACATTGTCTTTAGGAGATTTAAGTGTAAAAATTTTTGTTGCTTTGATGATGTTAATCCCTTTCAGATTACTGCTGAAAACACTTAAACCAGTTTAGATTTAATATAAATATTTATAAGATAATATTTTATAAGCCAACTTTGCTACTAGAAAATTGTAGGAATTAAATCCTTTGATTGGTGCGAGCTCATTTATATCTGCGCCAACGATGTTTGAGTTTTTGGCTGCAATCTTAATTATATCTAAAACTTCATCCCATAATAAACCGCCAGGTTCAGGTGTTCCAGTTGCAGGCATTATACTCGAATCTAATCCATCTACATCGAAAGTTAGATAAACAGTCTTATTTTTAATAAGTTTTTTAAATTTTTTTAAATTCCATTTTGCCTTATCTTTTGCCCAAAAAATACTAATTCTAGATTTATTTTTTTTTAAAAAAGGTATCTCCTCTTTAGAAATATTTCTAATTCCAAATGAGATTATTGAAACGTTTTTATAATCTAAACATCTTCTGATAGCAGATGCGTGTGAAAATTTTTCACCATTATAACTTTCTCTTAAATCTGCATGAGCATCGAAATGTAAGAGGCAGATATTTTTATGTTTTTTAACAAATGGAACAATACATCCTGGTGTGATTGAATGTTCACCACCAAAAGTCATTGGAAAAAGTTTATTGTTAAGAATTTCTTTATTTATGTCAGCTATCTTTTTTAAAGCTTTTTTAATATTTTTATCAATCTTAAAAGGTTTTAAAGTTTTAATTCCTATTTTTTTGTAAGGTTCACAATTTAATTCCTCATCATATAATTCAACTTGATGTGAAGCTTTAATTATCTCTTTTGGGCCATTTTTAGTCCCACCACCATAACTCACAGTTTTTTCCAGACCAAAAGGAACAATTACAACTTTTTCTTTAAAATTGAATTTATTATCTATTCCAAGAAACCCTTTTTTATTTGAAAGATATTGCAATGTTTTATCCAAAAATTTTTGTAAAGTTTTTTCTATCTCTATTTTTCCATTCACCTTTATGATATGCATCACTTGCAATCAAAGGTAATACACTTGTTGCCTCAGCAAAAACCATTTGTTCTTTCGTGACATCAACTTTACCCCATGAACTTGCCTCTTTTAAAGTTGAACTGCTACACGCACCATCTCTTGAGTCTGCTACAGTAATTTGCACAGCATATTTATGCATTTCAACATCTTTACCTAAAAGTTCAGCACATATGACTGTGTCCTGAATAAAATTTTTTGGCACCCCGCCACCTATCATAAATAATCCAGAACCTTTTGATTTAATTTTTATTTCAGTTAATTCTCGAAATTCTCTTATAGAGTCTATTGTAATATGAGATTTCGGGTTCTTTTCTTGATGAATTACTAAACCAAAACCAGCGCTAGAGTCTGTAAAAGCAGGACAGAATATTGGCACATTGTGATCATAGGCAGTTTCAATTAAAGAATCTTTCTTTACTGAGTTTTTTTTGAGATATTTTCCCATTTCGTGAATAAATTCTCTAGAGGTATAGCTTCTAGGCTCCAAGTTATCAGCTATTTCACAAATTTTCTTATCACAAATTTGTAATTCATCTTCGTCGATGTAGGTATCATATATTCTATCAATATAATTTTTTCTAAGTTCAGTATCATCTTGAAATTGAGAGCCTTGATAATGCTTAAATCCTAATGCCTCAAAAAAATCCATATCAATTATCGAAGCACCAGTTGCAACGATTGCATCTACCATATTGTATTTGACTAAATCTTTGTAAATATTCATACAACCAGCTGCTGAGGTCGAACCAGCTAAAGTAAGAAAAATTGTACAATCTTTATCTTTTAACATTTCATTATAGATGTTTGCTGCATTTGCAGTTTCTCTAGATACAAATGACATTTTCTCCATTGATGAAATAATTTTTCTAGAGTCAAAAGATGTAATATCTATATGTTCAACTGGATTTTTAAGAAAGTCTTTTTTACTATTATGTCCTAGATTTTTATTTTTTGACATTAAGCAACTAAAGTATCTTTGTTGCTGTCTTTGTTATAGAGGCTCATTATAGCATTATCTTCAACTTCATAAATTTTATCAGAATAGAAACCATTAAATTGTGTTCTAAAGGTTAGGCCGTATGAACCTAATTGACCAAGTTCTATATAATCATTTTCTTTAATATTATTAGGTAAAAGAAAAGGACCTTTCATGTAATCCATGCTGTCGCATGTTGGTCCATAAAAATCAAATGCAGTTAATTTTTTTGAAATAATTTTGTTTGAATTATCTTTTATCATTTTAGATGGAAACACAATATTTGGTGTTCCTGCATCAAAAAGTGTTCCATAAGTTCCATCATTTATATAAAGTTTTTGTTTTTTTCTTAAGTTAACCCGAACAATAGTTGAACCACTTTCAGCAACTAAAGCTCTACCTGGTTCACAAATTATTTCTGGTAAATTTTCAATCTTTAAATTTTCTAAACCTTTCTTAATTTCATCAAAATAACTCTCTAAAGAAGGTGGAATTAAATCTGGATAGATAGTTGGAAAGCCACCTCCTATATTTAAATAATCAGGGACAATTTTCGTTTTCTTTATTATATTTGCAATTTCGGAAATTCCTTTTGAGTATGAAATTGGATGCATACATTGCGATCCTACGTGAAAACTTAATCCAATCTTTTTTGAATGTTGTTTTACTAATCTTAAAAGTCCTGCCGCCTCTGAATTTATAGCACCGAATTTTTTTGATAAGTCTATTTCAGCATGTTCATTTGATACAGCCACCCTTACAAATAACTCTAAATCTTTTGCATTGCTGGTGCTCTCAATAATTTTTATCAATTCATCTTTAGTATCGAGTGCAAATGTTTTGACTCCATATTTGAAGTATGCTTCACTTATATCTTCTCTACTTTTAATTGTGTGCATGAAAGAACACTTTGATACTTGATCAAATTTTCTGACTGCTTTTATCTCTTCCACTGAGGCAACATCAAATTGATTAATACCGCTTTTTAATAAAGTTTTGATCACCTCAGGATGAGGATTTGTTTTGACAGCATACAGAATTTTACCTGGAAAGTTTTTTTGAAAAAATTTGGAAGCTGAAAGAATTGATTTCTTTCTAATACAATAAACCGGTTTGTCTGGTCTCAGTTGATTAACTAATTCTTCAACCGACTTAAATTTTTGCATTTTTCATGCCCCCCAAAAAAAATTTAACAAAAAAAAGTCTTTTTATTTAAAAAAAACTTTAATGAATCGAGCAATTAATTCAATACTTACCTAATGTAAAGCAAATAATGACCTATTGAATTGTGGAAAAAAATTCCCATATTGGAACTATGAAAAACGAAGGTCCTTTACAAAATTTAGCTGATTTCA
Source organism: uncultured Pelagibacteraceae bacterium (assembly GCA_902616025.1). Taxonomy (GTDB): domain Bacteria; phylum Pseudomonadota; class Alphaproteobacteria; order Pelagibacterales; family Pelagibacteraceae; genus Pelagibacter. The sequence goes on along the minus strand of CACMRE010000001.1, from coordinate 25,812 downwards.
ACAATAAATCACTATTAATTGTTGATGATGACAATCCATTTAGAGAAAGATTGGCTAGGGCCATGGAAAAAAAGGGTTTTGAAGTTATTCAAGCTGAAGGTGTGCAAAAAGGAATTGATACAGTCAAAGCAAAAAAACCAGGATTCGCTGTTGTTGATTTGAGGTTGGGCGATGGCAATGGTTTAGAAGTTGTAAAACAAATACAAACCTCTAATCCTGAAAGTAGAATAATAATGTTAACAGGATATGGAAATATTCCAACTGCTGTTGCAGCAATAAAAGAGGGTGCAATAGATTATTTGGCTAAACCTGCAGATGCAGATGATGTTGAAAAAGCTCTTTTAGCTGATCCTGCTAAAAAAGCGGCTCCACCTGAAAATCCAATGTCAGCAGATAGAGTAAAATGGGAACATATACACAGAGTTTTTGAATTGTGTAACAGAAATGTTTCAGAGACAGCAAGAAGACTAAAAATGCACCGAAGAACTCTACAAAGAATTTTATCTAAAAGATCACCTAAATAAGTTTTCTAAATTTAAAAATTTTCTTAGCAATAAGCACAAGTAAAACTATCTTAAATATTTCAGCTAATAGAAAAGGCTTAACACCTAAATCGAATATAGGTTTGTCCCATCCAATTAGTGTCCCTAACCACAAAATACCAAAAATATAGATTGTTGATACTGCAAGTATAAGTTTTGAGAAAATGATTAAATAATTATCTTTTAATTTTACAAAAGAAGCTAAAAAACAAGCTGAAAGAAATCCAATTAGATATCCCATTGTTGGACCTGTAAAATAAGCTAAACCTATTCCTCTTTCTGGGGAATTTGAAAACACAGGAAGACCTGCAATTCCTTCAATCAAATATAAACCAATTGTCGCAACACCTATTTTATATCCAAAGCTTATTCCAATAAAAAGAACTACAAAAGTTTGCATTGTCATTGGAACTGGATAGAAAGGAATTTTAATTTTTGCCGAGACAGCAAGTAACACAGAACCTAAAAAAATTACAAGTATTGATTTAATTATTTGGGCTTGTGTATTTTGCTTTATAAGTTCCATAAAAAATAATACTCTTATTTCTGTCTATAATCTATATTAATTTCTAATGGGAAAAATTAAAAAAACAGATCATTTTTATTTAATTGATGGATCAGGTTACATTTTTAGAGCGTATTATGCGTTACCACCATTAACGCGTAAAAGTGATGGATTACCGACGGGTGCAGTGAGTGGTTTTTGCAGTATGCTTTTTAAACTTCTAGAGGACTCAAAGTCAAATCAAAATTTACAAAAACCAACACATTTTGCAGTTATATTTGACTCTGCTAGAAAAACTTTCAGAAACGAAATTTATAGTGATTACAAAGCTAATAGAGCTGAAGCACCTGATGATTTAGCTCCTCAATTTGATTACATCAGAAAATCAGTATTAGCTTTTAATTTACCTTCATTGGAATTGATAAATTATGAAGCTGATGACTTAATTGCAACGTATGTTGAAATGATTTTAAAAGAAGGTGCAAAAGTAACAATAGTGTCCTCAGATAAGGATTTAATGCAATTATATAAAAAAAACGTTCGAATTTATGATCCAATGAAAAATAAGTTTATTTCAGAGGAAGATATTAAAAATAAATTTGGTGTAGGTGCAAGTAAGGTAATTGATGTCCAGGCTTTAGCTGGTGATAGCAGCGATAATGTACCAGGAGTTCCTGGAATTGGTGTTAAAACAGCTGCAGAATTAATTAATAAATATGGAGACCTTGAAAAACTTTTAAAATCTGCACATGAAATTAAACAAAACAAAAGAAGAGAAACACTCATTGAGAATAAAGACAAGGCTTTAATAAGTAAAAAACTAGTGACATTAAAAAGTGATGCTCCAGTAAATAATAATCTAACTGATCTAGAATTAAAAAGTATTGATAAAGATAAACTCTATAAATTTTTGAGGGAGATGGAATTTAATAGATTGTTGAGTTCAGCCATCTCTGCATATGGAGAACCAAATTTAACAAGTATCAAAAATGAGATTAAAATTGAAAAAAATCAAAAAGCAATCAATAAAAAAGAATATTATCTAATTGAAAATTTGGAACAAATTGACAACTGGATAACTGAAGCTGAGGAGTTAGGTGAAGTAGCAGTAGATACCGAAACTAATTCATTAGATCCTCATCAGGCAGATCTAGTTGGTGTTTCATTAAGCTCAAAAATTGGAAAAGCTTGTTATATTCCTATCGGTCATAAATCCAACAAATGTATCAAAAAAGATTTAGTTTTAAAAAAGTTAAAACCCTTACTTGAGGATCCAAGTATCAAAAAAATAGGTCAAAATATAAAATTTGATTTCATAGTCTTTTTTAAACACGGAATTAATATGACTTCAATGGAAGATACCATGCTGATGTCCTATGTTCTTGATGCGGGAAAAAATAGACATAATATGGATACATTGTCAGTAATTCATTTAAACCATAAAACAATATCTTTTAAAGATTTAGTTGGCACAGGAAAAAAGGAGATTAATTTCAGTGAAGTAGATGTTGAAAAAGCTAAAGATTACGCAGCCGAAGATGCTGATATTACATTTAGATTATACAAAAAATTTCAAAAAAGTTTAAAGGATGAAAAAATGATAAATATCTACGAGATATTTGAAAAGCCTTTATTAAAAATTCTTGCTTTTATGGAAATTGAGGGAGTTAAAATAGATAATAAATTTTTAAAATCATTATCCACTAAATTTGAAAAAAAGATTGTTAAAATTCAAAATGAAGTTTTTAAAATATCTAAAAAAGAATTTAATATTGCATCACCAAAACAACTTGGGGAAATATTATATAATGATCTTAAAATTGCAGATTTAAAAAAAACAAAAAAAGGGAGTTTTGCAACAAGCGCTTCGGTTTTAGAAGATTTAGCATTTAAAGGTCATAAGTTTCCCCAATTAGTATTGGATTGGAGACAGGTATCTAAATTGAAAAATACCTACTCAGATTCCTTGCCGGAACATATCAATCCTAACACACAAAGAGTACATACCTCTTTTTTATTAGCAGCTACTACAACTGGCAGATTAGCGTCAAGCGATCCAAACTTACAAAATATTCCGATTAAATCTGAGGATGGTAAAGATATCCGTAAAGCATTTATAGCTAAAAAAGATCATGTTTTAATTTCTGCAGATTATAATCAAATTGAGATGAGAATTTTAGCTGATTTGGCTGACGTCAAAGGATTAAAAAAAGCTTTTAAAAACAGCGAAGATATTCATTCACTCACAGCTAGTCAAATTTTTAATGTTGATATAAAAAAAGTGAATCAAGATCAGAGAAGAAAAGCTAAAGCTATAAATTTTGGAATAATATATGGGATTTCACAATATGGATTAGCTAAACAAATTAATGTTACAAATCATGAAGCTGAGGAATTCCTTAATGCTTATTTTTTGAAATTTCCTGAAATTAAAATTTATATGGATCGAACAATAAAGTTTTGTAGAAAAAGTGGATTTGTGAATAATATTTTTGGAAGACGATCACATTTTATTAATATCAATGATAAAAACTACAATATTAGAAATTTCCAAGAGCGCGCAGCAATTAATGCTCCAATTCAAGGCTCAGCTGCAGAAATAATGAGATTAGCTATGATAAGACTTGATAAAAAATTAAGTGATCAAAAAAATCAAAATACAAAAATGTTGTTGCAAATCCATGACGAGTTAATTTTTGAAACTCCCAAAGAAGAAGTAAAAAGAATCAGTAAAATTATAATTGATGAAATGTCTAGTGTTGTTAAGAGTGAACAGCATTCTTTTTCCATACCTTTAACAGTTGATCTAAATACCGGGGAAAATTGGGGTACACTTCATTAATTTAATTGCCCAAATTAGAACAATTTAGTATTTTTATAATCGAGTATGCAGAAACAAACAATTGCCCTTGTCGACGATGATAGAAATATTTTAACAAGTCTGAGTATAGCTTTAGAGAAAGAGGGATTCAAAGTTCAAACATATATTGATGGTGAAAGCGCTTTAATTGGCTTAACTAGAACCCCACCGGATCTTGCAATCGTTGATATTAAAATGCCAAAAATGGATGGAGAAGAGCTACTTAAAAAGCTAAGAAAAAAAACTTCATTACCAGTTATTTTTTTGACCTCTAAAGATGATGAAATTGATGAATTGCTTGGATTGAAGTTAGGAGCAGATGATTTCATAAAAAAATCTGGAGGCTTTTCAATTAAAGTGTTGATTGAGAGAATAAGAGTGCAACTCAGAAAGAAAGATTCAAAAGAAATTATAGAGGAAAACAAAAGTATAATATCTCATGGTAAATTAAAACTAGATCCTTCACAATTAGAGTGTGAATGGAATGGTAAACAATTGCCAGATAAACTTACAACGACCGAATTTTTATTAGTTAAGGAATTAGCAAAAAGACCAGGTATAATCAAAGAAAGAGCTCAGTTGATGGATATAGCCTACAGAGAAGATACCGATATAGAGGATAGAACAATAGACAGTCATGTGAAAAGAATAAGAAAAAAATTTAAAAAGGTTGATCCTGAATTTTCAGCTATAGAAACTAGATATGGAAGTGGATATAGGTGGAATGTTAGCTGATGTTAAGCAACCTTCTTAAAAACTTATCTATATTAAAAAAATTTTTATTTATTAATTTTATTTTTTTTACAATTATTGGAATTTTTCTTTTTATTTACTTAAAAAATGTTCAACCAAATTTAATAAAAAAAAAATCATCTAATCACATTGAAGTGATTAATAATACTATTGATAATTTGACAAGACTAAATGTCGAATTTGTAGAAGATGATATCAGGAAATTTCTTTTTTCCACAAGATTTCTTTTTCAAAATTTAGATAGAGTGATATTTTTTGATAATCAACTAAACTTAATTGGTGATACAGATACCTTAGATCTTGATCCTAGATCGTTTTCACAAAGATTAGATATTGTTGAATTTGAAGTATTAACTGAAAAAAAAACTAAAGAAATCACTGAGAAAAAAAATATTGATGTTGGAAATAATAACGTTGTTTCTCTTAATGATGTGCTTTTAAATTACGCATCTTCTAAAAATTTTGGAACACCTTTTACTTTTACCCAAGAAGAGTTTAATAAATTTAAGCTGACAACAATTAAAAATGTAATGCAAAAAGGTGAAAACATTGGCTATTTAGCTATTACAGAAAATGCAAATGATGTTAAAGCAGCTATAGATGAAAGAAAGACTTTTGTAATTAGAACAGCTTTAGCTATTGGTTTAGTAATATTAATTTTCTCATTTGTTTTAAATAGATATTTCTTAAAACCAATTAAAAATTTAGTAACTTACACTGAAACAATCAGAAATAAAGATCCGAAAGTTACTAATCTTGATATTTTAAAAAAAAGAAATGATGAGCTAGGATTACTCTCAAAATCACTAGATGATATGACAAATGAATTAACTAAAAGGATTTCACATGCTGAAAATTTTTCAACAGATTTAGTTCATGAAATAAGAAATCCACTAGCTTCTCTCAAAAGTGCATCTGAAATTTTACATGATACTACTGATGTTGAGCAAAGGATTAAATTAATTGATATTTTGAGTCATGATGTTCAAAGAATTGAGAGATTAATTACAGATTATTCACAAATGCTAAAAGATGAAGTTGCGTTAAGTAAAGAAAAAATTAAAAAACTTGATATCGAGCCAATTATTAAATCAGTAGTAGATGATTTTAATAATATTTATAAATTAAAAAGAGGAATAAATATTTCTTATACGAACGATGGAAAAAACAAATATTTGATAAATGGAATAGAAAATAGGATTGAACAAATAGTTGCTAATCTTTTGGATAACGCAATATCTTTCAGTGGTGATAATAAAGATGTAATTGTTAAAGTTTCAAAATTAGAAAATGACAAAGTTTCAATCAATATTTTAGATGAAGGACAAGGATTTAAAGAAAAAGATACCAATAAAATATTTAAAAGATTTTATAGTAATAGACCTGATAAATTTGGACAACATTCAGGACTTGGTTTAAATATAGTTAAAAATTTAGTCGATTTACATAATGCTTCAATAAAAGCATCTAACAGATTAGACAGAAAAGGAGCAAGTATGGAAATTATATTTCCAAATGCTTAAAGAGTTCTATTGATTAATTAATTCTTTATTGTTAGAAGACGCACCATGGAAGATTTCAAAGTTAAAGATTTGACCCAAGCTGAGTTTGGAAGAAAAGAAATTTCAATAGCAGAGAGTGAAATGCCTGGCTTAATGGCTTTAAGAGAAGAATACTCTGGAAAGTCACCGCTAAAAGGAGCAAAAATTATTGGATGTCTGCACATGACTATTCAAACAGCTGTTTTAATTGAAACACTTGTTGCTTTAGGTGCGGAGGTAAGATGGTCATCATGTAACATTTTTTCAACTCAAGATCATGCAGCGGCTGCAATCGCCAAAGCTGGCATTCCAGTATATGCCTGGAAGGGAGAAACTGAAGAGGAATATATTTGGTGTATTAAACAAACTATTGAGGGTAAAAAAGATTGGGCGCCTAACATGCTTTTAGATGATGGAGGAGATCTCACTGCAATGATGCATCAAGAGTATAAAGAATTACTTAAAAATGTGAAAGGTGTTTCAGAGGAGACAACAACAGGCATTAAAGCTCTTAATAAAATGGAAAAAGATAAAACTTTGTTAGTGCCTGCAATAAATGTAAATGATTCTGTCACCAAATCTAAATTTGACAATCTCTATGGATGTAGAGAGAGTTTAGTTGATGGCATAAGAAGAGCTACAGATGTTATGATGTCTGGAAAAATTGCTATAGTTGCTGGATTTGGAGATGTCGGTAAAGGAAGTGCTGCATCTTTAAGACAAAGTGGTGCTAGAGTATTAGTTACAGAAGCTGATCCAATTTGTGCATTACAAGCAGCAATGGAGGGTTACGAAGTGGTTTTGATGGAAGAGGCAATTAGCAAAGCTGACATCGTCGTTACAGCAACTGGTAACAAAGATATTGTTACAGCTGATCATATGAGAGAAATGAAAGATAGAGCAATTTTGTGTAATATAGGACACTTTGATAACGAAATTCAAGTTGAAGCTTTGAAAAATTATAAATGGACTGAAGTAAAACCTCAAGTTCACGAGATAGAATTACCAAGTAAAAAAAGGATTATTTTATTAGCAGAAGGTAGATTAGTTAATTTAGGTTGTGCCACAGGTCATCCAAGTTTTGTAATGAGCGCATCGTTTACTAATCAAGTGATTGCCCAGATAGAGCTTTGGAATAATCATAAAAACTATGACAACAAAGTTTATGTTTTACCAAAACATTTAGATGAGAAGGTTGCCACACTTCATCTTAAGAAAGTTGGAGCAAAATTAACCAAATTATCAAAAGAACAGGCGGACTATATAAGTGTCGGAGTCGAAGGTCCTTTTAAACCTAATGCCTACCGCTATTAAAAGTGATAAAATAGATTTATCTTCAGAAAAAGAAACAGAGGAACTCGCCAGTACATTTTTAAAAAAAATCAAGCCTGGTTGCTTTGTTTTTTTATATGGTGAAATCGGAGTAGGAAAAACTACTTTTATTAGATATCTTATTAATCAATTTCAAAAACTTAATAAATTGGAGATTACAGAAGTTACGAGTCCCACTTTTAATTTGTTAAATGAGTATCAAATAAATGATTTCAAGATAAATCATTATGATCTATTTAGATTAAAATCTACTGAGGAAATTAAAAATTTAGATTTATTTGAGGATAATAAAAACACAATTACTTTAGTAGAATGGCCACAAATAATCAAAGAAAAACCAAAAAATTTGATAGAATTAGTTTTTGAGTATGGAAAAGATCACAAAACTAGATCTGTGCAAATTAAAGGTTTATAGCTTCTATTCCTGAATGCCAAAATTAATAAAAATAAAAGGGGATGCATCTTTTAGAAGTTTTTTTAGAAAAAAAGTAAATGGTAAATCCTCTATCGTTGTTTATGCCAAAAAAGAAAAATTTAAAAATTTACTTATATACGATGCAATAAATAAAATTTTAAACAAGAACAAAATTTTAGCACCACGATTGTATACCCAGAGATATGATAAAAATTTCATTGAAATAGAAGATTTTGGAAATGAAACTGTTTTCAAAACATTAAAAAAAAAGGGCAAAAATAAACTAAGCTATTTTAATAGAATAATTAAATTATTAATACAAATACAGTCTATCAAACATAGAAAAGTAAAAAATTTTAAAAATCAAAATTATATAATTCCAAAATATGATAAAAAGATTTTAATAAATGAGGCAAATTTATTTTGTGATTGGTATGCAAAAAATAATTTATCAAAATTAAGGAAAAAAAGATTTTGTAAAAAATTTAAAAAGATTATTAAAGAATTAACTTTGGAATTAAAATTAAAAGATAATATTTTCGTCCACAGAGATTTTCATGTTTCAAATTTAATGTCAGTTAAAAACCAAATAGGTCTTATTGATAGTCAGGACGCATTAATTGGTAACAAAGCTTATGATTTAGCTTCTTTAATAGATGATGTGAGACTAAAAACTTCTTACTCTTTTAAAGAGAAAATTTTTAAGTTTTATACAAAAAAACAAAAAAACTTGGATATTAAAAAATTCAAGAATGATTTTGAAATATTATCAGTTTTAAGAAATCTTAAAATTATTGGAATATTTACCCGCCTAGCACTTAGGGATAGAAAAAAAAATTACTTAAGATTTATTCCTTATACATGGCAACTGATTAATATGCGAATTGATCAAAATCGGACATTCATTGATTTGAAAAATTTATTAAGTCAAAATTTTAAAGAGATTAAATGAGAATTAAAACAGCTTTGATACTATGCGCAGGCTTCGGATCGAGGTTAAATCCACTTACTTTAAAGACACCCAAACCTCTTTTGAAATTAAATGATAAAACAATGTTAGAAGTCTGCATAAATTTAACTTTGAAATTGGGTGTTCAAAAAATTTTTATCAACACATTTCATTTAGGTGATCAAATCTCAAAATTTATTGAAAATAAAAAGTTTCCAATAAATATTCAAATAATCAAAGAGGAAAATGAGATACTTAATACAGGTGGAGGAATATTAAATTTGATCAATTATTCAGATGATAACGATTTTATAATTTTTAACCCTGATACTTTATGGCACAAAGATTATCTTCATGAAATCACTCAAATGCAAAATTTTTATTTTTCTAATAAACTAAATAATGTTCTCCTGCTTTCAAATAAAGAATTGAGTTTTGATAAAAATTTTTTAGGTGATTTCACATTGGAAAATAATTTGATAAAAAAAAATGAAAAAAACGATTTGATATATATTGGTTGTCAAATTCTGAACAAAAATTTATTTAAAGAATATAGAGTCTCAAATTTTTCTATTACAAAAATATGGGATAATTTACGAAAAGAAAATAAATTAAATGGTTTTCAAAGTAAAAAAAAATTTTATCATTTAACAAATTTAGATGTCTTCAAAAAACTAAAAGATCTTTAGCTCTTTCCTTATCAAGATATTCACATTTCGCTATTGCAAAATTTTCTCTAAATTCTATCAACATAGGGTTTCCAGTGGGTATTTCTAAATTAGAAATTTGTTTATTATCTAAATTAAATAAATTCTTACATAGAGCCCTAATAGAGTTTCCGTGTGCAGATATTAAAACATTATTTTTTTTTAAATTTTCTTTCACGTGTTCTTCAAAAAAATTTATAACTCTTTCATAAGTATCTTTTAAAGACTCAGTGTCAGGTAATAATTCTCTCGGAATTTGTTTATAAGTATCAATATTAAGTGGATGAAATGGACTTTCCTTTTTTAGTGGATCTGGTCTTAGATCCCATGATCTTCTAAACTCATAAATTTTATCCTCGCCAATTTTTTTACTCATTTCAACTTTATTCAAACCAGTTAGTGCTCCGTAATGTCTCTCATTCAATTGCCAAGCTTTAGTAAAAATTTTTATATCATCTAATTCTTGTTGAATTATTTTAAGAGTATTATTTGCTCTTAATTGAAGAGAAGTGTAATAAAAATCAATTTTGATGTTTTTGTTTTTCAATAAAAATCCTGCTTTTTTTGCCTCCAAAATACCTTTTTCGGTCAAATCAACATCAACCCAACCAGTAAATTTTTTCTCTAAATTCCAAGTACTTTGTCCATGCCTCACTAATATTAAAAAACTCATATAATTATATTTAAATTAAATTTATAAATAAAACTATCAAATTAAATGATAAATTTTTTTTCAAAATTTAAAATATTTTTTTATGTAATTAATCTATTATTAATCATCTTATATTTATTCCCTGGGAGTTTATTAGGATGTATTTTTTTTGATAATTGTAAAGCTCAACCACAAATTACATCAGATTTTCTCCAAATATCCTCTAACCACTTTTACGCTTTCGGATTGGTTACTATTTTAGGATATTTAACTTTTTTAAACTCAGAAAAATTAAAACTAGTTTTATACTATCTTTTAGTAATTTCAGTTTTATTAGAAGTGTTTCATATATTAATTCCTGAAAGGAGTTTTCAGTGGTCAGATCTGTTTGGAAATTTATTAGGGGTGATAGTTGTAATTTTTGTTAAGAGTCTTATAAATAAATATGGGATCACTAAAAAATAAATTTGTTATATTATTTATTTTTTTTTTAACAGGATGCTCATCAATTCCATCAAATACTGCAAATAGTTGTTCAATATTTAATGAGCGTTATCTCTGGTACAAGTATGCAAAAAAAACAGAGCAAAAATGGGGTACTCCTATTTATATTCAATTAGCTATTATAAAAATGGAGTCAGATTTTGACTGGTTAGCTAAGCCAGCTAGACAAAAAATATTTAAAGTAATCCCTTATAAACGTCCATCAAGTTCATTTGGATATTCTCAGGCAGTAAAAGGGACTTGGGAACAATATAAAAAAGAAACAGGAAATAAGTTAGCAACAAGAGCTAGATTTAAAGATAGTGTTGATTTCATTGGTTGGTATACTAGTAAATCAGAAACAATTTTAAAAATTTCCAAACAAGACGCTTTTAAACAATATTTGGCCTATCATGAGGGCTGGGGAAATTTTAAACATTATAAAAAAAATAAAAAAGTTATTGGATTAGCTAAAAAAGTTGAGAAACAATCTAATATTTATAAAAAACAATTATTGAGTTGCAGCAATTCTTTAAATAAAAATAAATATATTATTTTTTAGAGAGTTCTTTTTTTAACTCCAGGTCTATTACATCAATCCTTTTGGTGTTTTTTGCTAAAGCTAAATACATAGATGGAGTAACGTATAATGTGAAAAAAGTTGAAATTATCATACCACCCAAGATGGTTGCTCCCACAGCTAATCTTGATCCTTCACCTGCACCTGGGCCAATATTACCTATAACCAAAGGTATCATTGCGATCATTGTACTTAATGATGTCATAATGATAGGCCTAAATCTTACTGCACAAGCCTCTTTCACAGCTAATTCAATACTTTTTCCTGTAGTCCTTATTTGATTGGCATAATCAACAATTAAAATACTATTTTTAGTTGATATACCGATAAGTATTATCAAAGCGATTTGAGAAAAAATATTAACTGAACTATTTAAAAATAAAATAAACACTAACCCACCAAAAATTGCCAAAGGAACTGTTAAAACTATAATGAATGGATGAATGAATGAATTAAACGTTGCTGCCATTACCAAGTAAGCTGTGAGCAATGCGAGGGCAAAAATTATAAATAATTCATTACTAGTCTCTTTAATTTCCTCAGATTTACCTTTCCAGGTAATTTGATTTTTTGGAGCCAAATCTGCCATGATACTCTCAAAGAATTTTATCGCCTCGGTCAAAGTGTATCCTTCATTAATATTTGCAGATATCGTGACTGCTCGTTGTCTATTGTATCTTGCAAGTTGTTTCGCTGAACCCTCCTCTTTAAAACTAACTAAATTTGATAAAGAAATTAGTTTTCCATTTGTTTCAGAACGAACAAAAATTTTTGAAACTCCTTCTTTATTCCTTCTATCAGATAAATATTGCTGAACTACAATTGGGTATTCTTTACCTAATTTATTGAAAGTTGTAATTTTTTTTCCCCCATAAAGAGTTTCAAGTGTTTCTCCTATTGCTTTTGTTGATACACCTAAATCTTTAGCTTTATTTTTATTAATAACTAATTTCACCTCAGGTTTGTTTCGATTGTAATCAGACTCAATTCTTGAGAGACTTTTATTTGATCTTAATTTTCTAATTACTCTTTTTTGAATTTCTTCAAGTTCCTCATAGGTACTTCCATAAATAACCATTTGTACTGGCTTATTATAATTAGATACCCTGATTGATTGTGGAGATATTGGAAATGCGAGAGCTTGAGGTAATGTAACAATTTTTCCAATAGCCTCTCTTAAAACAACTTGCTGTCCTTTTTTCCTATTTTTCCAGTCATCTAAAAGTGCAATTATGATAAAACTATTATATGAGTTTGCAGAACTACCAAAGCCAGGTACTCTCATAATAAATCTTGAGTATGGACTATCTTCAGCTTGTAAAAGTGGAATTAATCTAGCTTCGACTTTTTGTGCTTGTTCTTGTGTGTACTCAAAAGAGCTTCCTTCATCTGTTGCGCCAATGATTAAATAAGCACCACGATCTTCCATTGGCAATAATTCTTTTTTAGAGAAACTAAACAACAATACAGAGCAAATAATTATAAATACAATAAAAGAACCCACTGATTTGGTTTTGTGAGCAACTACATCTAACGTCTCTCTATAGAATTTTGAAAATCCTAAAAATATTTTTTCAAATTTTTGAATAAAAATCCTCTTTGAAGTCTTTTTATTTAAAAATTTACTAGCGAGCATTGGCGACAAAGTAAGAGCAACAAATGATGAGACAACTATTGAAAATGATAATGCAATTGCTGTTTCTCTAAATAATGTTCCTGAGATTCCCTCTATGAATATCAGTGGTAAAAATACAGCTATTAAAATTAATGTTGTTGCTATGATTGCAAATGAAATTTGTTTGGACCCTTTATAAGCAGCAACTAGTGGAGTTTCTCCATTTTCTATTCTTCGATATATCGCATCAGTCATAATCACGGAGTCATCAGTAATTATTCCAATTGCTAGAATAAAACTTAAAAGAACAAATATATTTATGGATAAACCAAAAATATAAAGACCTAAAAAAGATGCTATTAAGCTTACTGGAAGAGCAATTGCTGGAACGACTACAGCTTTAAGATTACCAAGAAATAAATAAATTATTAGTACCACTAATACAAAAGCAATCAAAAGGGTTTTATATACCTCTTCAATAGCAGCCTCCACGTAGTTTGCTCTATTAAATGAAACTCTTAAATCTAATTCATTTGGTAAAGATTTTTTAACTTCTACTATCTTTTTTTTTATTTCATTCGAAAGTTCGACTGTTGAAGCTCCACTTCTTGCATAAATACCAATACCCACTGTCCTTAAATTAACCTGATCTTTTGTTTGAGCTTTAAAAAGTGTTTTTTCTGAAACAGGTCCAAATTCAATATCAGCAACATCAGATAACAAAATGACTTTATTATTTGTTTTTTTGATTGGTAATTGTTTTATCGAATTTATGTCATTGTATGATTTATCTAAATTTAATGTCAGGTCAATATTATCTGCCTCAAGAGTACCAGCTGGTAGACTTATATTTTCTCCACGCATCGCAAGTTCGACTTCCTTAATAGTTAAATCATTTGCAGCAAGTTTAATTGGATCTATCCAAACTCTGATACTTAATTCTCTTAGACCACCAACAAGAATTCTTCCAACATTTTTAATACTAGAAAACTGATCAACTAAATATCTTTCTGCATAGTCTCCTAATTCAAGATCACTCCAAGTTGCAGATGATAATGACAACCACATAGTTGTAGTAAAACCAGCTGCCCTTTTTAATATTTGAGGAGGATCAGACTCCGATGGTAAATTATCTACAACTCTCGCAACTCTCTCTCTTATATCGTTAGCAGCATTATCTAAATCAATACTAGTATCAAACTCTACATTAATTGTGCTTCTTCCATTCTCAGATTTTGAGTCTATATTTTTTATACCTTCAGCACCTCCAATAACATCTTCAACGACTTGAGTAACTTCTTGATCCACTATTGACGCTGATGCAGATTTGTAATCTACTTGGACTTGGACTACAGGCGGTTGTATTCCATTTGGTAATTCTCTAACTGGTAATTTCCAAAAGACAAATAAACCAAAAATAATTAAGATTAAAGACATTACCCAAGAAACAGCTGGTCTTTTTATGCTTAGTTCAGTAATAAACATTTATTTTGTAATAGGTTTTATTTTTCCTCTAGGTCTTACTTTTTTTAATCCTTCCGCGACGATTATTTCCCCTTCACTTAATCCAGAAATTACCTCGATGTTTTTATTAATTCTTAGACCTGTTTTAACCTCAGTTTTATTTGCAACATTATCGCCATTTATTTTGTAAACATAGGATTTGTCGCCTTCAATCATCACACTTGTATCAGGTACACTTAATGAATTTCTAAGATTAAATTTAACGCTTACTTCTAAAAGAGATCCCGAGATTAGTTCCAGATCATTATTTTGCACTTTAATTCTGGATAATATACTTCTTGTATCGGCGTTAATCCTGCTTGATACAAAATCAACTTCACCTGAAAAAGTTTTATCTTTAAAACTAGATAATTTTACGTCAACTGGAAGACCTTTTTTAATAGATGCCGAATAATTCTCTGGAATTTTAATGTCCGAGTAAATAGTTGAATTATCATCTAATGTTATGATGAATATATTATTAGATACAAGAATATCTTCTGTAAGACCAGTATAACCAAGTACTCCGCTGAATGGAGCTATAATATTTCCACTTTTCAACTTTATTAATACATCTCCTTTTTTAACAAAGTCTTTCAATTTTAAATCTTCAAAAAGATCATCTTTTTTTATTTTGAAAGTTTCAGATTTTTTTGAGATTGCAGTACCAAACGTCTCTATTGTTTCAGCAAATTCTTTTTTTACCACTTCGGTGACAATTATTCCTGGAGGCGGTCTTTTACTGAATTTTTTTTTAAAATGATTTCCAATCATTGTTCTACCAATAATCACTGCTGCAATGATTAGAAAAAATATTAAAATAATTGATATAGTTTTAGTCGATCTTTTCATTCTTTTTAAATTAACCCGTATTCAGCCCAAGAGCCATCATAAATACAGGGTCGATATTTATCATTTATTAAAGAATAAGCTAGTGCCAAAACACACGCGGTTACCCCAGATCCACATGAAAAGACAATATTTTTATCATTTAAGTTTTTTAAGGAAGATTGAAAAATTTTTTCAAGTTCTTGTTTATTTCTAAAAGTTCTATCCTGATTAAGACAAGAGCCAAATGGTATGCAGACAGAATTTTTAATACATCCACTTTTTAATCCCTCTCTAGGCTCAGGAACCTTTCCTTCAAATCTTTCTTTGCTTCTAGCATCAACAACCCTAAATTTTTGAGTTTCTATATTTTGATTAATTGAATCTTTGTTTTTAACTAATTCCTGATTTTCAAAACTTTTGTAGTCTGACTTCATAACTTTAGATAAATTATTTGTTACTTTTCTTTTTTCTTCCAGCCATTTTTTTAAACCCCCATTTAAAACATGAACTAATTTAGGATCATGACCATAATAGATAAAATTAAACCAACAGCGACATGAACTAACAACATCAGAATTATCATAAATAATAATCATATCCTCATTTTTGATTCCCATCTTTGAGACTATTTTTTCCCATTCATTTTTATTCACTAACATATGTGGAAGATTTGTATTTTTGTCTGAATTATCATCTAGGTCAAAAAAAATGGATTCTGGGATATGTTGAGTTTTATACTCTTCAAAACCATTTCTTTTCGTTTGTGGCATGTGCCACGAGCAATCAATTATTTTCACTTTGTCTTTGTTATTTTCGAGCCAATCAGTTTCTACTAATGACATTATCTCTTTTCTAAATATTTTTGATGATATTCCTCAGCAATACAATAGTTTTTTAGTTGGGAAATTTTTGTTACTACTTTCCCTGATAACTTTTTATTGACCTGGTCAAGAACATCTTCTGCAATTTTTTTTTGATTGTCATTCAAATAAAAGATTTCACTTCTATATTGTGTACCAAAATCTGGTCCTTGAGAATTTAGTGTAGTTGGGTCATGAATTTCAAAAAAAATTTTTAAAATTTCTTCATAAGTAATTACCTTCTCATCAAAATCAATTTTAACAACTTCAGCATGATTTGTACTCCCTGTGCAAACCTCTTTATAGGTGGTTTGTGAACTATTACCACCGCAATAGCCAACTTCAGTTTTGATAACACCATTAATTTTGCTGAATTTGATTTCAGGTCCCCAAAAACATCCAAGTGCTAAAACTGCTATTTCCATTGATTATGATTTAAATTAATTTACAAATTATTCGTATGCTTAGTAAAAATCAATTGGGATTTTTGTACATGTTTATGTCTGTTTGTGCATTTTCACTAATGGATATAATTGTCAAGTGGTCAGTCGATTATCCAATTGGACAGGTTTTATTTTTTAGAGGGTTTTTTGGAATACTATTTTATTTTTTCATTATACCAAGAGATAGACTTCACAATTTTTATCAAACCAAAAGACCAGGCTTGCATGCCCTAAGGTGCTTGTCGGGTTTAATTGCTTTAGTAGCAATTTTTATTGCTTTAAGAAAATTACCTCTCGCAACTGTGGTAAGTATTTCTTTTGCTGCTCCAATTTTTACAACTATATTTTCAATTTTTTTATTAAGTGAAAAAGTTGGCATTTATAGATGGTTAGCTGTTATAGTTGGTTTTATAGGAATATTAGTAATCACTGAACCAGGGATAAGTGAACTTAACATTTATTATATTTTTCCCATAATATTTTGTCTTGGTCTATCTTATGTAGCGATATCAATAAGACAATTATCGACCACAGAACCAGTTTGGTTAATTTCATTCTATTTTTCCTTATCAATAACCTTATTGAGTTTTTTAACTATTCCACAAGGATGGGTTATGCCTAATTTACAGGATTTTATTTTATTATCTTTTGTCGGCATTTTTGGAGGCGTTGCAAATTTATGGTTAGGTCAGTCATATAAATATTCAGAGGTTTCTTTGGTAACTCCTTTAAAATATTTAGCTCTTTTGTTTGCAATAATTTTTGGATATTTCATTTGGGGTGAGGTTCCAACAATCAAAACTCTTCTTGGAGCCTCTTTGGTAATTATTTCAACATTAATTATTTTTAGAAGAGAAATTTACAATAAAAAAATAATCACTTCTAAAACAATCAATGACTAAAGTTCCAAAATATTGGAATAAGGCTAAAAGATATTTATCCAAAAAGGACAAAATAATGTCAAGGTTAATTAAAAATTATCGAAGTCCCAATGAAACGATTCTTACCTCAAGAAAAGATATTTTTTTTTCATTATGCAAAAGTATTATTGGTCAGCAAATAAGTGTTGCTGCAGCAAATTCAGTTTTTTTAAGATTTAAGAAAAAATGTAAAAATAAAATTAATCCAAAAACTGTATCTAAATTGACCTTAACACAACTTAGAAATTGTGGATTAAGTAGGCAAAAAGTCTTAGGAATAAAAAGTTTAGCAAAACAAATCATTAATAAATCCTTTAATCATAAATTAATAAAGAATATGAGTGATGAAGAAGCTATAGTTTATTTATCTAATTTAAGACAAATAGGTAGATGGTCGGCTGAAATGATTTTACTTTTTACTTATAATAGATCTGACATTTGGCCTATACAAGATATTGGACTTTTGAGAGCGATTTCTAAAAATTATAATAAAAAATATTTTCCACCAGAAAAATTTGTGTCTTTACTTCAAAAAAGATTTTCACCTTATTGCTCAGTAGCTACATGGTATTTATGGAGAAGTATAGATCCTGAACCTATTCAGTACTAAATCCCTCAACGATTTGCATGTGTCTTATAGTGGTCTTTTTGGCTAAATCCCAACCAGCCTGATATTCTTTAGATTGATGACATTTTAAAGCTTGCTCGTAATTTGGAAATTCCCAAACCACAGTCCTTAAAAAATCATCACCATCGAAAGTTGTATGTTTGCCACCTCTAACCAAAGGTAAACCACCATAACTTTTAATAATTGGAGTTACTGTCTCTGCATACTTTTTTAAATTTTCTTGGTCATTAACTTTAGTATACAAACTTATCCAATAAGCTTTCATGATTTCTCCTTTTTAATTATTTTTAATTATGATAATAAATTTCATGGCAGAGAAATTAATTATCAGTTTTGATGAATATACTCAAATTGTTGAAAAGTTAGCAATACAAATTCATGAAAATTATAAACCAACTGTATTAGTTGGTATTATGAGAGGGGCAGCTCCTATTATTGATATTTTATCAAGAATTTTGAAATTACCAATCGCATATATTGTTATTCAAAGTTATTCAGGTAAAGGTTTAGAGGATCAACAGGGCCAATTGATGTTTGCAAGAGAAATAAGTTCTTTGGCAAATAACAAAGATTTTAATAAGGTTCTTCTAATAGATGATCTCTCCGATACCGGTTTAACGCTTAATAAAAGCATTGAGTGGTTAAAAAATTATGGCCCAACTAAAGATTATATAAAAGAAGTAAAAACTGCTTGTTTATGGAAAAAGAAATCGTCAACTTTCGAACCTGATTTTTGTCCTATCAGATTAGATTCAGATCCTTGGATTGTTCAACCTACAGAACATTATGAAGAATTGTCTATTGATGAGATTGTGAAAAAAAATAAACAGGGCTAGTATAAACTAGCCCTGGTTAATTAATATTTAAGCAACTGCAAAACTTACAACACTCAAAATTGCTATTACCCAAATAGCTGGTGAAGTAGTTGCAAATTTACCAGTGAATATCTTTATCAAAGCATATGATACGAAAGCTAGAGCAATACCATTGCTGATACTATAAGTTAAAGGCATAGCGATCATAGCAAGAATTGCTGGAGCAGATTCTGAAACATCATTCCACTCTATGTCAGTAATATTTCTTATAAATAGAACTGAAACAAAAAGTAAAGCAGCACCATCAATTTGTTTTGGCAAACTAGTTGCTAAGGGCGCAAAAAATATACATGCTAAAAATAATATACCAATTACCAAAGAGGTCATGCCAGTCTTTCCACCAGCTTTTACCCCAGCCCCAGACTCAACGTAACTAGTTACAGTTGTAGTTCCCATTACAGCTCCCGCAACAGTACTAACGCTGTCTGATAACATTGCTTTATTGATGTCTTTAACTTTTCCATCTTTGCCAACTTTTCCAGCTACATTGGCAACTGAAGTTAAAGTTCCTGCAGTATCAAAAAAGTCAACAAACAATAGAGTAAATATGACTGTAGACATTCCAGCTGTCATAGCTGCAGATAAATCAAATTCAAAAAGATAAGTCATTGAAGGCGGAGCACTTGCGATACCATTAAACTTTGCAAGACCCGTAGCCCAAGCAATTATACTAAATACTAAAATACCAATAATGATATTACCTTTAACGTTCATCTTATCTAAAACAATTATTGCAATAAAAGTTGCGCATCCTAATAAAACAAGTGGATCACTTAAATTTCCAAGCTGCACTAATGTTACAGGATTATCAACAACTACTTCCATAATTTGAAGACCGATAATTGCTAAGAACAAACCAATTCCGGCACCAATTCCTAACTTTAAACTCTTAGGAATAGAGTTGATAAGCCATGCTCTTATTGGTGTTAATGATATAATTAAAAATAATACACCAGCAACTAATACAGCACCCAAAGCTTGTTGCGGTGTATATCCCATACCTGCACAAACTCCAAAAGCTACAAAAGCATTAATCCCCATGCCTGGCGCAAGACCAATCGGCCAAGTTTTTCCATGAAATGCCATTATGAAACAAGCCAAAGCAGTTGCTAGAATAGTTGCAGTGTAAACTGCGCCGAAATCAAAGAAACCTTTTTCGGGTCCAGCAAATTCACCTGATAAAATAAACGGATTTAAAAACATGATATAAGCCATGGTTAAAAAAGTAGTAGTTCCGGCTATTACTTCTGTTTTAAAATCTGTTTTGTGTTTTTTGTACTCAAAATATTTGTCTAACATTATTCCTCCTATCCTGACTAAATAGATGATTCTTTTGACAAATACTCAGCCAAATCTAATTTTATCAACATAATTCAACTAAGAAGTTTATATTTTGGTCATATTTAGAAGCTAGAATATGAAAATGAGAAATTTTAAATTAATCGTGTTGTTACTTAGTTTCTTCTTAATGGTCACTGCATGCCAGACCGTACAAGAAAAAACTGACAAAATTGTTGAGCAAGAAAATAAAAGATTGGGTAAATATATAGGTCAATTATCCAGTGAACTTAAAATTGATCTAGGAAATCCTGATGAAGATTTTAAGAACGAAAAAGGAAATCAAGTTCTTGTATATAAAACAAAAAAATATGGTATTTCTTGTGAAAGAAAATTTGAGGTAGACACTAACTCAGTGGTAATTGGATTTTCATCAAAAGGATGTTTTTAGTTTACTTGCGGAGCTAGTTGCCCCGCAAGCAAGGCTTTAACTTATCTAATTTCTATTAGTTTTTTCTTCTTATGCTCTGGTACAATTCTCTCGCAAGATATTGTTAAAAGACCATCTTTGAGCTCGGCACCATTTACTTTAACGTCATCAGCAATTGTAAATGATCTAGCAAATTGTCTTTGAGATATTCCCTTATGAATGATCTCTCCATCAGCATTTTTATCCTCAGATTTATCAACTTGTTTTGTTCTTACAGTTAATAAATTATCTTCGAACTCAACCTCAACATCTTTTTTGTTGAATCCTGCTAAAGCAACTTCAATAGCGTAATTATCTTTACCAGTCTTTCTGATGTTGTATGGTGGGTAATTGGATTGCATTGTCATTGCACCATTTCCCAACATATTCTCAAATTGATCAAACATATCGTCGAATCCAATCGAGAATGGTCTTAATGAGTTAAATATAGATAGATCCTTACTTGTCATATATCCTCCTTTGTTAAGCAAGTTTATTTATAAGCCCCATTAGGCGACCTACATAAATGATATAAGAACGATTTAAGTTTTTTCAAGATTGAGAAATTAAATTTTTTTTGAAATTTTTAGTGCAAAAGCATAGTCTAAAGCTATTTCTTCTATAGCGCCATCTCTACCTGATTTTCCACCATGACCTGCATCCATTTCTGTTTTTAAAAGTAATAAATTATTGTCTGTTTTTAAGTCTCTTAGCTTGGCAGTAAATTTAGCAGGCTCATCAAATAATACTCTATTGTCACTTAAACTAGTGGTAATTAACATATGAGGGTAATCCATTTTCTTTATATTATTATATGGAGCATAAGAAAATATATAATCAAAGTGATCTTTATTATCTTTGGCATTACCAAACTCATCAAATTCACCAACTGTTAATGGTAGAGAGTGATCAAGGTTAGTAGTTAAAGAGTCCACAAATGGAACCGCCATTATGATTCCTAAAAATAATTTTGGAGATTGGTTTACTACTGCTCCCATTAATAATCCACCTGCAGATCCACCCATACCAATGATCTTACCAGCAGAAGAGTATTTCTTTTCAATTAAATATTTAGCTGCATAAATGTAATCCTCAAAAGTATTTTTTTTGTTTGTTAATTTTCCTTCTTTCCACCATTTCATACCTTTTTCCATTCCACCTCTAATATGAGCTGTAGCCCAGATGATATCCCTGTTGATCAAACTCAAACGAGTAGATGAAAAACTAGGGCTCATTGAATTTCCGTATGAACCATAACCGTACAATAAGACATTTGCAGCTCCATCAATCTTAGTTTTCTTATGTCTTGTTATTGTTAAAGGAACCATTCTTCCATCATGAGATTTATATTCAATTCTCTCTACGATATAATCTTCTGTATCATGGCCCGATGGAATTTCCTGTTCTTTAACTAATTTTTTAGATTTATCTGAAAGATTATATGAATAAACTCTTGAAGGAGTTTTCGGCGATGAATATCCAAGGTAAATTTCGTCTGTGTTTCGATCTTTTTGTTTAAGAGAAATATTTGGTACGTATACTTTTTCATCTGAAAAAATTAATTCTTCCTCAAAATTTGTTGATATATTTCTTATGAATAACTTATCTAATGCATCAGAAGTTTCTGATCGAATTATCCAATTTTTTAAAAACACACAACCACCAATTAAAACCTCATTTTTTGAAGGCACAAAAGGTTTCCAATTTTGGTTCTCTAAGCTTGATGAGATATCAATCTTAAAATCCTCAGCATCATTATTTGTATGATTGTAAAAATTGTTAGCCCAAGAATTTATGGAGTATAAAATTCCTCTTTGTCTTTTAATGATTAATTTTGGTTTTGGAGTTATTTCATCAACACCAAAATAGTATTGCTCTGATGTGTTGTGATCAGAAGTTGTTATTAGATAATATTTTTCATCAGAGGTTAAGCTTATTCCAACTGTAAAAGCCTCACTTTTTTCTTCAAAAACCAAATAATCCTCACTTAAATGGTCTCCAATTTTATGTCTATATATTTTTCGGGCACGATGATTTTCATCTAATTTTGAATAAAAAATATATTTATCGTCTAGACTAAAAGTAATACTACCAGATGTGTCCGTTATTTCTTTTGTGACCAACTTATTTGTTGAAATATCTCTTATGAAGATTTTGTAATACTCTGATCCTTTGGTATCCAGAGAATATGCAAGTAGCTTATCGTTATGGCTTACTTCTAAATCTCCCACTCCAAAATATTCAACGCCTAATTTTTCTTTTTCTTTATCTCCGTTCCAAATTTCTTCAACATTATCTGTATTAATCTTTTTACGGAGTTTGATAGAATAATTTCCTTCGGTTGTAGTTTTTGTCCAATAATCATAAGTGTGATCTCTAAAAGGAAGAGACTCATCATCTAATTTTATTCTCCCCTTTATTTCATCAAAAAGTTTTTTCTGTAAGTCTTTAGTATCTTTAAGATGATGGTCTGTATGATTGTTTTCTTCAATCAAGTATTTTTTTACTTCTGGATTTAATTTATTCTTGTCTTTTAAGACTTCAAGAATATCTTTTTGATGTATCCAGCTGTAATTATCTTCCCAACTTGTGTTGTGACAAGATTTTATTTCCAGTTTTTTTCTAAGTTGTGGTACCTTCATAAAAAAGAAGAACTATATGAATATCATAATTTATACATTAGTCATTTTGACTATTTTATACTTTCTATTGAAATTTATAACTAAGATTTCCTCAAAAAAAATATCAAAAGGTCTAAGGATTTTATTAATACTTGGATTTATTGTACTAGCAATTTTATTTGCCATCGGTGGGCGTTTTTTATTAACGTTGCCTTTTACATTAGCTAGTCTTGCATTATTAAAATTAAAAGGCCTATCTATTTTTCAATTAATATCTCTTTATAGATTAATTCAAACTTTGAGAAGATCAGGAAGATTTTCTTTTAATCAATCAAACCTAAATAACTCATCTTCAATTTCAGTAACTGAAGCATATAAAATATTAAATTTAGATGTGAATAAAAAAATTACAAAAGAAGATGTAAATAAAGCTTATGTTAAAATACAAAAAAAAATCCATCCAGATATTTCACCGGAGACAGCTAGATTGTCCTCAATAGTAAATGAAGCAAAAGATATAGTTTTGAACGATATTTCTTAATTTAGAATCTCTAAAGCTTTATCAAATATTTTCTGAGGATTTATTCTATCTTTTCCAGAAGTATGATGTTTAACAGTTTCCTCACCATCTGGAATTACAGGGAACATTTTAGTATTATAATTTCCGTAGATAATTGGAGTATCAACCATCAAAGTAATAGTTTTAGTTCCCAATGCCGCAGATAAGTGACTAAAACTTGAGTCATTACAGATAGATAGATTGCAGTTTTTTATGATCGGCAAAATTTCTTTAATCGATAAATCATCTAAAGGTAAACATATGTCTTTAAATTTAGACTGAAGTATTTCATTAAGAATAATTTGCTCTTCACTATTTTTACCGGTGGCAAGATAAAACTTACATTTTTTAATTATATGTTGAATTTTATTATTCTGTGCGGTTTCAAGACTATCATTTTCATTTTTAAAATAAGCACATGAATATTGTCTTTTAGGATCTAAAAACAAATCATAGAGATCATCTTTGATATCATAATGATGTGAAACATTCATTTTAGATTTTTTGATAAAGTTAAAATTGGTAAGATATCGGTAAGACCCCCTTAGTTTATTTAAAAGATAACTAAAAATGTTTAACTCGTTTCTTCCAATATTCATCAATGCTAGATCTAAAAAATCTGTTAGAGATCCATTTTCGATAACAATATCTCCATTTGTATATGCCTCCCCAAAGTAAAGATCCGGATGGAATAGTAATTTATAATGAAGTTTCTTATTAAGAATTTTTAATTTAATAGGATCGTCAGTTGGCTGACCAATAATATAATCCTTGGAGTCAGCGTCGGTCAGGATAAACCCTCCTTTTTTAAATACTTTATTAAGAAATCTCGCTAAATACATCTCAAGCTGCCAATTGTGATTTTGTTTCAAAATTTAAATCTTTTAAACTCTGCAAAAGATTTCTCTCATCAACTTCGCTAAGTAAACTTAAAGGTGGTAATAAATTTCCATAAATTTTGTTCTCTTTTGAAAACAAAGTATGAAGAGCTGAAATTAAATTATATTTTTCAAAAGTATTTCTGACATTAACTAATTTTTGGTTTAAAGAATTATCTCTCTTTTCTTTAAAATCATCGTAAACTTTTCGAGCTAATTGAGATGTAGCATTGCAAGTTGCAGTAATAATTCCTGAACAACCATTTTCTAATCCTTTAAGTAATTTTGACTCTGAACCTGGCATAACTGAAAAATTTTCCAACTTTAGCTTTTCAAATAAATTGTAAGAACTATCCTTCACACCTACAATTTGATCAGGAAATTTGTGAACCAATTTTTCCACACATTCAATACTAAATTTATATCCACACAATTTTTCAAAATTATAAAGTATAATTTTAGACTCTGGTACTGCATCAATGATTTTTGTGTAAAAGTTTATTACATCCTTGTCTTGATATTTATAATAAGCTGGTGGCATGATTAAAAATTTTTTAAAGTTTAGAGAAACTGAAATTTTCATTAAATTAATTGTTTCATTTAAAGAATTTAATCCTGTTCCGATTAAATGTTTTTCTTTGTATTTACTTTCTGAAAGGTGATTTAGTAATTTAATTTTTTCAACGATAGGAATTAATTGTGCTTGGCCAGTGCTTCCAAATATAGCAGTGCCATGACAACCTTGGTCAATTAAATTTTCTGCATGTGATATGGTTTTTTCAATATTTAAGCTCAAATCAGAGTTCAGAACTGACATCGAAGCTGCATATATCCCACTTATTTTTGTCATAATAAAAATTTATATAAAATATAAAAATTAGTAAAGTTTATAAATCGAATATGAAAATATTAGCTGTCCAAAATAGAATGGGTATTGGCGATACAGTAATCTTTTTACCCTTTATTAAGGCAATATCAAAAAAATACAATTCACAAGTAAGTCTCCTTGTAAG